>NZ_JBIWEL010000026.1:46121-99767 GCF_044762525.1 Pseudomonas sp. NPDC096950 | reverse complement strand
GCGTCGGGCGCATGGTTTGCACTGCAGCAGGCGTCATATCAGTCGATTCCGCCCGTACGGGTCGTCTGCTCAGCATAGGCGTGGTGTTTGACGAGCTGCGCGCGCAGCCGGGCACTTACCTCGGCAAATTCAATCGATCCTGCGTGATCGCTCAGCTGGGTCATCGCCAGCCCGGCGTAGCCGCAGGGATTAATCCGTCGAAACGGTTCCAGGTTCATGTCCACGTTCAGGGCCAGGCCGTGAAAGGAACAACCGTGGCGGATCCGCAGGCCCAGTGAAGCGATTTTCGCCCCATCGACGTAGACACCTGGCGCGTCTGGCTTGGCTGCGGCGGTGACGCCATAGCTGGCCAGCAACTCGATCAGGCAGTGTTCCATGCGGGTGACCAGGTCACGCACGCCGAAACCCAGTTTGCGCACATCCAGCAACAGGTACGCCACCAATTGGCCGGGGCCATGGTAAGTCACCTGACCGCCGCGATCGACCTGCACCACCGGAATATCTCCGGGAAGCAACAGGTGCTCGGCCTTGCCGGCCTGGCCCTGGGTGAACACCGGAGGGTGTTCCACCAGCCAGATCTCGTCCGCGGCGTCAGAGCCGCGCTCGTTGGTGAAGCGCTGCATGGCATGCCAGACCGGCTCGTAAGCCATCTGGCCGAGCTCACGAAAGCCCAGCGTGCCCGGCATCACAGCACCATGTGCACGAAACCGGTAGCCCGCAACTCGCTATTGATGTCGTACAGCTGGTCTTGACCGGTGGCGATGATGTGCAACTGGATGGTGGTGTACTTGCCGTTGCTGCTCTGGCGTTCGTCCACCTTCTCATCGTTGATCGTCGCGTGTTTCTTGACGATATCGATGATCTTTTGCTTGATGTCGACAATGGTGTCGCCGATCACTTTGATCGGGTAATCATTGGCGGGGAATTCGATCTTTGGCGCCTTTACTTCAGTGTCTGTCATGGCGTAACGGCCTCGTAAGCCGTGGCAACGGACATGGCCCCGTCCCGGGTTGGAACGGAGCCATGCAGGTCCACACTAATTCAGTTGAACAAGCCGTAGAAGAATAGACGGATGCTATCCCACATGCGACGGAAGATACCACCCTCGTCGACCGCGTCCAGAGCGATCAGGTCAGCGCTGTGCACCACCTTGTCGTCCAGTTTCACTTCGACTTTACCGATCACGTCGCCCTTGGCGATTGGCGCAACCAGTTGCGGGTTCATGGTCATGCTGGCGGCGAGCTTTTTCAGCTGGCCTTTTGGCAGGGTCATGGTCAAGTCTTCAGCCAGGCCGGCCTTGACTTGATTGGTGGTGCCTTTCCAGACAGGAGCCTGAGCCAGCTCGGCGCCTTTCTGATAGAAGGTCTGGGTTTCGAAGAAGCGGAAACCGTAGGTCAGCAGCTTCTGGGTTTCGGAGGCGCGCGCCACTTCGCTGTTGGTGCCGAACACCACGGCGATCAGGCGCATGCCATCACGTACGGCCGAAGACACCATGCAGTAGCCAGCTTCGTCGGTGTGACCGGTTTTCAGGCCATCGACAGTCTTGTCGCGCCACAGCAGCAGGTTGCGGTTAGGCTGCTTGATGCCGTTCCAGAAGAACTCTTTCTGCGAGTAGATCGCGTAGTGAGCCGGGTCTTCGTGGATGATTGCGCGAGCCAGCAGCGACATGTCGTGAGCCGACGAGTAGTGCTCAGGGTTCGGCAGGCCGGTCGGGTTCATGAAGTGGCTGTTGGTCATGCCCAGGTCGCCGGCCGTCTTGTTCATCATGTCGGCGAACGCGTCTTCGCTACCGGCGATGTGCTCGGAGAGCGCAACACTGGCGTCGTTACCCGACTGAATGATGATGCCGTGCAGCAAGTCGCTGACCGTCACCTGCGAGCCAACCTTGATGAACATCCGCGAACCGCCGGTACGCCAGGCGTTTTCGCTGACGGTCACCGGGTCATTTTCGCCGATCTGGCCACGACGGATTTCCAGCGTCGCAATGTACGCGGTCATCAGTTTGGTCAGGCTGGCGGGCGGCAGGCGCTGGTCACCGTTGTTCTCGACCAGCACGTTGCCGCTGCTGGCATCCATGAGCACGTAGGATTTGGCGGCCAGTTGCGGTGGCGACGGCATCATTTCTACCGCAAAAGCGGCAGGCGTGATGAACAGCGGGACTAACAGGCACAGGCGTTTGGCAAAGGTGGTGATGTTCATCCGTCTCTCGAAATCGCTAATGGAAACTGCCCAAAGGCAAAACTAATCAGATGACCTTCTAACGGGTCATCGCGTGTTCAGTTGCTCACTCTGTAACCCTTGCCGGGCTTTTGTTCTTAACGAGCCAACAACCAGATTCGCCCCCCAAAACCGCAAGCGAACCTTCAATCAAGTACTGCGTGTTACTCGGCGGTGACCAGGCTCGGCGAACCGAGATTGGCCATTCGCACACTGTTCTGCACTTGCTGGATTTCACCCGGCGAACCCATCGGCCCCAGGCGCACCCGATGCAATGTCTGTTGGTTGCGCACGATCGAACTGATGAACACCGGAGCGCTCACCATCCCGCTGAGCTTCGATCTCAGGAGTTCTGCAGCGTCCGGGTTGGCGAACGCGCCCACCTGCAGATACTGGCCAGAGGCTGGTACAGAAGCGTTTTTTTTTGCACTGGTCGGCACAGGCACGGTGTCCGTGGCGTGTTGCTGCGGCGGTGGCGTCCATTGCTCGACCGTCCCCGCCGAAGCGGTAATGGTCGGCGCGGCATTTTGCGCTACTTGAGGCTCATTGAGCATCAAAGGCGCCGGACGGCCTTTCGCGGCCCACCACTGTTGTGGATCGATACCTTCAACCTTGACCCGTGCCGTGCCGATTTCGGCGTAGCCCAGTTTCTTGGCGGCCGCATAGGACAAATCGATGATGCGGTCCGAGTAGAACGGCCCACGGTCGTTGACTCGCAAAACTACGCTCTTGTTGTTATCCAGGTTGGTCACCCGAACGTAACTTGGCAGCGGTAAGGTCTTGTGCGCGGCACTCATGCCGTACAGGTCGTAGACTTCGCCGTTGGCGGTATTCTGGCCGTGGAACTTGGTGCCGTACCACGACGCCGTGCCCGAAGCGACATAGGTCTTGGAGTCTTGCAGCGGAAAGTAGGTCTTGCCCAGCACGGTGTACGGGTTGGCTTTATAAGGACCGCTGTGCAGGGTCGGCGTGGCGTCCGGGATGCGCGAGACATCCACGTCCCACCACGGCGCGCCATCTTTGTGGGCGCGGTTGATGTCCAGCCCCGGCGTAGCGCGCACGGCGGTGGAGGAAGTTTTCTGCGTCGGCGCGCGGCTGGTCGAACAACTGGCGACCAGCACCGCCAACGCGGCGAATGCCATCAGCTTCAGGGGTTTATTCATAGGCAATGCCCGCATTACTTGACGCCCCGTGCTTGGACCAGCTGTTCAGACAGTTGATGTACGGCCATGGCGTACATCACGCTGCGGTTATAACGCGTGATCGCGTAAAAATTCTTCAGGCCCATCCAGTACTCGGGGCCATTGTCACCTTCCAGGCGGAAAGCCGTAACCGGCATATCATCGCGCAGCGCATCATGACTTGACCACCCCAACGCCCGCAACTCCCCTACGGTTTTCGTCGGTTCGATGCCGGTGGTCAGGCCGGTGTCCACCTGATCGCCCCGCACATCGGCGCGGCTGACCACAGGTTCGCCGGCGACCCAACCGTGACGCTTGAAATAACTGGCGACGCTGCCGATGGCATCGTCCGGGTTGTTCCAGATATTAATGTGGCCGTCACCGTCAAAGTCCACCGCATAGGCGCGAAAACTGCTCGGCATGAACTGCGGCAAGCCCATGGCACCAGCGTAGGAGCCTTTGAGGGTCAACGGATCGACCTGCTCTTCCCGGGCCAGCAGCAGGAATTCACGTAATTCCTTACGGAAGAATTCGGCACGGGGAGGATAGTCGAAACCCAGGGTCGACAACGCGTCGATCACCCGGTAATTGCCGGTATTGCGGCCGAAAAAGGTTTCAACGCCGATGATCGAGACGATCACCTGGGCCGGCACGCCGTATTCCTGCTCGGCCCGGGCCAGTACCGCCTCGTGCTGACGCCAGAAGTCCACACCGCGGGCAATGCGCGCGTCGGTGATGAACATCGGGCGATATTCATTCCACTGTTTAACCCGCTCGGCGGGTTTGGAGATCGCGTCGAGGATCGCCTGTTTGCGCTCGGCTTCGCGGAACACGCCCATCAGCTGTTCACCGGCAAAGCCGTAGTCGCGGGTCATTTCACCGACGAATTCGGCCACCTGGGGTGAGCCTTCGTAATCGCCGGCCCGCGTTTCCGCAGTACCAAGGATGCCTACCAGGCCGACCCACGGCGCGTATCGAGTCGCCCAGCCATGCATTGCTTGCATTGAAATCTTCACCTTATTCAAACCTGTGCGATCCACTTACGATGGGTATGGATCGACATCAAAACCCCAAACGCTGACAGCAGCGTTACCAGCGAAGTTCCTCCGTAGCTAATGAACGGCAACGGCACCCCCACAACCGGCAACAGGCCACTGACCATACCGATGTTGACGAAAACGTAAACAAAAAACGTCATGGTCAGGCTGCCCGCGAGCAATTTGCCGAACAATGTCTGGGCCTGGGCTGTAATCACCAACCCGCGACCGATCAACAACAGGTAAATCAGCAGCAGTGCGCAGATGCCCACCAGGCCGAATTCTTCGCCCAGTACCGCAATAATGAAGTCAGTGTGGCTTTCCGGCAGGAAGTCCAGGTGCGACTGGGTGCCCAGCAGCCAGCCTTTGCCGAATACGCCGCCGGAACCGATGGCGGCCTTGGACTGGATGATGTTCCAGCCAGTGCCCAACGGATCGCTTTCCGGGTCGAGGAAAGTCAGGATTCGCTGCTTCTGGTAGTCGTGCATGATGAAGAACCACATCGCCACCGCCACCGGCACTGCCGCGGCAATCACGCTGAGGATCCAGCGCCAGCGCAGGCCACCCATGAACAGCACGAACGCGCCGCCCGCAAGGATCAGCAGCGAAGTGCCGAGGTCCGGCTGGCGCACGATGAGGATAAACGGCAAGCCGATCAGGAACAGACTGACGCCCACATGCTTGAGCTGCGGCGGCAAGGTGCGTTTGGACAGGTACCAGGCGATGGTCGCCGGCATCAGGATCTTCATGAATTCCGAGGGCTGGAAGCGGATCACCCCGGGAATGTTGATCCAGCGCGTGGCGCCCATGGCGTTGTGGCCCATGACGTCCACCACCACCAGCAACAGCACGCCGAGCACATAACCGATCGGCACCCAACGGGCCATGAAACGCGGTTCGAACTGGGCGATGACGATCATCGACACCAGGCCGATGCCAAACGAAGTGGCTTGCTTGCCCAACAGGTCCCAGCTCTTGCCACTGGCCGAATACAGCACAAACAGGCTGCCGGCGGCGAGGGTCAGCAGCAGGATCAACAATGGGCCATCAATGTGCATGCGTTGCAGCAACGTCGCACGGCGACGCATCACGTCCTCACTGGAGAGGATGCGATCGAAATTACTCTTCACGGGCCGTAGCCTCCGCGCTGATAGGGCCGGCGTATTCCGGTTTGAGTCGGCCATCCTGGTCCAGGAGCCAGGCATCCATCACTTGTCGCACCACAGGCGCCGCGACGCCGGAGCCGGACTCGCCGTTCTCGACCATCACCGACACCACGATTTTCGGGTTATCCGCCGGCGCGAAGCCGACAAACAAGGCGTGGTCGCGGTGGCGTTCCTGCACCTTGGAGCGGTCGTACTTCTCGCCCTGCTTGATCGCGACCACCTGGGCCGTACCGCTTTTACCGGCGATCCGGTACTGCGAACCGATGGCGGCTTTGCGCGCCGTACCGCGAGCGCCGTGCATCACTTGTTGCATGCCGTGGTTGACCTTGGTCCAGTCGGACGGGTCGCGCAGGACGATGTCCGGCATCGGGTTTTCATCCTTCGGCTTTTCGCCCTCGACGGTCTTGGCCAGGTGCGGACGGTTCCACACTCCTTTGTTGGCCACCAGCGCCGTGGCTTGGGCCAGTTGCAGCGGCGTGGACTGCATGTAGCCCTGGCCGATCCCCAGAATCAGGGTTTCGCCCGGGAACCAGGCCTGACGCCGGGTCGCACGCTTCCATTCCCGGGACGGCATCAAGCCTGGGGATTCTTCGAACATGTCCAGCGAGACCTTCTGGCCAATGCCGAACTTGCCCAAGTACGAGGACAACCGGTCGATGCCCAGCTTGTGGGCCAGGTCATAGAAGTAGGTGTCGTTGGAACGCATGATCGCCGTGTCCAGGTCCACGTACCCGTCGCCGGTACGGTTCCAGTTACGGTATTTGTGATCGTAGTTGGGCAGCATGTAGTAGCCGGGGTCGAAGACCCGGGTCGAGGCCGTCACCACACCGGAGTCCAGGCCGGCAATCGCCACCGCTGGCTTGATCGTCGAGCCCGGCGGGTACAGACCGCGCAGCACGCGGTTGAACAATGGCCGATCGATGGAATCGCGCAACTCGGCGTAGGCCTTGAAGCTGATGCCGGTGACGAACAGGTTCGGATCGAAACTCGGCTGGCTGACCATGGCCAGGACTTCGCCGGTGTTCGGGTCCAGCGCGACGACCGCACCACGGCGACCGCCGAGTGCCAATTCGGCAGCTTCCTGCAATTTGATGTCCAGGCTCAGGACGATGTCCTTGCCGGGAATCGGATCGGTGCGCTTGAGCACGCGCAAGACGCGGCCCCGAGCGTTGGTCTCGACTTCTTCGTAACCCACCTGGCCGTGCAGCTCGGGCTCGTAGAAGCGCTCGATACCGGTCTTGCCAATTTGATGAGTACCGCTGTAACCGACCGGGTCCAGCGTCTTGAGCTCTTTCTCGTTGATCCGGCCCATGTAGCCCACGGAATGCGCAAAGTGCGCGCCCTGGGGGTAATGCCGCACCAACTGCGCGACCACTTCCACACCCGGCAGCCGGAACTGATTCACCGCGATCCGAGCGATCTGCTCTTCGGTCAGCTCGAACAGAATCGGCACCGGCTCGAATGGCCGACGCCCCTGCTTCATGCGTTTCTCGAAGATCCCCCGGTCCTCGGGCGTCAGTTCCAGCACCTGGACGATCACGTCGAGCACTTGCTGCCAGTCGCCGGAGCGCTCGCGGGTCATGCTCAGGCTGAAGCTGGGCCGGTTATCGGCCACCACCACGCCATTACGGTCGAAGATCAGCCCACGGGTCGGCGGAATCGGCTGTACGTGGACGCGGTTGTTTTCCGACAGGGTCGAGTGGTACTCGTACTGGATGACCTGAAGGAAATACAGCCGCGCGATCAGCACGCAGATCAGCGCCACCACCGCAATTGCCCCGAACACGACGCGGCCACGCACCAGACGGGCGTCTTTTTCGTGGTCCTTGATGCGGATCGGCTGGGACATGAGGGCAAAACTACTTGTGGTAAGGGTGGCCGGACAGGACTGTCCAGGCACGATACAACTGTTCGCCGATCAGAATCCGCACCAGCGGGTGCGGCAACGTCAACGGCGACAACGACCAACGCTGATCAGCCCGGGCACAGACTTCCGGCGCCAGCCCTTCGGGACCGCCGACCATGAAATTCACCGTGCGCGAGTCCAGCCGCCAGCGATCGAGTTCGACCGCCAGTTGCTCGGTGCTCCAGGGCTTGCCGTGGACTTCGAGGGTGACAACCCGCTCGTTCGGCCCGACCTTGGCCAGCATGGCTTCGCCTTCCTGACGGATGAAGCGCGCCACGTCGGCGTTTTTGCCACGGGTATTGAGCGGTATTTCCACCAGTTCCAGCGCCAGCTCGGACGGAAGACGCTTGGCATATTCATGCCAGCCTTCTTCCACCCATTTGGGCATGCGTGAACCGACGGCGATCAGTCGCAGTCGCACAGCGGTCCCTTATTGCTGGTCTTTGTTGAGCTTGATGAAATGCTCGTGGGTGTTTTCCGGGCTGTGGTGGGCCGCGTTCAGGGCACGGCTCTGTTCAGCGCCGGACCACAGACGCTCGAGGTCGTAAAACTGACGAGCCGAAGCGGTCATCATGTGCACGATCACGTCGTCCATATCCAGCAGGACCCAGTCGCTGTCGCCCTTGCCTTCTTCACCCAATGGCTTGACGCCCAGGGCTTTGACGGCTTCGCGGACTTTGTCCAGCATCGCGCCGATCTGGCGGTTCGAGGTACCGGTGGCGATGATCATGTAGTCAGTGATGCTCTGCTTTTCGCGAACGTCGATGACCTGGATGTCCTGGCCCTTCACGTCTTCCAGGGCGGCTACGGCAATCTTGACCAGCTCATCACCCTTCAGGGGCTCGTTGGTAAGGACCGGTTCAGGCAGCGGGGCGCTCTTGAACGTGCCTTTGCGCTTTACTTTAGTTACGTCTTTGTTCGTCATATAAAACTCGTTTTGCTCGTATGTTCGGGCGCTTCAATACACGTCATTCGTGCCTGGAAGCGTGCCCTCTTTTCAGTTCGACGCACGGTACAGACCGTGCGCATCGATGTAGGCCAGGACCGCGTCGGGCACCAGGAAACGTACCGACTTACCGCTGGCCAGCAGTTGACGGATCTGGGTGGCGGATACCGCGAGCGGTGTCTGCCAGACGAATGCAATCTGTCCGCTCGGCCCTTTGAGGGCCAGCGGGTCGCTCACCGAGCGTGCCGCCAACAGATTGCGCAAGGCATCCGGCGGTTCGCTGTCGGCATCCGGGCGTTGCAGCACCAGGATGTGGCAATGCTGGAGCAACTCTTCCCAGCGGTGCCAAGTGGGCAGGCCGCAAAATGCGTCCCAGCCCAAAAGTAGAAAAACCTGGGTATCCGCGGCCATTTCGGCGCGCATCAATTCCAGGGTATCGATAGTGTAGGACGGTTTGTCCCGCTGCAATTCGCGGGCGTCCACCACCAACGGCGCCACACCGGCCACCGCGCACTCGACCATCGCCAGACGGTCCTGCGCCGAGACCTGCGGCGTGTCCCGATGGGGCGGCCTGGCACTGGGTGTCAGTCGCAGCTCATCGAGGCCCAGGGACTCGGCCACTTCCAGTGCACCGCGCAAATGGCCGATGTGCACCGGGTCGAAGGTTCCGCCCAGCACGCCAATGCGTCGAGGCCCAGCCTCGCCGGCAATGACCGGGGCTGACGGGTCGAGGTCGCCCAAGTCAGACCGACTCCTGTCCGCGCAACTGGCCGTCACCGACCACGATGTACTTCTCGCAGGTCAGACCTTCGAGGCCCACCGGGCCGCGGGCGTGCAGCTTATCAGTAGAAATGCCAATCTCGGCACCCAATCCGTATTCAAAGCCATCGGCGAAGCAGGTCGGCGTGTTGATCATCACCGACGACGAGTCGACTTCCGCGACGAAACGCCGGGTATCGGCCAGGTATTCGCTGACGATGGAGTCGGTGTGGTGGGAGCCGTACCGGTTGATGTGCTCGATGGCCTGGTCCAGACCGTCGACCACGCGGATCGACAGAATCGGCGCCAGGTACTCGGTGCTCCAGTCGTCTTCAGTGGCCGCGACGGCCTCGATAATCGCCCGGGTGCGCTCGCAACCGCGCAGCTCGACGCCTTTTTCGCGGAACTGGGCCGCCATCGACGGCAGGAAATCTTTGGCAACGCTTTGATCCACCAGCAAGGTTTCCATCGCGCCGCAGATGCCATAACGGTAGGTTTTGGCGTTGAACGCGATGCGCTGGGCTTTCGGCAGCTCGGCGTGTTCGCTGACGTAGACGTGGCAGATGCCGTCCAGGTGTTTGATCACCGGCACGCGGGCGTCGCGGCTGACTCGCTCGATCAAGCCACGACCGCCACGGGGCACGATGACGTCCACGTATTCAGGCATGGTGATCAGCGCGCCGACGGCAGCACGGTCGGTGGTTTCGACCACTTGCACCACGGCAGCCGGCAGATCGGCCTCGGCCAGGCCGCGCTGGATGCAGGCGGCAATGGCACGGTTGGAATGAATCGCTTCGGAACCGCCACGCAGGATGGTCGCGTTGCCCGACTTAAGGCACAGGCTGGCGGCGTCGATGGTCACATTGGGACGGGATTCGTAGATGATCCCGATCACGCCGAGCGGCACGCGCATCTTGCCGACCTGAATGCCCGACGGGCGAAAGCTCATGTCGCGGATCGCGCCGACCGGGTCCGGCAACGCGGCAACCTGGCGCAGGCCGACGATCATTCCGTCGATGCGCGCCGGGGTCAGCGCAAGGCGTTCCAGCAAAGCCGGCTCAAGACCGTTGGCCCGACCAGCGGCCAAGTCCAGCTCATTGGCAGCCGTCAACTCGGCACGCGCAGCGTCCAGCGCATTGGCAGCAGCCTGCAAGGCGCGGTTTTTCTGCGCAGTGCTGGCACGGCCGATGATGCGCGACGCTTCACGGGCAGCGCGACCCAGGCGGGTCATGTAGTCGAGGACGGACTCAGTCATGTCTGATGGGGTCTTGGCAAAGATGAAAGCGGCAGATTATAGCTGTCGCGTCCTAGGACTAACAGCGGTGACGGGCGGATGGTCGAAATGGAGGGCAATTTGCCGACGTTCAGCCGTGATTAAGCTGCAAATTGTTATCATCACCGCTCATTCAGCCCTGATAAACGCCGTTCATCATGTCCAACCTGACTGTTCGCGCCCCTCTTGCGGCCCTGCCCACGGCACTGCCGGACGCTTTTTTCGACCGCGACGCGCAAACCCTGGCCCGGGAATTACTGGGCAAAGTCATCCGTCACCGGGTCGGCGACCTGTGGCTCAGCGCCCGGATCATCGAGACCGAGGCCTATTACTGCGAAGAAAAAGGCAGCCACGCGTCCCTCGGCTACACAGAAAAGCGTAAGGCTTTGTTTCTGGATGGCGGCCACATCTATATGTATTACGCCCGGGGCGGTGATTCGCTGAACTTCAGCGCCCAAGGGCCGGGCAACGCGGTGCTGATCAAATCCGCCTATCCGTGGGTCGATGAATTGAGCGGGCCGGCGAGCCTGGCGCAGATGCTGCTGAACAATCCCGACGCCCAAGGTCGCCCGCGCCCGTCGCAAAAACTCTGCGCCGGCCAGACGCTGCTGTGCAAGTCGCTGGGTTTGAAGGTGCCGGTCTGGGATGCCAAGCGCTTTGATCATGAAGTGCTGCTGGTGCAAGACGTCGGCCCCGCGCCCGCCCACATTATTCAAACCACCCGCCTGGGCATTCCCCATGGCCGTGACGAACACCTGATGTACCGTTTTGTGGACGCGGCGTATGCGCCGTATTGCACGCGGAACCCGCTGCGCCGGGGGCAGGTCGAAGGGCGCGATTATTTTTTGCTTCCCTGACTAACAGCAGGACCATTGTGGGAGCGGACTTGCTCGCGAAGGCGGTGTGTCAGGCGATATTGATGTCGACTGACACGGCCTCTTCGCGAGCAAGCCCGCTCCCACAGGGGATCTGTGGTGTTTTGAAGATTGAGTTTTTCCTTTTTCAATGGAGTTGTAGGTATGGGCCCATGGCTCGATAGCATCACTGGTTGGTTGACAGTCAATCCACAGTGGCTGGCCGCCGCGGTGTTCATAGTGGCGTGTGTGGAATGCCTGGCGATTGCCGGGTTGATCGTGCCGGGCACCGTTTTGCTGTTTGCCGTGGCGGTGCTGGCGGGCAGTGGTGCGTTGTCCCTGGGCGAAACGTTGTTGCTGGGGTTTCTCGGTGGCTTGCTGGGTGACGTGGTTTCCTACTTCCTGGGACGACATTTCCACCAGAACATCCGGCGCCTGCCCGGTTTGCGTCATCACCCGGAATGGATCGCCGGGGTCGAGTCCTACTTCCAGCGCTACGGCATCGCCAGCCTTCTTGTCGGGCGCTTCATCGGCCCGTTGCGGCCGATGCTGCCGATGGTCGCCGGGATGTTCGACATGCCCTTCCCGCGCTTCGCCGCCGTCAGCCTGTTGGCCGCCGCCGGCTGGAGCATCGCCTACCTGCTGCCGGGTTGGGCCACGGGGGCGGCGATTCGCCTGCCACTGCCGGACGGTTTCTGGCCGGAAGCCGGGATTGTCGCCGGCAGCATCGCAGTGATGATCGGCTTGAGCGTCACCAGCAGCTTGCGTCGTCATCGTCACGCCACGGCCTATATTGCCGGCCTGGGCCTGGTGATTCTGATCGGACTGTTTATCGGCTATCCGCACCTGACCGCCCTCGACCAGGGCTTGATGACTCTGGTGCAGGAACACCGCAGCCCGATGCTCGATGAAGTGGCCGTGACGTTCACGCTGATTGGTGAATTCCGCAACATGCTGGTGTTCAGCGCCCTGCTGACCGGGTTGCTGCTGCTCACCCGGCAATGGCGCCAGGCGATTTTCGCCGGGGGCGCGCTGTTGTTCACCGCACTCGGCAACACCGTAACCAAGCACTTTTTCGCCCGAATGCGCCCGGAAGTGCTGAGCGACCCGCTGACCAGTTACAGCATGCCCAGCGGCCACGCCTCGGGCTCTTTCGCGCTGTTCCTCGCCATCGCCGTCCTGGCCGGACGCGGACAACCGCCCCGCATGCGCCTGACCTGGCTCCTATTGGGCTGCTTGCCGGCGCTGGCGATTGCGTTGTCGCGGGTCTATTTGGGCGCGCATTGGCCAACGGACGTGCTGGCCGGCGCGATGCTGGCGGCCGGGGTCTGTGCGGCGAGCCTGTGGCTGAGCCAACGCCAGACGCCGCTCAACGCCATGCCGCCGAAGGTCTGGTGGCTGGTGTTGCCGTCGATGCTGGTGCTGTTTGGCTTTTTCGCGCTGCGGCATCTGCCACACATGATGTTGCGTTACGCGTATTGAAGATCGGAGGCGACCGCTGCCTTGTAGCAGCTGCCGAGCCCGCGAGGCTGCGTTCGACTGCGTAGCAGTCGCCATTCAGACACACCACATACTCAGGATTTGCGAGGACTTCGTCCTCGAACGCAGCCTCGCGAGCTCGGCAGCTGCTACGGGCGATCTCAGGCAAACAACTCGCCCTGCAACTCATCCAGCAACGCCTGAATCGCATCCAGTCGCTGCTGCGGATCGTCGAGTTGCAGCAGGTCGATCTTGTCCACCTCGGCAAATGGCAGCAGGTACGCCAATTGATTGGCCAATGATTGTTGCCCGGTTGCTTCGGTGCCCATGTTCAGCGCCTCGACCATCGGGTGTTCGGCCAGGGCCTTGAGCAACGCCACCAGGTCGGCGTCTTCATCCTGCAACGGTTGTTCGGGCTCGTCTTCCAGCCACTCGACGTCGGCGATGGTCAGGTGATCGCGCTGCACTTGCGAGCGCAAGACGTGGAAACGCCGCCCACCCTGCACGCGAATCCCCAACAAGCCGTTGTCCTGCTGCTTGAAGTCGGTGATCAGGGCTTCACAGCCCACCAGCGCATAACCCGCCGGGGCGATGCCGACTTCTTCGCCATCGAGGATGCACACCACGCCGAAGCCGCTGCCTTGTTTCATGCAGCGGCTGATCATGTCCAGGTAGCGCGCCTCGAAAATCTGCAAGTCGAGGATGCAACCGGGGAACAGCACCGTGTTCAGCGGAAAAAGCGGCAAGCTCATAGACATTTCCTTACACCACCATCGACACGGCCAACGGCAGGAACACCGCCGTCGCCACGCCCATCAGACTCATCGCCAGCGCCGCAAAGGCGCCGCATTCTTCACTTTCCTGTAACGCCACCGACGTACCGACCGCGTGGGCGGTCATCCCTAACGCCATTCCGCGCGCCTCGGGGCTGTGGACGCCGAGCCGGGTCAACAGGCTCGGGCCGAAAATCGCACCGATCACACCAGTAATCAACACGAACACCGCCGCCAGCGCCGCGACACCACCAATCTGTTCGGCCACCAGCATGGCAATCGGCGAGGTCACGGATTTCGGTGCCATGGTCATCAGGATCATGTGTTCGGCACCGAACCACCAGCCCAGCAACACGCCCATGCCCGTGGCGACCACGCCGCCTATCACCAGCGTAGTAAATATCGGCCAGAATAACTGCCGAATCCGTCGCAGGTTCAAGTACAGCGGCACCGCCAGGGCAACGGTGGCAGGCCCCAGCAAGATGCTGAGGATCTCGGTGCTCTTGCGGTACTCGGCGTAGCTCAGGCCACAGGTCAGCAGCACGCCAATCACCAGCACCATCGAAACCAGCACCGGTTGCAGGAAGATCCAGCGGGTTTTTTCGAACGCCGCGAGCACCAATTGATAAGCGCCCAGGGTAATGCCGATGCCGAACAGCGGATGGTGAATCACCGAATTCAGGGCGCCTTGCCAGTCGAGGATCATGAGCGATCCCCACGCTGGGCGTGACGCTTGACCAGACGCTGCATCAGCACCCCGACGAAGGCCATGGACAGCAGCAGCGACAGCACCAGCGCACCGGAGATCGCCCAGAAGTCCGCGGCAATATCCTTGGCGTAAACCATCACGCCCACCGCCGGCGGCACCAGCAGCAGCGGCAGGTAACGCAGCAAACTGCCGGCGGCCAGGTTCAGCGGCTCACCGACCTCGCCACGACAAATCAGAAACACCAGCAACAACAGCAGGCCGACAATCGGCCCCGGCAGCACCGGTAAAAACAGGTGGTTGATGGCTGTGCCCAGCAATTGGAACAGCACCAGCCAGGTCAGGCCACGTAACAACATCCAGCATCTCCCACGCTTTTCCCCAGCAAGAAGGGGGCCGGGCATTATAAGCATGCATACGCTATACACCGGCATTCGCCAAAAGCATGGTCAGTTGACCGGAGCAATTTGCCATGTTGATCTAAAGTGGTAATCCGGGAGGTCAAATCCCCCCACCTCAAAACTATAAAACCGATGAACCCAAGGAGAGTCTCAATGCCCTATGTTCCCGTTGCAGAGCTCAAAGATTATGTCGGCAAGGAACTTGGACGTTCCGAATGGCTCACCATCGATCAGGAGCGCATCAACCTGTTCGCCGAAGCCACCGGGGATTATCAGTTCATTCACGTCGACCCGGTCAAAGCCGCGCAAACGCCATTTGGCAGCACCATTGCCCACGGTTTCCTGTCGCTGTCGCTGATCCCCAAACTGATGGAAGACATCCTGATCCTGCCGGAAGGCTTGAAGATGGTGGTCAATTACGGCCTCGACAGCGTGCGTTTCATCCAGCCGGTCAAGGTCAACTCGAAAGTGCGGCTCAAGGTCGACCTGACCGAAGTCACCGAGAAGAAACCCGGCCAGTGGTTGCTCAAGGCCACCGCCACCCTTGAGATAGAAGGCTCGGACAAACCGGCGTACATCGCTGAACCACTGTCCCTCTGTTTCGTGTAAACCATCCCGAATGCGAAGCAGCGCACGCTGTTTCGCGACCTTCTCTATATATGCGACGCATAGCTGCGGCATACTCGGTCGCCTAATTGCCCGGATCCCGCTATGCGCTCACTTGCACTCCTCGCTTTGACCCTGATGCTCACCGCTTGCGGCGATGGTGAATCGCTGCTGTCCCCTGACGCCCGCCTGCCGGACGGCGGACGCTATCGAGGGGATCTGGTCAATGGGTTGTTGCAGGGCCAGGGCCGCATCGACTACCCGAACGGCAGCTGGTACGCCGGGCAGTTCGACAAAGGCCAGTGGCATGGCCAGGGCGAATGGCACGGCAGCAACGGCGAGGTCTATCGCGGGCAGTTCCAGCAAGGGCTGTTCGACGGTCAGGGCACGCTGACCACCAATGGCAGCAGCTACACCGGCGGCTTCAAGCTGGGCCGGCGCGACGGTGAAGGCACTCTCAAAGAAAACGGCATGACTTACCGCGGTGAGTTCAAGTCCGATCAGTATTCAGGGCTCGGCCGTCTCGAACTCGACGACGGCAGCACCTATCAGGGCCAGTTCGCCCACGGCAAACCTAACGGCGAAGGTCAGCGCGGCGATGCCAGCGGCAATCAGTTCAGCGGGCATTTCGTCGACGGTCAGCTGGAAGGCAACGGCACGTTCAACAGCGCCGACGGAGATATCTACGTCGGCGGTTTCAAGGACAACCAACTCCACGGCAAGGGCCGCTACGAAAACGCCGATGGCGATGTGTGGATCGGTCAGTTCAAGGAGGGCGCGCTCACCGGCAAGGGCGAATTGATCGGCGCCGATGGCAGCCATTACATCGGCCAGTTCAGCGACTGGCGCTTCACCGGCCCGGGCCGCTTGAACCTGGCCGACGGCAGTTTCTACGTCGGCGGCTTCGACAGTGACAGCTATTCAGGTCGCGGCACCCTGGTGCTGACCGATGGCACCGTGATGAGCGGCACCTGGATCAATGGCCAGCGCGTCCGCGACGCCGACGGCAAGTTACTGCCCGACACCCTGGAACTCGGCCTGCTGGCCCAGGGCCGCTTGCTCGACGAAGCGTTGGCCAACGTGCCCGCCTCGACCCCGGCGGTGGAGTTGTACACCCTGACCCTTGGTGGTGACGGCAAGCAGAGCGTGTTCCTGCGCGAATCCGACTACGTCGCCAACATGCTCGCCAGCCGTTTCGGCGCTTACGGCCAAATTCGCCTGGTCAACCATCGCGACCACCTCGCCGACCGACCGATGGCCACCCGCGAAAACCTGCGCCGTGCGGCCCAGACCCTGGCCGAACGCAGCGGCCCGGAAGACTTGCTGTTTATCTACCTGACCAGCCACGGCACCAGCGAACATGAACTGGTGCTCGACCAACCGCGCATGGAACTGGCCGACCTGCCGGCCGACGAACTGGCGGCGGTCCTCGCCCCGCTGAAGAACCGCGACAAGATTATTGTCATCTCTTCCTGCTATTCCGGTGGTTTCATCCCGGCATTGAAAGACGAGCGCACGTTGATCATGACCGCCTCCCGGGCGGACCGGGTGTCCTTCGGTTGCTCGGAAGAGGCCAACTTCACTTACTTCGGCGACGCCTTGTTCGCCCAGGCACTGAACCAGACCGACGATTTGGAGCAGGCCTTCAAACTGGCCAAGGCCACCGTGGCCGAGCGCGAGCTGGCGGATAACTTCGAAGCCTCTGAACCGCAGATCTGGGCGCCGAAAACCGTTCTCTCCCACTGGCAACTTTTACGCAAACAACAAGCTCGAAAAGCATTACAAAGTGCTGCTATCAGCAGCAAGGACGCCAAGAGCAACTAAGCTGAATAGTATCAAGGGGGAAACACTATGTACTTGACGCCTCAGCATGTATTGCTTGCCGGAGCTACCGGATTAACCGGCGAACATTTGCTTGATCGCCTGCTCAATGAGCCAACGATTACGCGGGTATTGGCACCTTCACGGCGGCCATTGGCCGAGCATCCCCACCTGGAAAACCCCGTCGGCGACCCGGCCGTGTTCCTGCCGCAGTTGAACGGTCGCGTCGACATTGCCTACTGCTGCCTTGGCACCACGATCAAACAGGCCGGCTCCGAGCAGGCGTTTCGCGCGGTGGACCTGGACATGGTGGTGGCCTTCGCCAAGCGCGCGCGGGAAATGGGCGCGCGGCACCTGATTGTGATCAGTGCCTTGGGGGCCGATCGCAGATCCTCGATTTTCTACAACAAGGTGAAAGGCGAGATGGAACACGCCTTGCGCGCGCAGAACTGGCCGCAGCTGACCATTTGCCGACCTTCACTGCTGCTGGGCGAGCGCCTCGAACCGCGCATGGCCGAGCAACTGGCCGGACCGTTCTCGCGCTTGATTCCGGGCAAGTACCGCGGCATCGAAGCCTGCCAACTGGCCCGCGCCATGTGGCGACTGGCGCTGGAAGAGCAGGATGGCGTGCGGGTGGTAGAGTCGGATGAGTTGCGTAAGCTCGGAAAATAACCCCGCAATGATCGTTCCCACGCTCCGCGTGGGAATGCAGCCCGGGACGCTCTGCGTCCCAAAGCGAACGCGGAGCGTCCATTGAGGCATTCCCACGCAGAGCGTGGGAACGATCAGCCGAACGCTACAACCCGCCCGTCGCCTGAAAACTCACGCCAATCACCGTCAACACCGACAACGGCAATAACAACGTGTCGAGCAACGCACTGGCCGGCAGGTCGACGCCGGGGTAGCTCGGCGCCTCCGCGCCGAAACGATCCTTGGCGCAGCAACCGCCATTCATCGCATACAAATCCAGCCGCGTCCCCGAATACACCACCGGCGCCCCCGGTTTGGCGGCATCGAGGGTGCGCGCCGTGGCGCAGCCGGCCAGTTGCAGCGCCAGCAGGACCATCAGCAGTTTATTCATCGCTGCTCAAATGATGCTCGCCCCAACGGGGCAGCATGTCCTGCGGGATATTCAATAGATTGAGAATCCGCGCCACAACGAAGTCGATCAGGTCGTCGATGGTCTGTGGCTGATGGTAGAAACCCGGCGACGCCGGCAGGATCGTCACGCCCATGTTCGACAACTTGAGCATGTGTTCCAGGTGAATGCTCGAATACGGCGCTTCACGCGGCACCAGAATCAACTGGCGGCGTTCCTTCAAGGTCACATCGGCGGCGCGTTCGATCAGATTGTTGCAAGCCCCGGTCGCGATGGCCGACAAGGTCCCGGTCGAACACGGCACCACCACCATCGCCGCCGGCGCGCCGGAGCCCGAAGCCACCGGCGACATCCAGTCTTCCTTGCCGTACACCTTGATTTGCCCGGCGGCAGCACCGGTGTATTCGGTGAGGAAGGCCTGCATGGTTTGCGGTTTCGGCGGCAGCGTTACGTCCGTCTCGGTGGCCATCACCAGTTGCGCCGCCTTGGAGATCAGGAAGTGCACCTCGCGATCTTCGCGTATCAGGCAGTCCAGCAGGCGTAAGCCATACTGGGCGCCGGAAGCGCCGGTCATGGCCAGCGTGATGCGTTCCGGGCCGTTGTTCATTGCAGCGCCTCGGCGAGTTTGCCGTGCAGGCCGCCGAAGCCGCCGTTGCTCATGATCACCACATGGGTGCCAGGCTGGGCCTGGCTCTTCACGCGTTCGATGATGCCTTCGAGGGAATCGCTGACAATCGACGGCACGGTGCAGAGCGCCGCCGTGCCGGCCAGATCCCAGCCGAGGTTGGCCGGCGCATACCAGATCACCTGATCGGCATCGACCACGCTTTCCGGCAAACCGTCACGGTGCGCGCCGAGCTTCATGGAGTTGGAGCGCGGCTCGATGATCGCGATCAACGGCGCATCGCCAATCTTCTTGCGCAAACCGTCGAGGGTGGTGGCGATAGCGGTCGGGTGGTGGGCGAAGTCGTCGTAGATGGTGATGCCACGGACTTCCGCGACTTTCTCCATCCGGCGCTTCACGCTTTTAAACGCGCTCAATGCCGCAATGCCCAGCGACGGTACGACGCCGACATGACGCGCGGCCGCCAGAGTAGCCAAGGCGTTGGCGACGTTGTGCTGACCGGTCATGTCCCACTCGACCACGCCTTGGGCGACGCCTTCGAACATCACTTCAAACTTCGAACCGTCTTCGCTTAACAGCTTGACCTGCCACTGACCGCCGACACCGGTGGTTTGCACCGGGGTCCAGCAGCCCATCTCGATTACGCGTTGCAAAGCAGGCTCGGTGGTCGGATGGATCACCAGGCCTTCGCTCGGGATGGTCCGCACCAAATGGTGGAATTGCCGCTCGATGGCCGGTAGATCGGGGAAGATGTCGGCGTGATCGAACTCAAGGTTGTTCAGGATTGCCGTGCGCGGGCCATAGTGGACAAACTTGGAGCGCTTATCGAAGAACGCGCTGTCGTATTCGTCGGCTTCGATCACGAAGAAAGGTGTGCCACCCAGGCGAGCGGACACCGAGAAATTCTGCGGCACGCCGCCGATCAGGAAGCCCGGGCTCATGCCCGCGTGCTCCAGCACCCAGGCGAGCATGCTGCTGGTGGTGGTTTTGCCATGGGTGCCGGCGACGGCCAGCACCCAGCGGCCCCGCAGCACGTGATCCGCCAGCCATTGCGGGCCGGAAACGTAAGGCAGGCCTTTGTTCAGGACGTACTCGACGGCCGGGTTGCCGCGAGACATGGCATTGCCGATCACCACCAGGTCCGGGGCCGGATCGAGCTGCGCCGGGTCGTAACCCTGGGTCAACTGAATGCCCTGTGCCTCAAGCTGCGTGCTCATCGGCGGATAGACGTTGGCATCGGAGCCCGTCACGTGATGGCCCAGCTCTTTGGCCAGAACCGCCATCGAACCCATGAAAGTGCCGCAGATACCAAGAATATGAATGTGCATAGTCGACCTCGTAAAACATGGCCGCAGGTTAGCGTAGGGTGGGGAAAATCGCACCTTTGTTTCGGGGCGCGAGGACGCCTTCGCGAGCAAGCCCGCTCCCACAGGGCGCTCTAGCGTTAATAGAGCCCCTGTGGGAGCGGGCTTGCTCGCGAATGGCCACAACGCGGTTTAACGTTCGATACCGTGTTTCCGCAGCTTCCTATACAGAGTGTTGCGACTGACCCCCAACTGTTCAGCCGTATGGGTCATATGCCACCGCTGCTGCTCCAGCGCATTGAGCAATGCCAACCGCTCTGCATCATCGAGCGGGAATTCGGACGGCTCTTGCACCACCGCCGGAACTACCGGCCGGGCCTGGCGAATCATCGCCGGCAAATCCTCCAGCCCAACCCGCCCGCCATCGCACAACGCCGCCAGGGTGCGCAGCACATTACGCAACTGCCGCACATTCCCCGGCCAGGCGAAACCGAGCAAGGCTTGCCGCGCCGGTTGATCGATCAACACCGTTTCCCCGCCCGCCTCTTCGGCCAGCAGAAAATCGAGCAGCTGGGATTTATCGGTGCGATCACGTAACGCGGGCAACGCCACTTCCAGGCCATTGAGCCGGTAATACAAATCCTCGCGAAAGCTGCCGTCCTGCACCCGATCCAGCAAATTCCGGTGGGTGGCGCTGATAATTCGCACGTTGACCGACTCCGGTTCGCCGCCAATCGGCACCACCTGACGATCTTCCAGCACCCGCAGCAACCGGGTCTGCAAGGCCAGGGGCATGTCGCCGATTTCGTCGAGGAACAACGTGCCGCCATCCGCCTGTTGCAACTTGCCGCGCATGCCTTCCTTGCGCGCGCCGGTAAAACTGCCGCCGCGATAGCCGAACAATTCGCTTTCGATCAGGCTTTCCGGGATGGCCGCGCAGTTGAGGGCGACGAAGGATTTTTCCGCCCGCTGGCTCGCGTGGTGCACCGCTTTAGCGAAAGCTTCTTTGCCGGACCCGGTTTCGCCATTGATCAGCAGTGGCACGTCCCGTTCGAAGACGCGCAGGGCCTTGCGGAAATCCTCCTGCAACGCCGTATCGCCCAGGCAAATGCCGGACAGGCGCGGACGCTCGGCAATCACCGGACTTTGCACCACCGGTGCCGGAATACTGCGCGGCTGGCCGCGCAACAGGGCGAACAGACTGCGCCCGTCACGGGTGCGCAATGGCCAACTGGCGCTGGCATTTACGCTGGCGCGGCCAAGCAATTCATCCAGCGTGCAATCGAAAAACGCTTCCACCGGCTTGCCCAGCAGCCCGCCACGAATGTGCCCCAGCAGGTTCAGTGCACTCTGGTTGACCGCGCTGATCCGCCCTTCGCCATCAAACGCCAACAGCCCTTCGCTGAACAGCCCGACGGATTCCGCCTGAAGGTGAAAACGCAGCAGCCATTGATTGTCGAAATAACGCAGGAAATAACAGCTCTCGATCATCTTCGCCGACAGATTGACCAGGGCCATGGTGTGGAACTGGCTCTGCCGCGAGACTTCATGGCGCGCCGAGGACACGTCGAGCACGGCCAGCAGTTCGCCATGGGGATCAAACACCGGGCTCGCCGAGCAGGTCAGGCCGGTGTGGCGGCCGCGAAAGTGTTCGTCCTGGTGAATGGTCAGGGCCTGGCGTTCCACCAGGCAGGTGCCGATGCCATTGGTGCCTTCGCAGGCTTCGCTCCAGTCGGCGCCGAGCCACAGCCCGGCGCGTTCGAAAATCTTGCGTTCGGCAGGGGCGGTGACGCAATTGAGGATCACCCCGCGGGCGTCGGTCAGCAGCACCGCGTGGCCAGCGCCGGAGAGTTGCTGGTGCAGGCTGGTCATTTCGTTGCCGGCGATGTGCAGCACTTGTTGCAGGCGCTCGCGGCTTTCCAGTACACGACCGTGTTCCAACACCGTCGGCGCCATGGTCAGGGCCGGGTCGAGGTGATAATCCTCAAGACATCGCAGCCAAGAGCGGGCAATCGATGGATCGCTGCCAGGGCCGTGCAGGTGCGATTTGCCCTGGGTAACGGTCAGGACTTGCTGGGCATGGCGACTCAAGTGGTTGTCGTGCATTTCTTATTATTCTCCTCACAGGATCTCGCTCGCTTCCCTGTAGCAGCTGCCGAAGGCTGCGTCCGGCTGCGAAGCGGCCGTAAGCCTGAACATCGGATTTGTTGCAGAAACCGAGGCGAGTGCTTCGCCCTCGAACGCAGCCTTCGGCAGCTGCTACAAGGGCATTGCGTTCACACGAAGGCCGAGCATCCTCCAGCCTAGCCGTCATTGCAATGCTGGCAAGACCGCCCAGTCACAGGCTGTGCCATAAGCGATACAAACTGTCACCCCGCCTGTACCGAAACCGTCACAGATACCGTCCGCTTGTCCGACAAAAACCGCGCAAAGCCTTGATTTGCCTGCCCTGCAAGGCAGTGGCCCAACCTTTGCTCTACGCTTATAACAAGCGCTCATGCGCGTCTCTCTTATAAGTACAACAAGCCAAGGAGAAATCACCATGCGTTACGCTCACCCCGGTACTGAAGGCGCTATCGTTTCGTTCAAGAGCAAATACGGTAACTACATCGGCGGCGAGTTCGTCGCGCCTGTCAAAGGTCAGTACTTCACCAATACTTCGCCAGTGAATGGCCAACCGATTGCCGAATTCCCACGCTCCACGGCCGAAGACATCGACAAAGCCCTGGACGCTGCCCACGCCGCTGCCGATGCCTGGGGCGCCACGTCCGCCCAAGCGCGCTCGCTGGTGCTGCTGAAAATCGCCGACCGCATCGAGCAGAACCTGGAACTCCTGGCCATCACCGAATCCTGGGACAACGGCAAAGCCGTGCGCGAAACCCTCAACGCCGACATCCCGCTGGCGGCGGACCACTTCCGCTACTTCGCCGGTTGCATCCGCGCCCAGGAAGGCAGCGCTGCCGAGATCGACGGCAACACCGTGGCTTATCACATCCACGAACCCCTGGGCGTGGTCGGTCAGATCATCCCGTGGAACTTCCCGATCCTGATGGCCGCCTGGAAACTCGCCCCGGCCCTGGCTGCCGGTAACTGCGTAGTGCTCAAGCCTGCCGAGCAAACCCCGCTGGGCATCACCGTGCTGATGGAACTGATCGGCGACCTGCTGCCGCCCGGCGTGCTCAACGTCGTGCAAGGGTTCGGCAAAGAAGCCGGCGAAGCCCTGGCCACCAGCAAGCGCATCGCCAAGATCGCGTTCACTGGTTCGACTCCGGTCGGCTCGCACATCATGCATGCCGCCGCCGAAAACATTATTCCGTCCACCGTGGAGCTGGGTGGCAAGTCGCCGAACATCTTCTTCGCCGACATCATGCAAGCTGAAGAAACCTTCATCGAAAAAGCCGCCGAAGGCCTGGTGCTGGCGTTCTTCAACCAGGGCGAAGTCTGCACCTGCCCTTCCCGCGCGCTGGTGCAGGAATCGATCTACGACGACTTCATGAAAGTCGTGATGAAGAAAGTCCTGTCGATCAAACGTGGCGACCCGCTGGACACCGACACCATGGTCGGCGCCCAGGCGTCCGAGCAGCAATTCGACAAAATCCTTTCGTACCTGGAAATCGCCAAGGGCGAAGGCGCCGAGCTGCTGACCGGCGGCAAGGTGGAAAAACTCGAGGGCAACCTGGCGACCGGGTATTACATCCAGCCGACCCTGCTCAAGGGCACCAACAAAATGCGTGTGTTCCAGGAAGAAATCTTTGGCCCGGTGGTGAGCATCACCACGTTCAAGGACGAAGCCGAAGCCCTGGCCATCGCCAACGACACCGAGTTCGGCCTGGGCGCCGGCCTCTGGACCCGCGACATCAACCGCGCCTACCGCATGGGCCGCGCCATCAAGGCCGGCCGTGTGTGGACCAACTGCTATCACCTGTACCCGGCGCACGCCGCGTTCGGTGGTTACAAAAAGTCCGGCGTCGGGCGTGAAACCCACAAAATGATGCTCGATCACTATCAGCAGACCAAAAACCTGCTGGTGAGCTACGACATCAATCCGTTGGGCTTCTTCTAAGAAACCGGGGCGATACAGGTGTTTCTGTGTCGCCCTTTCTACCGCTTTCGCGAGCAAGCCCGCTCCCACAGGGGTTCTCCAGTGTCCATAGAACCTCTGTGGGAGCGGGCTTGCTCGCGAAGACGTCATCAGCCACACCCCCAAACACTGCCCTGCCCCTCTGGCACGGGCTTTGCGTGCCCGCTGTAACCGCCACACCCGAAAGTCCAACCGATCAAACAATAAAAAACAGAGAGGACTTATGACTTCTACGACACAGCTCAAACCCACACTCGGCACCCTGCACTTATGGGGCATTGCCGTCGGCCTGGTGATTTCCGGCGAGTACTTCGGCTGGAGTTACGGCTGGGGCACCGCAGGTACGCTGGGTTTTCTCGTCACCGCATTGATGGTGGCGACGATGTACACCTGCTTCATCTTCAGCTTCACCGAACTGACCACCGCGATACCCCACGCGGGCGGGCCGTTTGCCTACAGCCGACGGGCGTTTGGCGAGAAAGGCGGATTGATCGCCGGCATCGCCACCCTGATCGAATTCGTCTTTGCGCCCCCGGCGATTGCCATGGCCATCGGCGCCTATCTCAACGTGCAATACCCGGAACTGGACCCGAAGATTGCGGCGGTCGGCGCCTACTTTGTGTTCATGACCCTGAACATCCTCGGCGTCAGCATCGCCGCGACTTTTGAACTGGTGGTCACCGTGCTCGCGGTTGCCGAATTGCTGGTGTTTATGGGCGTAGTGGCGCCGGGCTTCAGCTTCAGCAACTTCGTGCTCAACGGCTGGTCGGGTTCCAACGAATTCACCATGGCCTCGATCCCGGGGATTTTTGCGGCGATCCCGTTTGCGATCTGGTTCTTCCTCGCCATTGAAGGCGCAGCCATGGCGGCCGAGGAAGCCAAGGACCCGAAACGCACGATTCCCAAGGCCTATGTCAGCGGCATTCTGACCCTGGTGTTCCTGGCGATCGGCGTGATGGTGATGGCCGGCGGCGTCGGCGACTGGCGTCAACTGTCGAACATCAACGACCCGCTGCCCCAGGCGATGAAAGCCGTGGTTGGCAACAATTCGAGCTGGATGCACATGCTGGTGTGGATCGGCCTGTTTGGTCTGGTGGCGAGTTTCCACGGGATTATCCTGGGTTACTCGCGGCAGTTCTTCGCACTGGCCCGTGCCGGTTACCTGCCTAAAGGCCTGGCCAAACTCTCGCGTTTCCAGACTCCGCACCGGGCGATTCTGGCCGGCGGCGTGATCGGCATCGCGGCGATCTACAGCGATGGCTTGGTCAATCTGCAAGGCATGACCCTGACGGCGGCGATGATCACCATGTCGGTGTTCGGCGCGATCGTGATGTACATCATCAGCATGCTGAGCCTGTTCAAACTGCGTAAAACCGAGCCAAATCTGGAACGCACCTTCCGCGCACCGGGCTATCCGATCGTGCCGGGGATTGCGCTGTTCCTGGCGGTGGTGTGCTTGATCGCGATGGCGTGGTTCAACACGGTGATCGGCCTGGTGTTCCTCGGCTTCATGGTCGCCGGTTACCTGTATTTCCAACTGACCGCCAAGCAACGCCTCGCGGCACCGGCGGACGCTATGCTCACAGGTATCTAAGTTGCACCGGTGCCGGGCTCAATGCTCGGCGCCTGCTACATCGAAGTGCACCGAGATCCCATGTGGGAGCGGGCTTGCTCGCGAAAGCGGTGGGTCAGTCAACGTTGATGTCGACTGACACGACGCTTTCGCGAGCAAGCCCGCTCCCACAGGGTTTCGGTGGTGTATTTGAGTGATTTACAGAATCAGGAGGACTCCGTCCCATGGCCGCATTTGCCCATTCCGTCGGCGCCCAGACCTACCGTTTCGAGAGCCTCAAGGAAGTCATGGCCAAGGCCAGCCCGGCACGTTCCGGGGACTTTCTGGCCGGTGTCGCCGCGCTCAACGATGGCGAGCGCGTGGCCGCGCAAATGGCTCTGGCTGACATCCCGCTGACACACTTCCTACAAGAAGTACTGATTCCCTACGAGGCCGATGAAGTCACCCGACTGATCATCGACACGCACGACAAACAAGCCTTCGCCGTGGTCAGCCACCTCACCGTCGGCGGTTTTCGCGACTGGCTGCTCAGCGACGCCGCTGACGAACAGAGCCTGCGTGCGCTCGCCCCCGGCCTGACCCCGGAAATGGCCGCCGCCGTGTCGAAGATCATGCGCGTCCAAGACCTCGTGCTGGTGGCGCAGAAGATCCGCGTGGTCACGCAATTTCGCGGCACCATGGGCCTGCGTGGCCGCTTATCCACCCGCCTGCAACCGAATCATCCGACCGACGAACCGGCGGGCATCGCCGCGAGCATTCTCGACGGCCTGCTGTACGGCAATGGCGACGCGATGATCGGCATCAACCCGGCCACCGACAGCATCGCCTCGATCTGCGCCATGCTGGAAATGCTCGACGCGATCATCCAGCGCTACGAAATTCCTACACAAGCTTGCGTTTTAACCCACGTCACAACGTCTATCGAAGCGGTCAATCGCGGGGTGCCGCTGGACCTGGTGTTCCAGTCAATCGCCGGCACCGAAGCGGCCAACGCCAGTTTCGGCATCAACCTGAACGTGTTGCAGGAAGGCTACGACGCGGGTTTGAGCCTGAATCGCGGCACCCTCGGGCAAAACCTGATGTATTTCGAAACCGGCCAGGGCAGCGCACTGTCGGCCAACGCCCACCACGGCATCGATCAACAGACCTGCGAGACCCGGGCCTACGCCGTGGCGCGACATTTCAAACCGTTTCTGGTGAACACCGTCGTAGGATTTATCGGTCCGGAATACCTCTACAACGGCAAACAGATCATCCGCGCCGGCCTCGAAGACCATTTCTGCGGCAAGTTGCTGGGCGTGCCGATGGGTTGCGACATTTGCTACACCAACCACGCCGAAGCCGACCAGGACGACATGGACACCCTGCTGACCCTACTCGGCGTGGCCGGGATCAACTTCATCATGGGCATCCCCGGTTCCGACGACATCATGCTCAACTACCAGACCACTTCGTTCCACGACGCCCTCTACGCCCGGCAAACCCTGGGTTTGAAACCGGCGCCGGAGTTCGAACAGTGGCTGGCGAAAATGGGCATCTTCACCCAGGCGGACGGAAAGATTCATTTCGGGAACAACCTGCCGCCGGCCTTCCGCCAGGCCCTGGCGCAACTGGGATGAGTGTTGATATGGATAAACCACCCGTTGACCCGCAGAACCCGTGGCTGGAACTGCGCCGCCTGACCCCGGCGCGCATTGCACTGGGCCGCACCGGCACCAGCCTGCCCACCAGCGCGCAACTGGATTTCCAGTACGCCCACGCCCAGGCGCGGGATGCGGTGCATTTGCCGTTCGACCATGCCGGGCTCAGCGCGCAACTGGCCGAGCGCGGGCGCGAAAGTTTGCTGCTGCACAGCGCCGCCACGGACCGGAACAGCTATTTGCAGCGGCCCGATTTGGGTCGCAAGTTGAGCGATGAGTCGGCGCAGACCTTGCGCGATTACGCCTCGGCCCATCCTGGCGGCGTGGATTTGGTCATCGTTGTCGCCGATGGGTTGTCGGCATTGGCCGTTCATCGCCATACCTTGCCGTTTCTGACGCGCCTGGAAGAACAGGCTTCAGAGGATGGCTGGTCCGTGTCTCCTGTCATTCTGGTGGAACAGGGCCGAGTGGCCGTGGCCGACGAGATCGGCGAACTGCTGGCCGCGAAAATGGTGGTGATCCTGATTGGTGAACGCCCGGGTCTCAGTTCGCCTGATAGTCTGGGTTTATATTTCACCTACAATCCTAAGATTGGTCTCACGGACGCTTATCGCAATTGCATTTCCAACGTCCGGCTAGAAGGGCTCAGTTACGGCATGGCGGCCCACCGCTTGCTCTATCTGATGCGCGAAGCCTGTCGGCGGCAGTTGTCGGGGGTCAATTTGAAGGACGAAGCCCAGATTCAGACATTGGAGTCGGAAACTGGAGCGGACATGAAAGGTAATTTCCTACTCAGTCCGCCGGATGCCTGAACCGATTCCGCATTGCGTTTCTGATTCGGTTTCAGGCAGGATCGATGCACGGCCGCCAGGGGTTTCCCATCGCCGTCACGCACGTATGACAGCCACTTGAAGCGAGACCTACCATGCGGATTATTCAAGCGACCCTCGAACACCTGGACCTGCTGACCCCGTTGTTCGTCAAATATCGCGAGTTTTACGGCTCCCTGCCGTATCCGGACTCGTCACGTGCGTTCCTCGAAAAACGCCTGCGTCGCAAGGAATCGGTGATCTACCTGGCCCTGTCCGATGACGACAACAACAAACTGATGGGTTTCTGTCAGCTGTACCCGAGCTTTTCGTCCCTGTCGCTTAAACGTGTGTGGATCCTCAACGACATCTACGTCGCCGAAGACGCCCGCCGCCAATTGGTCGCCGACAACTTGATCCGCACTGCGAAGAAAATGGCCAAGGAAACCAACGCCGTGCGTATGCGTGTGTCCACCAGCAGCAACAACGAAGTGGCGCAGAAGACGTACGAGTCGATCGGGTTCAAGGAAGACACCGAATTCAAGAACTACGTGCTGCCGATCAGCGACGAGCTCTGATTCGCCTCGGACACTGTGGGAGCGGGCTTGCTCGCGAAGGCGGACAGACATTCACCATCAATGTCGACTGACAGTCCGCCTTCGCGAGCAAGCCCGCTCCCACAATAGTCCGCACCCACCGTTGATCCTGTCGACATCCCCCGCTACAAACTCCACGCGCTTTTCACTTTTCACCCCGTATAATCCCGAGCTTCCCGGCTTGTAAGAAAAACTACATCCGCTTGTAGGCTTACATGAAGTCATACGCACAGGTCTGCTGAGTCGGACCATCACCACAGGTGCCCCCCATGGATTTCAACCCGATCGACCTTGTCCTGCATCTCGACGTGTATCTCGACTTGCTGGTGAATAACTACGGGCCATGGATCTACGCCATCCTGTTTCTGGTGATCTTCTGCGAAACCGGCCTGGTGGTGATGCCGTTCCTGCCGGGCGATTCCCTGCTTTTCATCGCCGGTGCCGTTGCGGCCGGTGGCGGCATGGACCCGGTGCTGCTGGGCGGCCTGCTGATGCTGGCGGCGATCCTGGGTGACAGCACCAACTACGTGATCGGACGAACGGCGGGCGAAAAGCTCTTCAGCAACCCGAACTCGAAAATCTTCCGTCGCGATTACCTGCAACAAACCCACGATTTCTATGACAAGCACGGCGGCAAAACCGTGACCATGGCGCGCTTCCTGCCGATCATCCGCACCTTTGCACCGTTCGTCGCCGGCATCGCCCGGATGCCTTACCCGCGTTTCTTCTTCTTTAGCGTGCTTGGCACGATCCTGTGGGTCGGCGGCCTGGTAACCCTCGGTTACTTCTTTGGCAACGTACCGTTCATCAAGAAAAATCTGTCGTTGCTGGTGGTGGGCATCATCCTGCTGTCGCTGGTGCCGATGATCATCGGCGTCGTGCGCAGCCGCTTCGGCGGTTCGAGCTCCAAAGCCGAAACCCGCTGAGCGCCCATGTGGTCCCTGAGCGCCTGGCGTCGCCGGCGCGTCCTGGCCAGGCACCCGATTGCCGACGAACTATGGCAGCGGGTGCGCCATCACTTGAGCTTCCTGGACGGCATCAGCGCCGCCGAAGACCAATGGCTGCGTGAAGCCAGCGTGTTGTTTCTGGAAGACAAACACCTGACCGCCCTGCCCGGCGTCGAACTCCACCAGGAGCAACGCCTGCTGCTCGCCGCCCAGGCGCAATTGCCGCTGATGAACCTCGGCGATTTGAACTGGTATCAAGGCTTCCACGAGATCGTCCTCTACCCGGACGACTTCCTCAGCCCCCAGCGCCATCGCGATGCCAGCGGCGTCGAGCACGAATGGGACGGCGAACACAGCGGCGAAGCCTGGCAGCAAGGCCCGATCATCCTCGCCTGGCCCGGCGTCATGGCCAGCGGCGGCCGGGAAGGCTACAACCTGGTGATCCACGAACTGGCGCACAAACTCGACATGCTCAACGGCGACGCCAACGGCCTGCCGCCGCTGCACCCCGACATGCGCGTCAGCGACTGGGCCAGGGTCATGCAACACGCCTACGATGACCTCAACCGCCATCTCGACCGCAACCCGGACGCCGAAACCGCCATCGACCCCTACGCCGCCGAGAACCCGGCCGAATTCTTCGCCGTCACCAGCGAATACTTCTTCAGCGCCCCGGATTTGCTACACGAGGCTTATCCACAGGTCTACGAGCAGTTGAAGCTGTTTTACCGGCAAGACCCACTGGCACGCCTGCGGCAACTTCAGGCGTCTAGCCCTGTCTATCAGGGACACGACTAAGGTCTACACGACCCAAGGCGCATGGCATCGGCGGCGGAATATGCCTATAATCGCCGCCACTTTTTGGTCAATCCGGCCAAGTGTTTTTGGTCAACTAACGGGGGCACCGCCCAATGAGCTACAGCAAGATTCCGGCTGGCAAAGACCTGCCGAACGACATCTACGTCGCGAGCGAGATCCCGGCCAACCACGCGCCGATCAAGTACGAAATCGACAAAGACAGCGATTGCCTGTTCGTTGACCGTTTCATGGCCACCCCGATGTTCTACCCGGCCAACTACGGTTTCATCCCGAACACCCTGGCTGACGACGGTGATCCCCTCGACGTGCTGGTCGTGACTCCTTACCCGGTTGCTCCAGGTTCGGTTATCCGTGCCCGCCCAATCGGCATCCTGCACATGACCGACGACGGCGGCGGCGATGCCAAAGTCATCGCAGTCCCACACGACAAGCTGTCCCAGCTGTACGTCGACGTGAAAGAGTGCAGCGACCTGCCACAACTGCTGATCCAGCAGATCGAGCACTTCTTTGCGAACTACAAAGACCTCGAAAAAGGCAAATGGGTGAAGATCGAAGGTTGGGGCGACTCCGAAGCCGCTCGCACCGAGATCATGAAGTCGGTTGCTGCTTACAAGGGCTAAAGCCAGCTTCAAGCTGCAAGCTTTAAGCTTCAAGAAAACCCCGGTTGATCCGGGGTTTTTTTATGGGCGCTGATAATGGGCTTTAAACGTGGCGTTTAACGATTTGGGTGTTTGGTTTTTTCTTGTTTAAAACTGGCGTAAGACGTCTTACATCCGGTCTTAAAATTCCCGCGCAATTTGAACAGTTCGTTTATTCAAAGCCCTGGCCCGCGCCCGTAAACTCGCGTTCATGAAAAAGAACACTAGCGGTCCACGGTTCAAAGCGCTGCTCAGAGCAGCGAACATCACGACAACAGGATTTGCCGAGTTCCTGGACACGGCGCCGCAAAACGTCCACAACTGGTACACCCGCGGCGTGCCCTCCCACTGCCTGGAAGAAGTCGCCCGAAAACTGTCCGTCAACAGCCACTGGCTGAAAAACGCCGAAGGCCCGAAAGACCTGTGCCTGTTCGACGAAACCGGCAACACCTACAACACCCAGGCCATCCGCGGCGTCTACACCGTCATCGAACCCACCGACGTCGAACTGCCCTTCTACAAAGAAACACCCATTGCCCCAGGCTCCAGCAAAACCCACGTCATCGAAGACAACAGCCACCCCATCCGCCTGCCCCGCAGCCACCTCGACTCCCTGGAAATCAACCACAAAGACGCCATCTGCGCCTACATGGTCGGCAATAGCATGGCCGAGAAGATTGAAGACGGCTCCACCATCGCCATCGATCGCGGCTTGACCCAGATTGTTGATGGCGAGATCTACGCGATCGAGCATGACGGCATGCTGCGGATCAAATACCTGCACCGGATGCCGGGGAATGGGTTGCGATTGCGCAGTCACAACAGCGCGGAATATCCGGATGAGGTGTTCAGGGCTGCGCAGATTGAAGAACAGAACATTCGGGTGTTGGGGTGGGTGTTCTGGTGCTCGACGCTGAACAAGCGACGGCCGCCGGTGCCGTTCCTCTAATACCGCGCCGCGCCCTTCGCGAGCAAGCCCGCTCCCACAAGGTCCGCGCGACCCTTGTGGGAGCGGGCTTGCTCGCGAAAGCGGTGGATCAGTCACCCCAAAAACCCGGACAAGTTACCCAATACCGTGTCACCGACAGCTCTAAGACGTACGCCACACTGGGAATTCCCCAAAAAAATCAGTATGCTGCGCCCCACATTTGCGCATCACCCCGCCCCGCGGCGCTGATCGCACCGACAAGGCAGATCACTTTCTCGCCAAGTCCCACAGCCGGACGCAAGATCCGGGTGTACGTTTTGAAGGCTGGCGCGGTTTACCAAAAATGAACCAAGCCAGTCCCCGAGAAGCCGGCCACAAGCCGGCTTTTTTATGCCTGGAAAAAAGTCATTATCGAAGGTAGTTCATCATCGCACCCACCAAGCCCCCGGCCGAAGAAGACTCAAGTCAGCGTTCGCCAGTAAAAAAGTCGTCCATCGAAGAAGAGGTGGTACTTGTGAGGGTGGTTACGGAACGGCTCGCAGCGCCTCAGCGAGTAAAAGTGAATCTGGATGATCTCGACTGTTCAGCCTCAACCTCAGAAAACGCCTGAACGTTCCGAAATTGGTCAGCAGCCTGCTGACCAAACCTGTCTGCCGTCATTCAAGCAATTGGGCAGCAAGCTGCTGCCCAATTCAATTGTGCAAGAGCTGCTTGCACAATTCCCCTCACGGATAACTAAACCCCTTAACCAACGTCAACTCCCCCACCGCCCGCATCGGCACCAGAAAGGTCTCCATTTTCTCGTTAGGCGTCCCTTCCTCCGTAATCACCGTCACCTGCGCCGTCGTCAGCGCCTGGACCGCATCTTCCTGCCCGTCCTCATCACTCCGATACCCGCCACCGAAGTAGTTCACATAAACCAAATACTGCCCCTTGATCGGCGCCGGCATGGAGAAGATCTCCGGGCCATACCCCGTGGTCACGTCAACATCGAGCGCCGCGCCATTCGGTGCAACCCGATCGCCGTACCAGATGTGTGCGCCGTCGGGCGTAACCAGGTGCAAATCCAGATCCGTGTTGTCGCTATCCCACGACAACAACACCCGCAACTTGGCCGGCGTAGCGCCACCGCTGGTGTGAAGAAATTGCGTGCGATGCCGCTGCTGTCCATCCGGGCTGCGGACTTCGACGCTGTTGCTGCCGTTGGGAAACGAGTACGGCCGATCAAAGCGTCCGGCGTCGTCGATCTTCAGCGGCATGCTGATGCCGTTGACGATCAACCGGCCAGGCTCGCCCGACTTGGGCGTGGCTTTGATCTGGCCGCTGATGCGTGCGGTGTTGGCCTGGCCTGCCGGGGTGTTGACCGAGGACGCGGGGTAGTTGACGGTCTGGCGGTAGTTTTCGCCTTCGCCTTCAACCGCACCGGTTCGCCAACCGCCCATGGGGGTATCAAGGTCGACAGCGGCGGCGAAGGTCACCGGCAGTGCGCAAAAGGTACAGAGGAACAGGAAGACCTGTGGATAACGGAGTTTCATGGCCTATTCCAGCAAGAGGTGGCGGGCGAGCCCTTCGATGTAGGTTTCATCCTGGCCGTTCGGGTGTGCTTCGAAGGCCAGGTGCAGGTATTCGTGGGTCAGGTCGAGGCGGTCCTGGAGGGACAGCATGCCGCGCACGTAGATGCGTTGGCGCTCGCGGTCGACATAGGGGCGGCCGAAGGCCAGGCGGCAGACGGCGAAGGTGTTGACTTCGTTGTAGCCGACTTCGTTTTCGAGGCGTTGGCGCCAGCCCCGGCGTTGGGTTTGCAGCCAGTCCTGGGCGGCGGGCAACGCTTCGCAGGAGGCGACGGGGTTGTCCCAGCGGCTGAGGCTCGCGCGCGGATAGGCGTGCAGCAGGATGGCGTCGTAGCGTTGGCCGGCGTTCGCTTGTTCGACGGCTTGTTGCCAGGAGAGTTTGTCCGGGCCGGGTTGATCGGAGTGGTAGGTGACGGTGCTGCCGGCCAGGACCAGGTCGCTGGTCCACGCGGCAATATTGCGCGATTCGGCGGTGGCCGGACGTGGCGCAACGCGCTGACGGCTGCTGCTGTCGTCGATGCTCAGGCAGTCGCCGTTACGGGTGGCGTTTTGTAGAAGATAGGTGCGGATAGCGACAGCCAGAGCCTTGGCAGCCTCTAAAGGTTCGGCTTTGGCTTCCCGTTGCAGGACCCGGGCGACGTATTCTTCGCGGTCCAAACGGACGACGAGTTTGTCCTTCAGCAGAAACAGTTCGCCGTCGCTGTGGATATCGAGTTGATTGCCATTGGCGAACTCAACGCGATAGTCGCCCTGCAACGGCCCATCGGAAACCACCCGATCCCCTGCCAGAACGCGACCAATCGGATAGCGTGAAAACAGCCCGACTTCGACACAACGCCCAGCATCCACCGGCCAATCCACCGGCACCACCGCAGCCAGCGCCGCACCATAATGCCGAAGCACCATCTGACTGGTCCCGCGCCCACCGGCCCAGATCGGTGTGCCATCCACGGTCCAACCGGCAAAGCCGCCCTGGCGCGACGCCGGATCCTGATCTCCCAACCAGCTCCAGGTTTTCACCCGCAACCGGCCACCGAGTTCACCGACGACATTGCCGTCAGCGGCGTTCAACACCACATCCAGCAACACCCGTCGCGCCTGATCTTGTGCCGGCATTACGGCTAACACACGAAGCAATTCAACGACTGGAACTCGAGTCGCAGGCTGCAACGACGGCAAATTCAACAACCACTCCGGCGCCTGCCGAGCCTGCCAATACTGGCGCCACTCAGCGCCAGTAATGCCAAGCCGCGCAGGCTCAAAGTACAACCCGCAAGATTTCACCAACGCCTGATCACGGCCAATCTTCCCGCCAGCGGTGCAGCAATAAACTTCTTCTTTCGACTGCCCGCGACACTCATACGCAGATTCCCGCGCCCCGGTGTCCACCAGCCAGCCGTAGACAAACAACTTCCACAGACTCCCGAACGGCGTCTGCAGATCTGAAGGCAACGGCTCGCGTGAAATCACCTGAGTCGGGCTCAACGAAATCAACTCACCCTTGAAGCCCAGCCGCAGCGGTTCGTCCTGCGCTGTCGCCAGCGCAGGGAGCAAACACAGCAGCAACCAGACCAGAGGCCGGGTCATGTCAGTTGACCGTGACCTGGCCGAGCGCCGGTTTCTGTTCCTGAGCCTGATGCTGTGGCGCGTAGACCTGAGTGAAACGCACCGGCGGCAGGTTGAACTGGCCTTTCTGCGAGAAGCGCACCAAGTGACGCACGCGCAATTCGCCGCTCAAGGCATCCACCGGAATCCCGTAAGCCATCTGACCCGGTTCGAAACGCGCTTTCTCCAGCGCCGTCGGTTCGGTGCCAGCCTTGCCCATCAACTTGATGCCCCACGTGGTGCGCTCGACATCCGCACCCGGTGGCAGCGGCACTTCGATCATGCCGTAGCGCAGCGGTTTCGCGGCTTTGCTGGTGATGATCACTTCGTCCAGGTACAGGCTGTCGCTGGACAACGGCTTGGTTCCGACCGGTTCGAGTTTGAATTCGAACGCTTCGTCACCCGGCACCAGACGCGACAGGCGACGGGTGATGGTCACGGCCATCGGGTCGATGGCTGGTTGCTTGGTCTGATAGCTCAACGCGGCGCGCAGCGGACGTTCCTGTGTTCCGGCCAGCGACAACGCCGCTGGCAAAGGCGTAGCGCCCTGCCACGTCCAGTACATTTCGCCGGTATCGCCGTAGCGTTTCTTCCAGCCTTCGCCCGGTGCGAGGGCGATGGTCGGCGAAGCCTGTTCGATGCTGTGTTGCAACCAGCTCAGGGCCAAGGCGCGTTCCAGGGTCGATTGTTGTGGCAGCAGACGTTGCAACAGCTGTTGCGCGTGAGCCTGATCGAACGCTTGCAGCGACAGGTTCAGCGCTTCGGCAAACGGCTGCGAACTGACCGCCAGACGTTGTTGCGCATCCGGCAGTTGACGATTGAACGCCTCCGGCAGTGTCACCTTGGACTGCTTGGCCAACGAAGCCGTCAGCGCACGTGCCGCCGCCAGGCCCAGCGCCGAATCCGGATCGCTCATGACCAGACTGTCTTCGCCATCGTCCATCAGGTTCGCCGCGTTGCCATCGCCAGCCTTCGCCAGGTCATCCATCAAACCGCTGAGCAAAGTGTTCACCGGCAATTGCATCTGCTTGGCGAACGACAGGATCAGCGCCCGTTGCAGCAACGGCGTGTTCTTCGCTTGCTTGGAATACACCTCCAGCACACGCTGCCAATGCTCCGGCGGCAGGCTCAGTTCCAGCGCTTTGCTGGCGTACCAGTCGGCGTAATAGGCGTAAGCGGTGAGGAACGCGTCCGGCTCGCCGTCCATGCCCCACCAGGTGAAACTCGCCGACGGCCCGGCCATTTGCACGAGGCGCAAACGGCTGTTTTGCATGATCAGGCGCAAGCGATCGCGGATCTGCGGGTTCGACGACAGGGATGGATAGGCAATGCTCAGCGGCAGCAAACGGCTGGCAGTTTGTTCGACGCCGCCATACGGATAGCTCAGCAGATCATCGAGGGCCGAACGGAACAGCGCTTGCGAACTGTCATCCAGACGCAGGCGAATATCCGTCGCGTCCGCCGGCAAGGTCAGCGGCGTATCACCGCTGGCCACGTCCAGGCTTTGGCTTTGCGTAACCTGCCAGCCTTCGCCGGTCGCGGTCAGGCGCACGGCCAGAGCATCAGCGGTTTTGCCGTCCTGCACCAGTTCGGCAGTCCAGTCGCCACTTGCGAGCGCGAACGACGGCAGTGCGATGTAGTTGATGCCGTTGTTCAACGTCACCGGCACACGCTGCTCGGCGCCACCGTAATGAATTACCAGCTCAGCCTTGACCGGTTTTTCGGCCTGACTGAAAGCGAACACACCGAGATCCGGTTTGTCGCCGGTGCGGAATTTAGTCGGGCCGCTCCACTTCAGGTACAGCGGTTTTTCCGAACGCACGAATTGTTTCTTCTGCCCGACTTGGCCGTCATCGGCAATGGCCCGGGCGGTGATGCGCCAGCGAGTCAGCGAGTCCGGCATCTTGAAGGTGAAGCGGGTTTTGCCGTTGGCGTCGGTGATCAACTCTGGCTGCCACGCGGCAGTGTCGACGTCTTCACGACGCGGCCGCTCCAGCACTTTCACGCCCCGCTCGCTGCGGTTGGCTTTGCCCGGTGCGCCTGGGCTGCCCGGCAATGCCACGTCGTAGCTGATGAACGACAGACTGGCGCTGGTGCGCACGTTGTTGCGGCGCGGGTGGTAGAAGAACTGGTCGATGGTCGGCGCGACTTCCGGTTGCAGCGCGTAGATCATTTCGTCGACGACGCTGACCGTCAGGTGCGCCGGAATCGGTTTGCCGGCGAACTGGGTGGTCAGGTCAACCGACACGGTATCGCCCGGCTGATACGACTCTTTATCGGTGGCAATCGCCACGTCGATCTGCGGCGTAATCACCTTGATGCCTGCGTTCTGGAAGCTGTACTGACCGCCCTTGGTATAGAGCACGGAGAAGGTCAGGTTCGGCGCGAAGTTGTCCTTCACCGCAATGCGCGCGCGGTATTGGGTTTCGCTGAGTTTTTCCATCTTCAGCCAGTCAGCGCCCTTGGACAGCAGCGCCGTGGCTTCGACCTTGTCACGTTCCAGGGACAGCAGCGCATCGCTGATCGGTTCCGGGAACGTGATCAGTGCCATGGCTTCATCGCCGGCCTTGTACTCGGGTTTGTCGAGGACGATTTCCACGGTGCCCGGCACGGCTTTGACGCCTTCGCCGGTAACCGAATGCCCGGTCGCGCCGACCACGCGGCCATGGTCATCCTTCAACGTCAGGTTGTAGGTGCCCGGGCGGTCGAACGCGAGGCTGAAGCCTTTGTCTTTCGCGGTGAGTTTGCCGTCGCCGGTGGTTTGATCTTCCAGACGCACCCAGCTGTAGCTGCTCGGGGTGACGGCTTTGCTTTGCTCGTTGCCGCCTTCGTTCACGTAGCGGAATGCAACCTTGTCGCCGACTGCACTGAAGCGTTGCGGTGCGCGCAGGCTGAAACTGGCGGCGCCACGGTCGATGAGGATTTCCTTGGTGGTCTTGACCCGATACGCCGCGCCATCGCTGGCGAACACGGTGAGCATGTAGCGGCTCGGTTTGTCGGCGGCCGGCAGGTCGAGGGTCGCGTTACCCTTGGCGTCGGTGGTCAGTTCAGTGCTGGTCAGCTCGATCGGGAATTGCCCGAGGTATTGCAACTCGTTATCGACCATCGACAGTTGCTGGGCGCGCAGGCTCAGGGTCAATTTGGCGTCGGCCACCGGTTTGCCGTCCGGGTACAGCAGCACCAGGCTGCCCTTCACCGGTTCGCCGGTGCGGTAATCCTGTTTGGCCAAATTGAGCGAGATTTCGAAGTGCGGCTTGATGTATTCGGCAACACGGAAAGCGCTGCTGTAGGCCTGATCCTTGTAGCTGAAACGCAACTCATAACCGCCCGCCACCGCGTTGTCCGGCAACTGGAAACGGCCCTGGGTGCCGGACTTGGAATCCAGCTTCAGCGCCAGAGATTGCAGCGCCGTGCCAGTAGCATCGAGCACGGTCACGTTGACGTCGGCAGCAGTCGGTGCCACGGAGTCCCGGGCGTTCTTGAACTCGCGACCGACGATTTTCAGCGACACCCAATCCCCCGGCCGATACAGCGGCCGGTCGGTGAAGGCATAGAGTTTGGTGTCGTAGATTTCGCTGTCGTAATAGAAGTTTTCGGAGACAAACACCCCGCCCTCTTCGTCTTCACCGATCACGAACGAACGCTCGGGGCTGACGTGTTTCAGGCGCAGCAAACCATCGGCATCGGTGGCACCGCTGCTCATCACGCCGAGGCCATCGGTCCACAGCACATTCACTTTTGGCACTGAACTGCCTTCGTGTTTGCGCGCAGCCCACACCAGCAATTCATCACCGGCAATCTTGCTCACGGCCACGGTGTTGGACACGAACACCATGGTGGTCGCGCGGTACTTGCCGATCAGCGCTTCCACCAGGTACAGACCCGGTTTCAGGTGACCCAACGGAATGTAGACGTTGCCCGGCGCCACGCTGACGAACTCACTGGAAGAACCGGCCAGGTTCACGCCAGCAGGCGGCTGGATCGGTTTGGCTTCCCACAGCGGATAACGGAATTGGCTGACAACCGGCAGGCCCGGAATCAGCGCGAATTGCGGCTGAGCATCGTAGGGCGTTGGCGCGGCGATCGCGGTGCCCATCTTCAGCTCAGGCACTTCCTCGGTGACTTGTTTGCGGGACTCGTAGGAAAACGCCCGCTGCATCACGCGACGGGATTTGCGATACCAGTTGTCCCACAGGTACGCGAGGGTGTTCGACAGGCCTTCGCCCTTGAACTGGCCGTCGCTGACCACGCGGTGCAGGTTCTTCTGGCGCTTGAGGAAATCCAGCGGCTTGTCGATGCGGTACACGCGAATGTCCGCGCCACCGTAAGGCTCCATGCGGAAGCGGCGATAGTCACGGCCCGGCGCTTCGAGGCGCACCATCGCCTGCTCGTCGCTGGCGAAACTGCTGTCGGCCAGCAGGAAAAAGCTTTCACCGGCCACCGGCGTGTAGCCGCTCGGCTCGACGGTGTCTTCGGCATTCACCGCCGAAAATGGCAGCACTAGAACCAACAGCAGAGGCAGTAAACGCAGCATGCGGGCACCGATCATTGGGAGAGAAAGTTCAGTCGATAGACGCCGATGAAGTTGGGGTTGGCTGCGTCGGGTATCCATCGGGTGTCCTTCCATGTCATGAGTTGCTGCAGGCTCGCGGATCGCATGCCGTTGTCAGTGGGGGTGGTGGTGCCGGTGTGATAGGCGATGTAGCGGCCCATCCAGATCATCAGGTGTTGGTCGTCGCCCTGATCGAAAAACATCAGGTCGCCAGGCCGGGCCTGCGACACATCGCGGCCCACCAGATGACTGTTGAACTGAATCAGTTTGATCGCGTTGACGTACGGCCCAACCTTGCCGCCGCCCTGCTGCCATTGCTGGGCCAGACCGCGCTGAGCCTCGCTCAGTTGCAGCTCCGGCGGCAGGTAGCGGTTGGACAGGCCATTGCTGCGCAGCCATTTGTCGTCGTGGACTTTCAGCGCTTCGTTGGCGGCGAAACGCACCAGGCCCGCGCAGTCCTGCTGATACCAGCGCGGGCTCGGCCCTTGGGTCAATTGTTCCTGGGCGATGCGCACAAACCAGGCGCGAAACACCTGGGATTGCTGCGCATCCAGCGGCGCGGCTTCAGTGGCAAACACCCGACTGCCCAGCAACATCGCCAGCAGGCCGAGGCCTCGGATAAGGGTTGTCACAGGGCTTTCCACTCCAGCGGCAGCCATTGCCAGTGGCCGTCCGGCTCGCTGCCTTCAGGCAGGGTCAGCGCGTACTTGCCGTAACCGCCGAGCTTGCGCAGTTTCGGGATCAGGTAGGTTTGCGCGGCGTTGTAGAACACCGGTTCCATGTCCTGGGGCAGGCTGTCGAGGGTTTCCTGTTGCATCAGTTGCGCCATGGAATCCGGGCCGAAGTAGACCGGCATCAGCAGGTCTTTCGGCACCACGTCGGCCATGGGCGGGAAGCGTTTGTCGAGGGTGCCGAGGGCTTTATCCACCAACTTGTCGTCGAGGGAGAACAGCAGCGTCGAACCGTGGCGAGCGAGGCTGACTTTCATGAACGCCTTGCCGGTGATGGCGTCCGGGTTCTCGGCATCCTTGGCTTTATAAGGGCCGAAGTTGGAGCTGACCTGACGCTGCCACTGATGACTTTCGCCTTCCTTCTTCTCGACCACCGGGAACGCATGTTCTTCGACGTTGCCTTCATAGGCGCCGACCATCGAGCCGAACAGATTGCCCAGGTCGCCATCGAGTTTGGCGCTGTCGCTGTCATTCAGGCTGGCCACCAGCAGCGGCGTATACAGCCGCGAATCGGCGTACCAGCACAGGCCCGCCGCGCCGGCCATGTGTTCGGTCAGGGCCTGGGCGACTTTTTCTTCGGCGCCGAGTTTTACCAGTAACGGTTTCTGTTGTTCGGCGGCGAGGGGCAAGGCCACGCAGGCACTGGCGCCCATCGGCATGGCTTGCCAGATCGGTTTGAAATCGAAGTCCGGTTGGTTGTCCAGTTCATCCATGGCGAGGAAGCTGTGCCAGCCCTTGTCGTCCATGTCGAAACGCAGGCCAGCGAAGTTCGGGATGAAGCGCTGGTAACCCATGGCTAACACGCTGGCGTTGACCGACAGGCGTTGTTTCACTTCCGGCGCGCGGGGTTGCAGGCCGAAGGCTTCGGGGAACAGTTTGTCGCCGTTGAGCAGCGCGGCAATGGACTTGGTGGAAACGGCGCCCGACTCCTCAGAAGCACCACTTTCCGCATCGTAGAGTTTGGTCGGGTTGGACAGCACCACCAGTTTGTCGCCATGGGAAGCGAACAGCAGCGCCTTGGTAGCGTTGTAGGTCAGTTGAAAGAGCGCCACATCGTCAGCGCCGACCTTCACCGTGCCGACCTGGGTCAGTTGTGTGTCATCCAGTGCAACCTTGGCCAGCGGCTCCAGCATCTTGGCCAGACCACCGCGATCCATCACCAGCAAAAAGTCTTTCAGACGACCATCCGCCCCACGCCACAACGCCACGTCCGTCGGTTGATCGAAAAGCTGCTCGATCAGGCTGTCCTGCAGCTTCAGGTCATGTTCGTAGATGATCCGCCGCAGACTGCCGATCAAGCCGAGGCGATCGGCGTGGGCTTCGTAATAGAAGACGAAATCTTCGGTCAGGGTTTCCTTGAGGAACGGCACGGCCAGCAAATCCTTGGGCAATTGGCTCAAGGAGTTGGTTTCCAGCAGACCGTCCGGCCGGCTCATGCCCAGTTTGTCGCTGGCCAACGCCGCCAACGGCACTTTGGGTTTGTGCATGAACCAACCCAACCCGCCCGCCACGCCGGCCACCAGGCACAGCCCGATCAGCACGGCTGGCCAGCGGCGAGGAGGTTTGACGGTCGGTGCGTCGGCGGTGGCAGGACTCACAGTGTTATCGCTCATGTTCACGCTCATGTTCCCAAAGCTCAGCAGTTCATCCGTGGAGCGGGATGCTTAATAGTTGAAAGTCTTGACCAGCAACAGGTCACCGATCGCCCGCAGGGGCACGATGAAGGTCTCGCGTTTTTCGTCGACGGTGTTTTCGTTGAGCACCAGGTTGATTTGCGAGGTGATGACCTCGTTCTGGTTACTGGTCTCATCGAAGTTATAGCCTTCGCTGCCAAAGTTGCCCCAATAGTTCACGTAAACCAGATAGGTGCCATGCATCGGCGCGGTCATGGTGAACATTTCCGGGCCGGGACCATCGACGCCATCCGGGTCGAGGCCGCCGCCGTTGGTCAACGCCGTGTGGGCGAAGAACGCATGCTGGCCGTCGGGGGTGATGATGTGCAGATCGAGCTCGGCCTTGGGATCGTCCCAACCGAGCACCACGCGAATCCGCGCCGGGGTGCGCAGGTTGTTGGCTTCATAGAATTGAACGCGCTTGAGCGACTTGCCCTCGGTGCTGCGCACTTCGACGCTGTTGGACCCGGCGCCAAACGCATACGGCCGGGCGAAACGCCCTTCGTCGTCGGTGTACAGATTCAGTGGATTGCCGTTGACCGCCAGAGTGTGCGGCCCGCGCTGGGTGCCGATGGCCTTGAGCTGGCCTTCGATCATCGTGCGATTGCGCTGCACGCCCCGGTCGATGGGCGGCGTCGGATAGGCGACTTGAGGGTTTTCTCTGCGATCGAGCAAGCCGCTGTAGCGCCAGCCGCCGACTGGCTCCGACAGTTCAGCCGTCGGCTCGGCCCAGGCAGCGGAGGCCCAGACCAGCATCGTCAGCAGTGAAAGAAAACAACGCATGTGACGCCTCCTGCCATGCACAACGAAACCTTGCGCCCGATCCTCGGCGCGTTACAGATGCAAAAACTGCGTTTCGTCAGAAAGACCCGTGACTATTGGGTCGTAGAAGGCGCGAAGGTTAGCCATTCGGCAGTTTTTTAACAATCAGATACATGTTTATTTGTGCTGGAAATCACGGTGATTGTTGGGCGTGAGCCGAATAGAGGAGTTATTCGGCTCACGAAATGAGCCGAATAATTTTCCACTGTCCCAAAAACGACATTCCTTGTGGCGATGGACAGTGCACCGATGCCCGACAGATGAAGAACTCACCCGTGGGAGCGGGCTTGCTCGCGAAGGCGATACATCAGCCACATCTAGAGTGACTGACACGCCGCCTTCGCGAGCAAGCCCGCTCCCACAGGGATTGTGGTTATGCCCATGGAACAGGTTTCAACCCCCCGCTCATTTGCCCATAACCCCCATGTCTGCTAGTGTCGCGCCGGTTTAACGTCAACCGGAAATAGCCGCCATGGCCCGCAAAAAAGCTGCACTGGATTTCGAACAATCCCTCGCTGACCTGCAAACGCTGGTGGAGCGACTGGAGAACGGCGAGTTGTCGCTGGAAGATTCGCTGACGGCTTTCGAGCAAGGCATCGGTCTGACCCGCGATTGCCAGGCAGCGCTGGCCCAGGCCGAGCAGAAGGTTCAAGTGCTGCTCGAGCGTGATGGCGAGCTGGCCGAGGAACCCTTCGACGCGGATCAGCCAGAATGATTGCAGCGTATTCGGCGACCAGCCAGGCCCGCGTCAACGCTGCACTGGACACCCTGTTCAACCCGCCGCGCCCCGAGCTCGCCCGCCTCTATGAAGCCATGCGCTACAGCGTGATGAATGGCGGCAAGCGTGTGCGCCCGTTGCTGGCCTACGCCGCGTGCGAAGCGCTGGGCGGCAAGGCTGAGCAGGCCAACGGCGCGGCTTGCGCGGTGGAACTGATCCACGCCTATTCCCTGGTGCATGACGATTTGCCGGCCATGGACGACGACGATTTGCGTCGCGGCCAGCCAACCACGCACAAGAAATTCGACGAAGCCTGCGCGATCCTCGCCGGTGACGGCTTGCAGAGCCTGGCGTTCAGCGCCCTGCTCGACCCGCGCCTGAGCACACCGGATACCGAGATTCGTCTGCAAATGGTCAGCGCATTGGCGTTGGCCGCAGGCCCGGCGGGCATGGTCGGCGGTCAAGCCATCGACCTCGGTTCGGTTGGCCTCAAGCTCGATCAAAAAGCCCTCGAAACCATGCACCGGCACAAGACCGGCGCGTTGATCGAGGTCAGCGTCAAGCTCGGCGCCCTGGCCAGTGGCCGTGCAGAGAAAGACGAACTCAAGTCCTTGCAGACTTATGCACAGGCCATCGGCCTGGCGTTCCAGGTCCAGGACGACATCCTCGACGTTGAAAGCGATACCGAAACCCTCGGCAAACGCCAGGGCGCCGATATCGCCCGGGATAAACCGACTTACCCGGCCCTGCTCGGTCTCGACGCGGCCAAGGCCTACGCCCTGGAACTGCGCGATCAGGCCCTGCATGCGCTGCGACCGTTTGACGCGGCAGCCGAGCCATTACGTGATCTGGCCCGCTATATCGTCGAACGGCGTAGCTGACAGCGTATCCGCCAAAAAAGAGCAACGCGTGGGCAGGGGCCGATGCATCAGGTAAACTGCCGCCTCTTCTATACCTATAACGATTCGCCTGATGCCCACGACGTTTCATGAGATTCCCCGCAAGCGCCCGACCACGCCCCTGCTCGACCGTGCCAACACGCCGGACGGCCTGCGCCGGTTAGGCGAAGCCGAGCTGGAAACCCTGGCCGATGAATTGCGCCTGGAATTGCTCTACACGGTCGGTCAGACCGGCGGGCATTTCGGTGCCGGCCTGGGCGTCATCGAGCTGACCATCGCGTTGCATTACGTCTTCGACACCCCGGACGACCGGCTGGTGTGGGACGTGGGTCATCAGGCTTATCCGCACAAAATCCTCACCGGCCGTCGCGAGCGCATGGGCACCCTGCGCCAGAAGGATGGCGTCGCTGCCTTCCCGCGTCGTTCCGAGAGCGAGTACGACACCTTTGGCGTCGGCCACTCCAGCACCTCGATCAGCGCAGCGCTGGGCATGGCCATTGCCGCCCGCCTGCAGAACAGTGATCGCAAGGCGATTGCCGTGATCGGCGACGGCGCCCTGACTGCCGGCATGGCCTTCGAGGCGCTGAACCATGCGCCGGAAGTGAACGCCAATATGCTGGTGATCCTGAACGACAACGACATGTCGATCTCGCGCAACGTCGGCGGTTTGTCGAATTACCTGGCGAAGATCCTGTCCAGCCGCACTTACGCGAGCATGCGTGAAGGCAGCAAAAAGGTTCTGTCGCGCCTGCCCGGCGCCTGGGAAATCGCCCGGCGTACCGAAGAATACGCCAAGGGCATGCTGGTCCCGGGCACGCTGTTCGAAGAACTGGGCTGGAACTACATCGGCCCGATCGATGGCCACGACCTGCCGACCCTGATCGCCACCCTGCGCAACATGCGCGATCTGAAAGGCCCGCAATTTCTCCACGTCGTCACCAAGAAAGGCAAAGGCTTCGCCCCGGCGGAAGTCGACCCGATCGGTTACCACGCGATCACCAAACTCGAACCGGTCGATGCGCCGGCCGCTGCGCCGAAGAAATCCGGCGGGCCGAAGTATTCCGGTGTGTTCGGTGAATGGCTGTGCGACATGGCCGCGTCTGACCCGCGTCTGGTCGGGATCACCCCGGCGATGAAGGAAGGCTCGGACCTGGTGGCGTTCAGCGAGCGTTTCCCGCTGCGCTACTTCGACGTGGCGATTGCCGAACAGCACGCCGTCACCTTCGCCGCCGGTATGGCCTGTGAAGGCGCGAAACCGGTGGTGGCGATCTATTCCACGTTCCTGCAACGGGGCTACGACCAACTGATTCATGACGTCGCGGTGCAAAACCTCGACGTACTGTTCGCCATCGACCGCGCCGGTCTGGTGGGCGAGGACGGCCCGACCCACGCGGGCAGCTTCGACCTGTCGTTCCTGCGCTGCATCCCCGGCATGCTGGTGATGACCCCTAGCGACGAAAACGAATTGCGCAAAATGCTCACCACCGGCCACCTGTACAACGGCCCGGCGGCGGTGCGTTACCCGCGCGGCAATGGCCCGAACGCGACCATCGAGAAAGACCTGCAACCGATCGACATCGGCAAGGGCGTGGTTCGCCGCCAGGGCAATAAAGTCGCCCTGCTGGTGTTCGGTGTGCAATTGGCCGAAGCGCTGAAAGTCGCCGAAACATTGGACGCAACCGTGGTCGACATGCGCTTCGTCAAACCACTCGATGAAGCATTGGTTCGCGAAATCGCCGGCAACCATGAGCTGCTGGTGACCATCGAAGAAAACGCGATCATGGGCGGTGCCGGTGGCGCGGTCAGCGAATTCCTCGCTCGCGAGAACATCCTCAAGTCGATGCTGCATCTGGGCCTGCCGGACAGCTATGTCGAACACGCCAAGCCTGCGCAGATGCTTGCGGAGTGCGGGTTGGATGAAGCGGGGATTGAAGCGTCGGTGCGTGAGCGTCTGCAACTGCTGAATATCTAAACGCAAAACCCTGTGGGAGCGGGCTTGCTCGCGAAAGCGGACTGTCAGTCGACTTAAAGGTTGCTGACCCACCGCCTTCGCGAGCAAGCCCGCTCCCACATTGGTTTTGCGCAACCTTCAAACATGTATCCGCTCCAGATTGCCAATGGGCTGCCAATGAATCTCCCCCGCCTCGCTCTTACGCTGACGCTCCTGCCAGCCGGCCAACTCCTGGCCGACACCTTCGAACGCGACCAAGCCCTCAAGCTCCCCGACGTGCTGATCAGCGCCAACCGCCAAGTCGAAGCACGCAATGACAGCAGCGCCGCCAACACGGTGTTTACCCGCGAAGACATCGACCGCTTGCAGCCAAGCAGCGTCACCGACCTGTTGCGTCGGGTGCCGGGGGTGCAAGTCGGGCAAACCGGTGGGCGCGGCAGCTTGCCGGGGATTTACATTCGCGGCACCAAGTCGGCCCAGAGCCTGGTGCTGGTGGACGGCCAGCGCATCGGCAGCACCACGTCCGGCGACAGTAACCTGCAACACCTGAACGTCGAACAGATCGAGCGCGTGGAAGTGTTGCGTGGCTCTCGTTCGGTGATTTATGGCAGTGATGCGATTGGCGGGGTGATCCAGATTTTTACCCGCCGTGGCAGCGAACAAGGTCTGCAACCGCGTCTGCATGTGGGGTTTGGCAGCAACCAGACGTGGGAACGCAGCCTCGGCTTGTCCGGTGGCGATGAGAAAACCCGTTTCAATCTCGGCGCCAGCCTTGATGAGACCGCCGGGATCAATCGCACCCGCGAGTCATATCCCAGCGACGGTGATCACGACGAGTACCGCAATAAATCCGTGAGCTTGAGCCTGAGCCATGCCCTCACCGATGACATCGAAATCGGCGCGAACGTGCTGGATAACCACGGCAAAAGCGAATTCGACAACCCGTTCGGTCGCTTCGACTTGAACACCTTCGAATCGGTCCAGCAGCAGCCTTACAGTGATTTCGATGTCAGCAGCGTCAGCAGTTACGTCGACGCGCGTATCAACGATGTGTGGAAAACCCGCGTTGAATTCGGCCACAGCGAAAACCGCGAAAAGACCCTCGACAAGCTCAGCGACGAGCGCACGGTGTTCAACACCTACCGCGATTCGGTGAACTGGCAGAACGACCTGAAGCTCAACGAGCGCAACAGCCTGATCCTTGGCGGCGACGGGTACGAAGACCGGATCAATAGCAGCACGCCGTTCGACGAAGACAGTCGCTGGAACCGCGCAGCCTTCATTCAGCATCGTTACCAGGCGGACAGTTTCTCCACGGAACTGGGCCTGCGCCGAGACCAGAACCAACAATTCGGCGGCCAAAACAGTTGGAGCGGCACCTTCACCCTGCCGTTGAATCCGGACAACGACGTGCTGCTGACCTACAGCGAAGGCTTCCGCGCGCCGACCTTCAACGACTTGTATTACCCCAATTACAGCAACCCGAGCCTCAAGCCTGAAACGTCGAAAAGCTATGAATTGCAATGGCGCAGTCAACTGACCGAGACCAGCCGACTGGAAACATCGCTGTATCGCACGGACCTGGAGGACGCGATTATCGTTGGCAGCAATGACCGCCCGCAGAACGTGGCATCAGCACGCATCAACGGTTTCGAAGCGGCGTTGAAACAGGAACTGTTCGGCTGGCAGAGCAACCTCGGCGTGGCGATCATCGACCCACGGGATCGCGACAGCGGTCATACCCTGGCCCGACGCGCACGACGCACGTTGAGCCTGGATCTGGATCGGCAGTTTGATCGGTTGGGCCTGGGCGCCAGTTGGCAGGCGGTCAGCAGCAGTTATGACGAGGAGAAGAATCTGCAGCCGTTGGGTGGTTATGCGTTGCTTGGGTTGCGCAGCAGTTGGGCGTTGAATCGAGAAGTGAAGCTGGAGTTGAAGGTCGATAACTTGCTGGACAAGGGCTATAGCCGGGCGTTGTACAGTTATGACGGTGGTCAGTTTGGGTATCGCGAGGAAGGACGGGCGTGGATGTTTGGGGTGACCTGGACGCCTGAACTCTGATCTGAAATTTGAGGTGTCTGGACTGGCCTCTTCGCGGGCAAGCCCGCTCCCACAGGGGTTTTGTGTCGTTCACAGATCCAGTGTGGGAGCGGGCTTGCTCGCGAAGCAGGCGCCTCGGTCTCAGCGGTCGGGCGCTATCACCTGACACAACTTGGCCGTCGCCTCGATCATCTGCCCACTCGGCCGCTCCAGCCCTTTATCCGTCACCAACAACAATTGCTTCTGCGCCACCGCCGCCACCTGCGGCCAGGCCTTCCACGCATCCAGCTGCGCCTGATCACTGGCCAGAATCACCTCGGGATTGCGCTGCAGTACCGCCTCAACGCTGACCTGCGGCGCCGGCAGCGTCAGTTCGGCAAACACGTTGCGCGCCCCGCACACTTCCAGCGCATCACTGATGATCTGCCCGCCACCCACGGTGTACAACGGCCGATCCCAGATTTGATAGAACACTTGCAACGGTTTGTCCCGGCGATAGCGCTGGCGCAGGTTATCCAGTTTCTGGCGCAAATCAGCCGCCAATGTGACGCCCCGCTCTGGCCGTCCAAGTTGCGTGGCAATCGCTTCAATCTGCGCGGTGAGCTGTTCGAGGTTGTGGGGTTCAGCGACGTAGGTGGGAATGTTCAGGCGTTTGAGTTGTTCACGCTGGGCCGGGCCGACGCTGCCGGGCCAGAGCAACAGCAGATCGGGTTTGAGGCTGAGCAAGCGCTCCATGTCGAGCTGACCGTAGCGGCCAACGGAAGGAAGATCCTTGAGTTCGGCGGGACGCTCGCCGGCATCCAGCACGCCAACCAGCAAGTCGGCGGAACCCAGTTCGACAACGATTTCAGAAAGAGAGGGCGCAAGGCTGACCACCCGTTCGACCGAAACAGCCGAGCCGCTGACGGCCAGCAACAAAACCGCCAGCCAATGACGCAGCATCAGCCGAGTTGACGCGGAATACGGTAGAGGTAAAACAGCACCGCCGTCGACAGCGCCAGCAATACCAACGGCACGGCCTCAAGGCCAACGAATACCGCCAACGCACCAACCCATGCCGGCAGGCTCGCGACCAGGAATGCGATACGACGCTTGGCGGCCAGGGCAATCCAGGCGGCGGGTTCTTCAGGGGTGTCGAGGGCTTTCTGGGTGGCGATCAGCGCATGTTTATAGCCATTGAAATACTTCAGGCTGACAAACATCGAGGCCACACCGGCGATAAACAACGGCATCGCCAGCACCGGCAAGATAGCTTCGCCCTGGCCGAACACGCCGTTGATCACGAACAGCGGCACCAGCGCCAACGCCAGGTATTGCCACCAGGTGACGGACAGTCGCCGCCGGACTTGGCCGCGGGTCACGCCCGGTCTGCCTCGCCCTGATGCTCGTTGCCCATCATGTGATCGAGCTTGCTGGCCTTGGTCGCGAGGTAGAGTTTGTTGTGCGGGTTGTGGCCGGTGTGCAGCGGCACCCGCTCGGCGACCACGATGCCCATGTCGGTCAAGGCTTTGACCTTGCGTGGGTTGTTGGTCATCAGTCGCAGGGATTTCACGCCCAGGTGCTGGAGCATCGGCAGGCACATGGCGTAGTCGCGCTGGTCGGCGGCAAAGCCCAGACGCTCGTTGGCTTCAACGGTGTCGGCGCCGCCATCCTGCAATTCATAGGCGCGGATCTTGTTCAGCAGGCCAATGCCACGGCCTTCCTGACGCAGGTAGAGCAACACGCCCCGGCCTTCACGGGCAATCGCCTGCAATGCCGCTTCAAGTTGCGAGCCGCAGTCGCAGCGCTGGCTGAACAAGGCATCGCCGGTCAGGCATTCGGAGTGCAAACGACCGAGAACCGGGGCGCCGTCGGCGAAGTCGCCCAGGCTGAGCACCACGTGCTCACGCCCGTTCTCTTCATCGAGAAAGCCATGCATGGTGAATTGCGCAAAAGGCGTTGGCAGCTTCGAAGCGGCGACAAAAACGACAGGCACCGGTGTGCTCCTGATCAATAAGTACTGGAGTTTCGCAGAGGCCGCATTGTAACAGCAGCTTTCTTCAGACGCTTAGGCTGAATTATGGGGCATAACGATCAAAAAGTTTGATCAAGCAGACAAGTCACGGCCCCTGTGGGAGCGGGCTTGCTCGCGAATGCGGTCTGTCAGATACAAATATGCAAACTGACCCACCGCATTCGCGAGCAAGCCCGCTCCCACATTGGCGGCACTCAGTCTGTGGTAAATGGATACGGCTGCTTCCACTTCGCAAAGATCGGTTTCAACTGGCCGCTTTTCACCAGCAACTCCATGCGCTGGTCAAACAACGCCATCAGCGTGCGGGCCTTGGGGTTGTCGGCGAAGCACAGGTACAGCGGCAACTCGGCGATGTGGGTACGGCGGAACTGCGAAGGATCCCTGGCCCGGGCGACCACGTAATTGATTTCGGTCAGGGCGTCGATGTAATAGTCGGCGCGGTTGTGGGTCAGCATCGACAGAATGCCGGTTCGCCGCACCACTTCGTTATAGCGCTGCACGTTCGGCAGGTAATCCTGGTACTTGTAGCCGCGCACCCAGGCCAGTCGATAATTGCCGAGGGTTTCCGGGGTCGGTGGCGGATTGCTCGCCAGGCCCAGGGCATAGATGTGGTCGGTGTCGAAGTTCCAGTGCGGATAGAGCACGTCACTGGTTTCATTGCGGTAGGCGCCGACGCAGGCGTCCACTTCGCCGCGCTGGGCCAGGCCGACGGCGCGGGTGTAGGGTTCGGTGCGGATGTCCAGTTTGACCCCGGCCGGCTCGAAGATCGCGCGCAACACGTCCCAACCCAGACCATGCCCGTCAGCGGCGGTGTAGTCTTCCCAGTCTTCGCTGGCCAGATGGATCACGGACGGCGTCGGCGCGGTATCCCCCGCCTGGGCGAGGGCGCAAAACAGCGCAAAAACCACCATCAACCAGCGTCGAGCCATCCCTAGTCCCCTGCTTCACCACTCAGGCGAATAACCACACCAGGCCCTGCATCCCCAGCCACGCAAAGACCCCGGCCAACACGTCGTCGAGCATGATCCCGACGCCGCCATGCACGTGCCGGTCGATCCAGCGAATCGGCCACGGTTTGAGGATGTCGAAGAAACGGAACATCAGGAAACCCGCCAACAACCAGTACCAGCCTTCCGGCACCAGCCACAGGGTGATCCACATCCCGACCATCTCGTCCCAGACGATGCCTTCGTGGTCGTGTACCCGCAAATCGTCGGCGACTTTGCCACACAGCCAGAAGCCGAACAGCATGGTGATGCCGAGCATCAGCCAGTAGCCCCAGTCCGGCAACATCTGCCACAACGGAATAAAGGGTAGCGCAACTAACGACCCCCAGGTGCCCGGAGCCTTTGGCAAGGTGCCCGAGCCGAAGCCGAACGCCAGGAAATGCCACGGATTACGCCAGACCGAAGGCGGAACGAATTCCGCCGGGACCTGTTTGGGATGATCTGTCACGGTGTCTCCCGAAAATGTTGATAGCCCCGGGTTTGCGGGGTGATGTCGTGTCCATCGGCGTCCAGCAGCACAACGCCCTGCCCCGTCACGACCTGGCCGACTACATGGACCGGCCAGCCGTCCGCGAGCAATCTGGGTAATTCGACGGGCGGCAAGGTGAAGGCCAGCACGTAGTCGTCGCCACCGCTCAGGGCCGCGTCTTCGGCGCCTGATTGGCCGAGGAAGGTCAGCAACGCTGGCGACAGAGGCAGCTTACTCCGCTCCACCTGAATGCCGACCTTCGACGCGAGCGCAATATGCCCGCAATCGGCGAGCAATCCATCAGAGATATCCAGCGCCGCAGTGGCCCTGCCGCGCAACGCCTGACCGAGGGCCAGTTGCGGTTGCGGTGACCAGTAGTGACGCAGCAGTGGATCAGCGATGTCTACGTCAGCGGTCCGTTGCCCCAGCACCAGCGGCAAGGCGCCCGCCGCATTGCCCAGCTCACCGCCGACGCACAGCAAATCACCCGGCTGCGCACCGCTGCGCGTCAACGCCTGACCGGCCGGCACACGGCCGAACACGGTCACGGTCAAGCTCAGCGGCCCACGGGTAGTGTCGCCGCCGATCAGCGCCACGCCACAGCTTTGGGCCATCACATTCAAGCCACGGGCGTAGGCGTCCAGCCATTCGGCGGTCACCGTCGGCAAGGTCAAGGCAAGGGTAAAGGCAACAGGGGTGGCGCCCATGGCGGCCAGGTCACTGACGGCTACAGCCAGCGAACGCTGACCGAGCAAAAACGGGTCGCAGGGATCTGCGAAATGCACACCGGCAACCAGCGTGTCGGTGGAAATCGCCAACTGTTCCCCGAAAGGAACAGCCAGCAAGGCACAGTCATCACCGATCCCAAGGGCAACGCCCTCGCCGCCCTGCGCACAAGGCGCGGCGGCGAAGAAATTGCGGATCAGCTCAAACTCACCCATAGCGATTACAAGCGCCAATCAGCGCTTGAACGCCTTCACTTCAGCTTCACGCAGACGCGGGGCCAGCTTGTCGAGTACGCCGTTGACGAACTTGTGGCCATCGGTGGAACCGAAGACCTTCGCCAGCTCGATACCTTCGTTGATCACAACGCGGTAAGGCACGTCGACACGCTTGAGCAGTTCCCAGGTGGACAGGCGCAGAACGGCCAGTTCAACCGGGTCGAGCTCTTCGATGGTGATGTCCAGGCACGGCGTCAGTGCAGCGTCGATCTCAGGCTTGTGGGCCGGAACGCCGTGCAGGATGTCGTGGAAGTAAGCGGCATCGACATCGCTGAAATCGTTATCGACCCGAAACTGCGCTTCGATCTCGTTCAGCGACTGCTTGGCCATGTGCCATTGGTACAGCGCCTGGGTCGCGAGCTGACGGGCTTCGCGACGCTTGACGCTTTTCGATGGCTTGCCGGCATCC
>NZ_JBIWEL010000026.1:39747-46111 GCF_044762525.1 Pseudomonas sp. NPDC096950 | reverse complement strand
CGCCCGCCGGCTGACCATTTCCAGAGCGGACAGGGCAGCTTCAGCACCTTTGTTACCGGCCTTGGTGCCGGAACGTTCGATGGCTTGCTCGATGGAATCAACGGTCAGGACGCCGAAAGCGACCGGTACGCCGAACTCCATGGACACCTGGGCCAGGCCCTTGGTGCATTCGCCTGCCACGTATTCGAAGTGCGGAGTACCGCCACGAATGACCGCGCCCAGGGCGATGATTGCCGCGTATTCGCCCTTCTGAGCGACTTTCTGCGCAACCAGCGGGATTTCGAAGGCGCCAGGCGCACGGATGATGGTGATGTCGCTTTCGCTCACGCCATGGCGAACCAGGGCATCAACTGCACCGCTGACCAGGCTTTCAACGACGAAGCTGTTGAAACGGCCCACTACCAGAGCGTAGCGGCCTTTAGGGGCGATGAAGGTACCTTCGATGGTCTTCAGGGTCATTCGTTAGATCTCTTAAAGAGCCGGGACGCGTTTTCTACGCGTCCCTCAGTGATGTGTTAACCGCGAATCAAGGCCCGGAAACAACCGGTCATTATTCGGAGGGCACGTATTCTACAACTTCCAGATCGAAACCGGATATCGCATTAAATTTCATTGGCGCACTCATCAGGCGCATTTTGCGTACGCCCAGGTCCCGCAGGATCTGCGAACCGGCACCGACGATGCTGTAGGTGGTCGGTTTTTTCGCCGGGACGTGCTCCGCGGTCTCGCGGATGTGCGCCAGCAACACGTCGCCATCGAGCGGGTGACCGAGCAGCAACACCACGCCGCTGCCAGCCTCGGCAACCGCGGCCATGGCGGCGCGCAGGCTCCAGCGGCCCGGTTGCTTGACCATCAGCAAATCGCGCAATGGGTCCATGTTGTGCACCCGGACCAGGGTCGGCTCTTCGGCGCACACGGTGCCCAGGGTCAGGGCCATGTGCACGTCGCCTTCCACGGAGTCACGATAGGTCACCAGGTTGAATTGGCCCAGTTCGCTGTCCAGCGGCTGCTCGGCAATCCGCTGAACGGTACGTTCGTGGATCATCCGGTAGTGAATCAGGTCGGCGATGGTGCCGATCTTGATGTTGTGTTCGGCGGCGAAGGTTTCCAGTTCGGCGCGGCGGGACATGGTGCCGTCGTCGTTCATCACTTCACAGATCACGCCGCTCGGCTCGAAACCGGCCATGCGCGCCAGGTCGCAGGCAGCTTCTGTGTGACCGGCGCGAGCGAGGGTGCCACCCGGTTGGGCCATCAGCGGGAAGATGTGGCCCGGGCTGACGATGTCTTCAGCCTTGGCATCCTTGGCGGCGGCGGCCTGCACGGTGCGGGCGCGGTCGGCGGCGGAGATGCCGGTGGTCACGCCGGTGGTGGCTTCGATCGACACGGTGAACTTGGTGCCGAAACCGGAACCGTTGCGCGGCGCCATCAATGGCAGCTTCAGCAGTTCGCAGCGCTCGCGGCTCATCGGCATGCAGATCAGGCCACGGGCGTGCTTGGCCATGAAATTGATGTGTTCAGGCTGGCAGCACTCGGCGGCCATGATCAGGTCGCCTTCGTTCTCGCGGTCTTCGTCATCCATGAGGATGACCATCTTGCCTTGGCGGATGTCTTCAACCAGTTCTTCGATGCTATTGAGCGCCACAAGGCACCCCCTTGAGTCAGGATTTGAGGTAGCCGTTGGCGGCCAGAAAGCTTTCGGTGATGTTACTGGAAGCAGGCTCTGCGGCCTTGTCGCCTAACAACAGGCGCTCCAGATAACGTGCCAGCAAGTCCACTTCCAGATTCACCCGGCGACCTGGCTGATAAGACGCCATGATGGTTTCGCTCAGGGTGTGGGGAATGATCGTCAGCAAGAACTCGGCCCCATCGACCGCGTTCACGGTCAGGCTGGTGCCATCAACGGTGATCGAGCCTTTATGGGCGATGTACTTGGCCAGGTCTTTCGGCGCGCGGATGCGGAATTCCACAGCGCGAGCATTCTCGGTGCGGGCAACCACTTCGCCCACGCCATCGACGTGACCGCTGACCAGATGTCCGCCCAGACGCGTGGTCGGGGTCAGGGCTTTTTCCAGGTTGACCGGGCTGCCGCTTTTCAGGTCATTCATGGCGGTGCAGTCGAGGGTTTCACGGCTGACATCCGCCGCGAAGCCGTTGCCTGGCAGCTCGACGGCAGTCAGGCACACGCCGTTGACCGCGATGCTGTCGCCCAGTTTGACGTCGCTCAGGTCGAGCTTGCCGGTTTCTACGTAGACCCGCACATCTCCGCCTTTTGGGGTCAATGCACGAATACTGCCGATGGATTCGATGATGCCGGTAAACATGGAGTCCTCCTCGAGAACAAAGCCGTCGCGTGGCGCAGGCCGGGAATTATACGCTCGCTGCCGGCACAGGAATGGCGATGACTCGCCAGTCATCGCCAACCGCGCGGATTTCGGTGATTTTCAGCTCGGGCGCGTCTTTCATCTGCGCCAGCGGCCAGTCCAGCAATGGCCGGGCCGAGGAGCCGAGGAACTTGCCGGCGATGAAGATCTGGAATTCATCCACCAGGCCTTGCTGGGCAAAAGCCCCGGCCAGGCGCGGCCCCGCTTCGACCAACACTTCGTTGGTCCCACGGTTGGCCAGTTCGACCAGCAACTTGCGCAGGTCCACCAGACCATCGTCGCCGGCCACGATCAGGCATTCCGGACCATTGGCGTATTGCTCTTCAATCGCCATGCAGGTGGCGACCAGCGCCGGGCCAGCCTTGAAGAACGGCGCATCCAGCGGCACGCGAAGGCGACCGTCGATCAGCACCCGCAGCGGCGGACGGCTCATGGCCAGGGCAGTTTGCTCGGCGTCCAGGCCCAACTCGGCGGCGCGCACGGTCAAACGGGCGTTGTCCGCGAGCACTGTGTCGGCGCCGGTCAGCACCACGCTGGCCTGGGCGCGCAGGCGTTGCACCGCCGAACGTGCGGCCGGGCCGGTGATCCATTGGCTTTCGCCGCTTTCCATCGCCGTGCGCCCGTCGAGGCTCATGGCCAACTTGACCCGCACGAATGGCAAGCCGTGTTCCATGCGTTTCAGGAAACCTTCGTTGAGCTTGCGTGCTTCGCCTTCCAGCACGCCGCTTTCGATGGCGATGCCGGCCTGGGCCAGGCGCTGCATGCCGCGCCCGGCCACCGAGGGGTTCGGGTCCTGCATCGCCGCGACCACACGAGCGAGGCCGGCATTCACCAACGCATCGGCGCAGGGCGGCGTGCGGCCGTGGTGGCTGCACGGTTCGAGGGTCACGTAAGCGGTGGCGCCACGGGCCTTGTCGCCAGCGTCACGCAAGGCGTGGACTTCAGCGTGGGGTTCGCCGGTGCGCACGTGCCAGCCTTCGCCGACAATCTGCCCGTCCTTCACGATCACGCAGCCAACCCGTGGATTGGGGTGGGTCGTGTAGTGACCTTTGCGCGCCAGTTCGAGGGCGCGGGCCATGTAGTGGGCGTCGAGGATGGCAAGCTCTGCGGAGGTGGTCATTCTTTCACCGGCTCACGGGCCAGGCGATCGATCTCTTCGCGGAACTCGTTCAAGTCCTGGAAGCGCCGATACACGGAGGCGAAACGAATGTAGGCGACTTCGTCGAGCTTTTGCAGCTCGGCCATCACCAGTTCACCGACCACGAGGGATTTGACCTCACGCTCGCCGGTGGCGCGCAGTTTATGTTTGATGTGCACCAGCGACGATTCGAGGCGCTCGACACTTACCGGGCGCTTTTCCAGCGCCCGCTGCATGCCGGCGCGGAGTTTTTCTTCGTCGAACGGCTGACGGCTGCCGTCGGTTTTGATCAGGCGCGGCAACACCAGTTCAGCGGTCTCGAATGTCGTGAAACGCTCGCCGCAGGCCAGGCATTCACGCCGGCGGCGCACCTGTTCGCCCTCGGCGACCAGACGCGAGTCGATGACCTTGGTGTCGTTGGCACCGCAGAAGGGACAGTGCATGGTGGCAGGCAACAAAAAAAGGGAGGGCCATGGTAGCGCATCCCCGTGGCAAGACAAGCCATAGGGTTTGCGGTATACAGACGAGCTATTATGGATGTCACCCTGTTGGAGCCAAAAATGTCGTTACGACCGCTCGTCCTGCTCAGTGTTTTAAGCCTGCTGGTGGCCTGTGGCAGCGACGCGCCCAAGCCCCAGCCACCGACACCCGGCCCCGCGCCGCAAGCGGCGCAGAAGAAAGCCAAGGAGTCGGCGGACCTCGGCCCGCTGCCGGCGTATCAGCGTGAATTGAGCGGCACCCTGCAAGGTGTGCCCGCCGGTGCGGAAGTGGAACTGGCGCTGCTGGTGATCGACGATAAATCCCGCCCGCAACAATTGCTGGCGAGTTCCAGTCTGATCGGCACCAATCAGATTCTGCCGTTTCACCTGCGTTTCAACCCGGAATCCTTCCCGGTCGGCGCTCGCGTTGAACTGCGGGGTCGTGCCAGCCAGTCCGGCCAGCTGATTTTGCATCTGCCGTCGCAGACCATTGCACAACCGACGACCCAGGTTTTGGGTCAGCTGCAATTCGTCAAAGCCCCATGATTGCACCGCTCGACCTGCAACAGGCACTAGGCGAACTGCTCGGCGACGCACAACTCGTCGCCCGCGAGTTACCGGACACTGACCTGAAACTCTGGCTGATCGACGGCGACAACATGGATCGCGCTTTCAGCCAGGACGAAATCCAACGGATTCTGCATGAGCCGCCGTACTGGAGTTTCTGCTGGGCCAGTGGCCTGGCAGTTGCGCGCTATCTCGCTGAGTTTCCGGAATGGGTCAAAGGCAAGCGCGTGCTGGATTTCGGCGCCGGTTCCGGGGTGGCGGGGATTGCGGCGGTAAAGGCCGGCGCCCTGGAAGTGGTGGCTTGTGACCTGGACCCGCTGGCGATTGCGGCGTGTCGGGCGAATGCTCAGCTGAATGACGTAAAACTCAATTATTCGACGGATTTCTTTGCCGAGGCGGATCGCTTTGATCTGATTCTCGTCGCCGACGTGCTGTATGACCGGGCGAATCTGCCGCTGCTCGACGAGTTCTTGAGTCGCGGCCAGGAAGCCTTGGTCGCGGATTCGCGGGTTCGGGATTTTCGTCATCCGTTGTACCGGCGCATTGAAATGCTGGAGGCGATGACCTTGCCCGACCTGGCCGAGCCGGAAGAGTTTCGGTATGTGAGTCTCTACCATGCGCGGCGCGGCCAAGAGCTTCGCGAGCAAGCCCGCTCCCACAGTTGACCGCATTCCCCTGTGGGAGCGGGCTTGCTCGCGAAGGCGCCCTGTCAGCCGATACATCTCCAAAGGCCAACCCGCTTCCGGCCACACCCCGCCAAGCCGTATAGTTGCCTCATTCACGCTTCCAAGAGATCCCTCATGAGTCAGGAAACGCCGTACATCTTCGACGCCACGACTGCTGATTTCGACCAGTCGGTGATCGAGAACTCTTTTCACAAACCGGTGCTGGTGGATTTCTGGGCCGAATGGTGTGCGCCGTGCAAGGCACTGATGCCGATGCTGCAAACCATCGCCGAGAGCTATCAGGGCGAGTTGCTGCTGGCCAAGGTCAATTGTGACGTCGAGCCGGACATCGTCTCGCGCTTCGGTATTCGCAGCCTGCCGACCGTGGTGCTGTTCAAGGACGGCCAGCCGGTGGACGGGTTTGCCGGTGCGCAACCGGAATCCGCTGTCCGCGCCATGCTTGAACCCCATGTGCAGATGCCGCCACCGGCCGCTGCCGATCCGTTCGAACAGGCGCAGGCACTGTTCGATGAAGGTCGTTTCGCCGATGCCGAATCCATTCTCAAAGTGCTGCTGGGCGAAGACAACACCAACGCCAAGGCGCTGATCCTGTATGCCCGTTGCCTCACCGAACGTGGCGAACTGGGCGAAGCGCAAACCGTGCTCGACGCGGTCAAGACCGATGAGCACAAGGCTGCGCTGGCCGGTGCCAAGGCGCAGATCCAGTTCCTCGGCCAGGCCAAGGATTTGCCAGATGCCGCCGACCTGAAAGCACGCCTGGCGAAAGATCCGCAGGACGATGAAGCGGTGTATCAACTGGCGATCCAGCAACTGGCCCGCCAGCAATACGAACCGGCGCTGGATTCGTTGTTGAAGTTGTTCATCCGCAACCGCAGCTACAGCGAAGGCTTGCCGCACAAGACTTTGCTGCAGGTGTTCGAATTGCTGGGTAACGATCACCCGCTGGTGACCACGTACCGTCGCAAGTTGTTTGCAGCGTTGTATTGAAGATCAAAAGATCGCAGCGTGCCGCAGCTCCTACAGAGAAATAAAAATACAGAATGAGCATGGGCCCCCGCCCGACGTGTTAATTAGGTGTTTGGGTTTTATCCACCCACCAAAAAAGATCCGCAA
>NZ_JBIWEL010000026.1:0-39737 GCF_044762525.1 Pseudomonas sp. NPDC096950 | reverse complement strand
TGTACACCAACCCCGGGTGGTCCCCACGCCCCGCCCAATTTTTTTTGCAGGTTTTTTTTAAACAAAAAACGCCCCCGCCGCCCCCCCCCTCCTACAGAGAACTCATTCTCCTGTAGGAGCTGCGGCACGCTGCGATCTTTTGATTTTGGTGTTTGGGTTTACTCGACCCAGCTATAGAGCGGCGTATCCCCACCGCTCACCACCTTCACATCCGCGCAATGGCGCAGGCGCACCAACAACCGCTTGCCCGACGCCGCGCTGCCGGTCAGGCCTTCCAGCTGCTCCAGCAAATCCGGCCCGCTCAATTGTCCGGCCTTGCGCAGCAGGTCCTTGGCGATCTGCCACAGCGCGTCATCCTGATTCAGCGGTTTGGCCGCCGGGGCGCTGACTTCCTCGGTTTTGCTGACCTCCAACTGTGCGCCGAGCCGTGCCCAGTCGCCGTCGTCCATCTCCAGGGTCAAATCCACCGGCCAGTCGCCGATGCTTCCGCGTATTCGCAACATGAGTCTGCTCCTGCACATTTCTGACCTGCATGCTCCCATGGGTCTTGTGCAACGCCAAGCGGGCGGTCAAACTCCCCGCACTTTCGTTATAAGATTACATAACAAACTCTTCACTTTACTTTCCGGAGACCGCCATGCGTCGTCTGCTTCTCGCTCTGCCGTTTGCCCTGTTGCCGCTGGCTGTCGCCTATGCCGCTGATGAACACGGTAGCCTCGGCGCCCATGAACATGGCGTCGGTCGCCTGAACGCAGCGCTGGACGGCCAGACCCTGGAGCTGGAGCTGGAAAGCCCGGCGATGAACCTGGTGGGCTTCGAACACGCCGCCACCACCGACGCCGACAAAGCCAAAGTCGCTGCTGCCCGGGCGAAACTGGAAAACCCGCTGGCGCTGTTCAACCTGCCGAAAGCCGCCGGTTGCAAAGTCGCGACCCAGGAACTCGAAAGTCCATTGTTCGGTGATAAACCCGACGCCGACGATGACCACGACGAAGCGGACAAGGACGGTCACGAGCATCACCACGACCACAGCGAAATCCACGCCCGCTACCAGTTCAGCTGCTCGGCACCCGGTGCGTTGAAAACCCTGGACCTGGCGACGATCTTCAACACCTTCCCGGCGACCCAGAAGATTCAGGTACAACTGATCAGCCCGAGCGGCCAGCAAGGCGTTGAAGTGACGGCCAAGGCTGCAGCCCTGAAATTCTAAATTCACCGAAGATCCCCTGTGTGGGAGCGAGCCTGCTCGCGAAAGCGGTCTGACAGTCGACACCAATGTTGAAACTGACGGCCCCTTCGCGAGCAGGCTCGCTCCCACAGGGTTTATCAACAACCTGACCGGTTTCACATGACCCAAGCACTCATCGAACTGTCCGACCTGGGCTTCAGTTGGCCCGGTCACCCGCCGCTGCTGGATATCCCGGCGTTTCGCCTGGAGCCCGGTGAAACCCTGTTCCTCAAGGGCCCCAGCGGCAGTGGCAAGACCACCCTGCTCGGCCTGCTCGGCGGTGTGCAGAAGCCCGATCGCGGCAGCATCCGTTTGCTCGGCCAGGAACTGACCGAACTCGGTGCCGGCGCCCGGGATCGTTTTCGCGTCGATCACACCGGCTATATCTTCCAGCAGTTCAACTTGCTGCCGTTTCTCTCGGTGCGCGAGAACGTCGAGTTGCCCTGCCACTTTTCCAAATTGCGCGCTGAACGTGCGAAACAGCGCCACGGCAGCGTCGATCAAGCCGCCGCGACCCTCCTCGCGCATTTGGGCCTGAAGGATGAAAGCATCCTCGGCCGCCGCGCCGATTCGCTGTCCATCGGCCAACAACAACGAGTCGCCGCCGCGCGGGCGTTGATCGGTCAACCGGAACTGGTGATTGCTGACGAACCGACTTCGGCGCTGGATTACGACGCTCGCGAGAATTTCATTCGCCTGTTGTTCGCCGAATGCCGCGAAGCGGGGTCGAGCCTGTTGTTCGTCAGCCATGACCAGAGCCTCGCGCCGCTGTTCGACCGCAACCTGTCGCTGGCCGAGCTCAATCGCGCCGCCACCCCGTTCGAGGTCTGAGATGTATTTGTTTCGTCTAGCCCTGGCCAGCCTGGCTAACCGCCGCTTCACCGCGATCCTCACCGCGTTCGCCATCGCACTGTCGGTGTGCCTGCTGCTGGCCGTGGAGCGCGTGCGCACCGAAGCCAAAGCCAGTTTCGCCAGCACCATCAGCGGCACGGACCTGATCGTCGGCGCCCGTTCCGGTTCGGTGAACCTGTTGCTGTATTCGGTGTTCCGCATCGGCAACGCCACCAACAACATCCGTTGGGACAGCTTCGAACACTTCGCCAACAACCCGAAAGTGAAGTGGGCGATCCCGATGTCCCTCGGCGATTCCCATCGTGGTTATCGCGTGATGGGCACCACCGAGGCGTACTTCGAGCATTACCAGTACGGCCATCAGCAACACCTGGAACTCGCCGACGGCCGCGCCTTCGCCACCGACCCGTTCGAAGTGGTGCTCGGTGCCGAAGTGGCGGATGCGCTGCACTACAAACTCGGCGACAAACTGGTGCTGTCCCATGGCGTGGCGGTGATCAGCCTGGTCAAGCACGACGACAAACCGTTCACCGTGGTCGGCATTCTGAAACGCACCGGCACCCCGGTGGACCGCACGTTGCACATCAGCCTCGGCGGTATGGAAGCGATCCATATCGACTGGCACAACGGCGTACCTGCCCAGGGCAAAGGTCGGATCAGCGCCGATCAGGCACGCAACATGGACCTGACGCCGCAAGCGATCACTGCGTTCATGCTCGGGCTCAACAGCAAGATTTCGACCTTCGCGGTGCAGCGTGAAATCAACGAATTCCTTGGCGAACCGATGCTGGCGATTCTGCCGGGCGTGGCGTTGCAGGAATTGTGGAGTTTGATGAGCACCGCCGAAAAAGCCTTGTTCGTGGTGTCGCTGTTCGTGGTGTTGACCGGGTTGATCGGCATGCTCACGGCAATCCTCACCAGCCTCAATGAACGGCGGCGCGAAATGGCGATCCTGCGTTCGGTAGGCGCGCGGCCATGGCATATCGCGACGCTGCTGGTGCTGGAAGCCTTTGCCCTGGCACTGTCCGGGGTGATTGCCGGCGTCGCGTTGCTGTACGTGTGCATCGCCGCCGCCCAAGGTTACGTGCAGGCCAATTACGGTTTGTACCTGCCGCTGTCGTGGCCGAGCGAATATGAATGGACGCTGCTCGGTGGCATCCTGATCGCCGCGCTGCTGATGGGCAGCGTGCCGGCCTGGCGCGCGTATCGCCAATCATTGGCCGATGGCCTGTCGATCCGTTTATGAGGACGTTGAAGATGCCCCGCGCTCTGCTCGCGCTGTTGATGCTGGTCGCCCTGCCGCTGTGGGCGGCCGAGCCGAAGGATTTGACCTGGTCGGAAATGATCCCGCCGGACGCCCCGGCGGAAGTGCCGAACATGACGCCGCTGCATGATTTGTCGCAGATGAGCAGCACCCTTGAATCGGCGCCCGCCGCCAAGCAGGACCTGCCGAATGCGCCGGTGGTGAAAAGCCTCGACGGCCAGAACATCCGTTTGCCGGGCTACATCGTGCCGCTGGAAGTGAGCGAGGAAGGTCGTACCACGGAGTTTCTGCTGGTGCCGTATTTCGGCGCCTGCATCCACGTGCCACCACCGCCGTCGAACCAGATCGTGCATGTGAAAAGCGAAGTCGGCGTGAAGCTGGATGAGTTGTATCAGCCGTACTGGATCGAGGGGTCGTTGCAGGTCAAGGCATCGACCAGCGAACTCGCGGATGCCGGGTATCAGATGGAGGCGGACAAGATTTACGTGTATGAGCTGCCGGAGTGAATCCGGCGTTCGGTGTTGTTTGATCGATAGCCTTCGCGAGCAAGCCCGCTCCCACAGGGATCACCTAACCCTGTGGGAGCGAGCCTGCTCGCGAAGAGGCCGGCAAAGGTTCCACAAAAACCACCCCCATCACTGTTTCATTGAGCTGCATCAAAAGACCGTATCAGATGGCTCTTTACCATTGGACATCGAACATTTTTAACGTCCATTGGAGCCCCCATGAACACGTCCTTGCTCAGCGCTTCGCTGTTTGCCCTCGCGCTCGCAGCCCCGCTCGCCCACGCCCACGAGGCCGGCGACATCATCCTTCGCGCCGGAGCGATCACCGTCAACCCGAAAGCCGACAGCTCCAGCGTCAAGGTTGACCAGGGTCCGTTGGCGGGTGCCGATCTGGGTGGCAAGGCCACCATGAGCAGCGACACGCAACTGGGTTTGAACTTCGCCTACATGCTCGACAGCCACTGGGGCATCGAGCTGCTCGCGGCCTCGCCGTTCGAGCATGACGTGAAGATCAAAGGCACCGCCTTGGGCGCGGCCAACGGCAAACTCGGCACCCTGAAACACCTGCCGCCGACCCTCAGCGTCGTGTACTACCCGCTCGACGCCAAGTCGGCGTTCCAGCCGTATGTCGGTGCCGGCATCAACTACACCTGGATCTACGACGAACACGTCGGCAGCGAAGCCCAGGCCAACGGCTTCAGCAACTTCAAGGCGAAAAACTCCTGGGGCATGGCGTTCCAGGTTGGTGCTGACTACATGATCACCGACAACATCATGCTCAACGCCCAGATGCGCTACATCGACATCGACACCCGCGCGACCGTGGAAAACGACGCCGTGGCGCCGGGCACTCGGGCGAAGGTCAATGTGGATGTTGATCCATTTATTTACATGGTCGGGCTTGGCTATAAGTTCTAAGGCCCCTTCGCGAGCAAGCCCGCTCCCACAGGTGATCCCATTCCCCTGTGGGAGCGGGCTTGCTCGCGAATACTTCAGCCCAGGCAACAAAAATCCAGCATAAAAAAAGGCGCCTCAACAGGCGCCTTTTTCGATCGTTCCCACGCTCTGCGTGGGAATGCAGCCCGGAACGCTCTGCGTCCCATCCAAAGCCGAACGCGGAGCGTCCGAAAAGGCATTCCCACGCGGAGCGTGGGAACGATCAGCGGCCGAGTAACCGCGCCAATCCAACACGCATCGGCGTCTGCTCCGGATAGGTAAACCGCTCCAGCAACCGCCGGTTGTTCGCCCGCGAGTGGCGGATGTCACCGGAACGCGCCGGACCGTAGGTAATTGGCGGTAATTCACCGACCACTTGCTGCAACGCTTCGAGCATTTGCTTGAGCGTCGTGGCCTGATTCCAGCCAACATTCACCGCGCCGACTTCGATCTGCGGTTTCTCGATCGCCTGCACCAGCAAATCCACCAGATCCTCGACGTAAACGAAATCCCGGGTCTGTTCGCCATCGCCAAACACGGTGATCGGCAGGCCTTTCTGCGCGCGTTCGCTGAAGATGCTGATCACGCCGGAGTACGGCGAGGACGGATCCTGGCGCGGGCCGAAGATGTTGAAGAAGCGGAACACCACCGGTTCCAGGCCATGCTGGCGGCGGTAGAAATCGAAGTAATACTCGCCGGCCAATTTGTCCGAAGCATAAGGCGTCAGCGGCGCCTTGGCGGTTTCTTCGTCGATCGACTCGCCTTCGCCGTTGTTGCCATACACCGCTGCGCTGGAGGCGAACAGCACCCGTTTCACGCCAGCCTGGCGCATGGCCTCACAGACATTCAGGGTGCCGATGAAGTTGCTCTGGTGGGTTTTCACCGGATCGTCCACCGACGCCTGCACCGAGGCCACGGCGGCGAGGTGCGCGACGGCGCTGCAACCGATCATCGAGCGGGCGACCAATGCCGCATCGGCGACATCGCCGACAATCAGCTCCACCTTGGGGTTGTCCAGCGGCAGGTTGCTGCGTTTGCCGGTGGAGAGGTCATCGAGAATCCGCACCGAATGGCCCTTGGCGAGCAAGGCATCCGTGAGGTGCGAACCGATGAAACCGGCGCCGCCGGTGATGAAAACTGGGCCGTCAGCCATGGCGATAGAACCTATCCAGTAAGCCCGGGAGCGCCGCGCGCCAGGCGCGGGGCTTGATCCCGAAGGTGTGCAGAATTTTCTTGCAGGCCAGCACCGCGTGTTGCGGCTCTTCGGCAGCGTCGGGCCGGGCGGCGTGGGCCTGGGCGGTCGGCGCGTCGATGGCCAGTTCATGCAGGTTGCGGGCTTCGGTGATGATCGCCTGCCCCAATGCCAGCGGCGTGGTCGCCTCATGTCCGGCGTAATGATAGGTGCCCCACAGCGGCGCCGCACAATCGAGTTGCTTGAGGACCGAGATGATCACCCGGGCCGCATCGTCCACCGGCGTCGGATTACCCCGGCGGTCGTCGGCCATCAGCAGTTCTTCCGGTGTTTCGGCCCGGGCGAGGAAGCGCCCGAGGGTGCCGTCAGGGCTGTCGTCGAGCAACCAGCCGAAGCGCAGCAATACGTGTTGCGGGCAGGTGGCGCGGACGCTTTGTTCGATGCGCCACAAGGCCTGACCGCGCAGGCCCAGGGGCACCGGCTCGTCTTTTTCGCTGTAGGCCGTAGCCCGGGAGCCGTCGAACACGCGATAGCTGGAGGGTTGCAGCAACACGATGTTGTGGTGCTGGCACAGTTCAGCCAGACGCTCGACCGCCCGTTCCTGCCCGGCCAGACGCTGTTCGCTGACCGCCTCCGCCTGGAACCAGTCGAAGTAATAGGCGAGGTTGATCAGCGCGTCCGGACGGGTGTCGTCGAGCAGTTGCGTCAGGCTCGCGGCGTCCCAGCCGTCTTGTGGTGGGCGGGGGGCGAGGAAACCGATGTCTTCCTCCGCACCGAGGCGAATCAGCGCCTGCCCAAGGGCATTTCCGCCGCCCAGTAACATAAGGCGCATTCGCATAGAGTCAGCAGGCCCAGTCTGATTGGAACAATGGTTTTATCGACACCGCCCGCAGGCAATGTCGTCGATAGATGCCGGAATCGTTGCATTTTGCGGGTTTAGTGCGCAACCGTCATCCGTAAAGTGTAGATGCCTGGGTTTTGCAGTGCCTGCACCGGCCCTTTCGCGAGCAAGCCCGCTCCCACAGTGACCGCATTCCCCTGTGGGAGCGGGCTTGCTCGCGAAAGGGCCCGAGAGATCGACGAAGATCTTGAGCGGTACTTGCATCTTCCCCACCCCGCCCGCATAAATTACGACATGAACCTGCCCATCCCCGCAGACAGTGCCCTGGCCGGCTTCCACCCCGCCGTCAGCGCCTGGTTCAGCAAGACCTTCCCGACGGTCACCGCCGCCCAGGCCCGGGCGTGGCCGTTGATTCATCAGCATCGCTCGACGTTGATCGCCGCGCCCACCGGCTCCGGCAAAACCCTGACGGCATTCCTCGCTGTGCTCGACGCGCTGGTCCGCCAAGGTCTGGAAAACAATGGTGTGTTGCCCGACGAAACCCTGGTGGTCTACGTCTCGCCGCTTAAAGCGCTGTCCAACGACATCCAGATCAACCTGCAAAACCCGCTGGCCGGCATCACCGAACAATTGCGGGTGATGGGCCTGCCCGAATTGCAGATCAACACCGCCGTGCGCACCGGCGACACCCCGCAAAAAGACCGCTCGGCGATGCGCAGGACCGCGCCGCACATTCTGGTGACCACCCCGGAATCCCTTTACGTGCTGCTCGGCTCCGATTCCGGGCGAAAAATGCTCGGTACCACGCGCACGGTGATCGTCGATGAAATCCACGCCATCGCCGCCAGCAAGCGCGGCAGCCACTTGGCGCTGAGCCTGGAACGCTTGCAGGCACTGTGTCCGCAACCATTGATGCGCATCGGCCTGTCCGCCACGCAGAAACCCATCGAAGCGGTTTCGCGCTTCCTTGTCGGGCGTGATCGTGAGTGCGAAATCATCGACATCGGCCACGCCCGCCCACGGGACCTGGACATCGAAGTGCCGCCGGTGCCGCTTTCGGCCGTGATGGCCAACGACGTCTGGGAACTGGTCTACGACCGCCTCGCCGCCCTCGCCCGCGAACATCGCACCACGCTGATTTTCGTCAACACCCGGCGCCTCGCCGAACGCCTGAGCCGGCACCTGAGCGAACGCCTCGGTAAAGAAGCCGTGGCCGCGCACCACGGCAGCCTGGCCAAGGAATTTCGGCTTGACGCCGAACAGCGGCTCAAGCGCGGCGACCTGCAAGTGCTGATCGCCACGGCCTCCCTGGAATTGGGCATCGATATCGGCGACGTCGATCTGGTCTGCCAGATTGCTTCGCCGCGCTCGATTGCCGGGTTCCTGCAACGGGTCGGCCGTTCCGGGCACCAGGTCGGCGGCACGCCAAAAGGTCGGTTGTTCGCCACCACCCGTGACGATCTGATCGAATGCGCCGCGCTGCTCGACTGCGTGCGCCGGGGCGAACTCGATACCTTGCAGATCCCGGTCGCGCCGCTGGACGTGTTGGCCCAGCAGATTATCGCCGAGGTCAGTTGCCAGGAATGGCAGGAAGACGCGCTGCTGGCGCTGTTCCGCCAGGCCTCGCCCTACGCTGGTCTCGACGAAAAACACTATCAGGCGCTGCTGCAGATGCTCGCCGAGGGCTACAACGGGCGCCAGGGCATCCGCAGCGCTTACCTGCATCGCGACGCCGTGAGCCGTACTTTGCGCGGGCGGCGCGGCGCCAAGCTGACGGCGGTGACCAGCGGCGGCACCATCCCGGACAACGCTGACTACAGCGTGTTGCTTGAACCCCAGGGGCTGAACATCGGCAGCGTCAACGAAGACTTCGCCGTGGAAAGCATCGCCGGGGATATCTTCCAGCTCGGCAACACCTCGTACCGCATCCTGCGCGTCGACACCGGCAAGGTCCGGGTCGAAGACGCCCAGGGCCAGCCGCCGACCATTCCGTTCTGGCTCGGCGAAGCGCCGGGGCGCAGCGCGGAACTGTCGTTTGCCGTGGCGCGTCTGCAAGCGCAACTCGATAACTTGCTCGGCGCTACGCCCGGCAACTTGCAACCCGCCATCGACTGGCTGACCGACACCCTTGGCCTCAACCTCGCCAGCGCCGACCAACTGGTGGATTACCTCGCCCGCGCGCGACTTACGCTGGGCGCCCTGCCGTCCCAGGACACGTTGCTGATGGAGCGGTTTTTCGACGAGTCCGGCGGCACCCAACTGATCATCCACACGCCGTTCGGCAGTCGCATCAACCGCGCCTGGGGCCTGGCCCTGCGCAAGCGTTTTTGCCGCACCTTCAACTTCGAATTGCAGGCCGCCGCCAGCGAAGATGCGATCGTGCTGTCGCTGTCCACCAGCCACAGCTTTGAACTGGACGACGTCTGGCGCTACCTGCACAGCAACAGCGCCGAGCACATCCTGATTCAAGCCGTACTTGAGGCGCCGCTGTTTGGCGTGCGCTGGCGCTGGAATGCCGGGGTCGCCCTGGCGTTGCCGCGCTATACCGGCGGGCGCAAAGTCGCACCGCAGATCCAGCGCATGAAAAGCGAAGACCTGATCGCCAGTGTGTTTCCCGATCAGATTGCCTGCGTGGAAAACCTCGCCGGCGAACGGGAGGTGCCCGAGCATCCGCTGGTGGAACAAACCCTCGACGATTGCCTGCACGAAGCCATGGACACCGAAGGCTGGCTCGCGCTGTTACGGCGCATGGAAAACGGCGACGTGCGCCTTATCAGCCGCGACCTGCCGGCGCCTTCGCCACTGGCGGCAGAAATTCTCAGCGCCCGGCCCTACACCTTTCTCGACGACGCACCGCTGGAAGAACGCCGCACCCAAGCGGTGCTCAACCGGCGCTGGAGCGATCCGCAATCTACCGATGACCTTGGCGCGCTGGATGCCGAGGCGATTCAAGCGGTGCGGGATGAGGCTTGGCCGGCGCCCACCCGTATGGATGAAATGCATGAAGCGCTGATGAGTCTGGCGTGTATTTCCGACGCTGAAGCTCAAGCCAACCCGCATTGGCTCGAATGGTTGAACACCCTCGCTGAGTCGGGGCGCGCCAGCCGTTTACAGATCGATCACGGGCACTCGCTGTGGCTGGCACTGGAGCGCCTGACCTGCCTGCGGGCGATTTATCCACAGGCGGTTTTGATGCCGCCGTTGGAGGCGCTGTCCGGGTTTGATGAAGCCTGGGACACCGATGAAGCGGTGCTGGAAGTGATTCGTGCGCGGCTCAGTGGGTTTGGTCCGTTGCCGTTCAAAGCGATTGCCGAACCGCTCGGATTACCGGCGACTCAAGTCGCCCAAGCCCTGGCGCAACTGGAGCGCGAAGGTTATGTGCTGCGCGGGCAATTCACGCCGGGCGTTGATGAAGACGAATGGTGCGAACGACATCTGCTGGCGCGAATTCATCGCTACACGGTCAAGCGCCTGCGCCGGGAAATCGAGCCGGTGGCATTACAGGATTTCATGCGGTTTCTGTTCGACTGGCAGCATTTGTCTCCCGCGACCCAAGGCCAGGGCAGCGCGGTGTTACCGGCGATTGTCAGTCAGTTCGAAGGCTACCCCGCCGCCGCGTCGGCATGGGACAGCGATATCCTGCCAGCGCGGCTCAAGGACTATTCACCGAGCTGGCTGGATGACTTGTGCCGCAGCGGCAAACTGGTGTGGACGCGCCTGACCGCGCGCAACAAAAGCACCAGCACGGCACTGCGCAGCACGCCGATTCTGCTGTTGCCGCGCAGTCAGGTCGGGTTGTGGAGCGGCTTGACCGAGCAGACGCCGGTCAACGAACTCTCGCCGAAGACGCAAAAAGTTTTCGAGGCCCTGAGCCAGCACGGCGCGTTATTTTTCGATGAGCTGATCCACGAAGCACACCTGCTGCGCGCCGAACTGGAAATCGCCTTGCAGGAACTGGTGGGCGCCGGGCTGGTGAACGCCGACAGTTTTGCCGGGCTGCGCGCACTGATCACCCCGGCGAGCAAACGCCAGCAGCGCAGCAGTCGCCGTGGGCGCGGCGCGTTTGTCGGCGGCATGGACGATGCCGGGCGCTGGGCCCTGTTGCGACGCGGACCGCCAGCGCCGGTTGTGGATAACAAGCGACCGGTGCCGACCCCGAGCGACACCCTGGAACACATCGCCATGACCTTGCTGCGCCGCTACGGTGTGGTGTTCTGGCGTTTGTTGGAGCGCGAGGCGGACTGGTTGCCGAGTTGGCGCGAATTGCTACGCACCTTTCATCGACTGGAGGCGCGGGGCCAGATTCGCGGCGGGCGGTTTGTCAGTGGCTTGGCCGGCGAACAGTTTGCGTTGCCCGAGGCGATTCCGTTGCTGCGGGAAGTGCGGCGCCGGCCCCATGACGGGAGCCTGGTGGCGGTGTGCGGGGTTGATCCGCTGAACCTGGCCGGGACGTTGTTGCCGGGTGCGAAAGTGCCGGCGTTGGCGAGCAATCGGTTGGTGTATCGGGATGGGTTGCCGGCGGCGGCCGAGATTGCGGGGAAGCCGGTTTTTTGGGTGGAGCTGGATCAGTCGGCGAGTGCTGAATTACACAGCAAACTCACCCGTCACTGATCGTTCCCACGCTCCGCGTGGTAACGCCTCCCCGGACGCTCCGCGTCCGCTTTTGGGACGCGGAGCGTCCCTGGCTGCATTCCCACGCAGAGCGTGGGAACGATCATCAGCCATCACTGGCTGCGCGGCTGATCCGGCAACAACACCGGCGAATTCTCCGGCGCAGGCGCAGGCCCTTCCTCTTCCGCGCCATCCACCACCCGATGCGGCATCAACACCTGCTGTGGATAAGTCTGCGCGAAGTGCACCCACGGGCTGTTGTCCACAAGCTTTTTCAAGCGCTGGTTAAACGCCCGGCTTACCGCATATTGCCCGCCCGACACCGTGCGGAATTGCGCGGTCAGCACCACGCCATTGAGGTCCATTTTGTCGACGCCGAACACGTCCAGCGGCCCTTGCAGGTTGTACTTGAGGAACGCGTCGTCACGGATCGAATCCCCGGCCTCGCGGATCAGCTCGATGGCCTTGTCCACATCCGTGTCGTAGGTGAACTGCACCGAGAAGAACGCATAGGCGAATTGCCGCGATTGGTTGGTCACGGCCTTGATTTGCCCGAACGGCACCGAATGCACAAAACCCTTGCCATCCCGCAGACGCAAGGTGCGGATGGTCAGGCCTTCGACGGTGCCGGCGTGGCCGGAGTCGAGCACCACCCAGTCACCAATCGACAGCGTGTCTTCGATGATGATGAACAGCCCGGTGATCACATCCTGCACCAGTTGCTGAGAGCCGAAACCAATGGCCAGACCGACCACCCCGGCACCCGCCAGCAGCGGCGCGACGTTGATCCCCAGGTTGGCCATGGTGGTGATCGCGCAGATCACCACCAGAATGATTTTGATCGCGTTGCGCAGCAGCGGCAGGATGGTTTTGACCCGCGTGCTCGGTTGCCGCGCCGAGCGCTTGCTGACCGGAGGCTTCAACGCTTCCTGGATCGCCGTGTCGAGCACCACCCACAGCAACCAGGTCACCAGGAAGATCAGGCCGATGCTGCTCAGCGCGTTACCGATCGCCCGGCCAACGGTGTTTTGCTCGGCAAATTCGAACAGCGAAATGCCCCAAATGCGCCCGAGGATTTCGATAAAGGTCACGGCCATGACGATCCGCAGCAAGGCATGCAACAAGCTGAGAAAGCGATCCTTGTAGGCGCTGCTGCGCTGGAATTTTTCAATTTTCCGCGACTTGAACAGGTGCTGGAAAATCGTGCTCAGGAACACCGTGGCGATCAGCAGGATCGTGGTGAACAACGCACAGCGCAGGGCTTTTTGATTGTCCTCGCCGACGCCGATCAGGTTGATCGCCGAAACCATCACCATCAGCAAAATCGGCCAGTACCAGAGCCCGGAAAAAATCCGCAGGGATTCTTGCAGCGACGGTTGTTTGAGGCGCTGGGCCAACGGTCGGTTGCGGATCAGATGCGCCACCGGGCGTCTGAGGCGGATGACCAGGTAACCGAAGATGATCGAGGCAAACAGCCCGGTGAACACCGCGACGCTGCTGGTGATGTTGCCACCCAGTTGCCGGGCAATCTGCGGGCTGGTCAACGCATCGCTGAGCGCCGCCAGGAAGCCGATCAGGAACAACGGTTTGGGGCAAAAGTCGCGGATGATCTGCACCGCCGGGCGCTTGTGCCCGGTGTTGAACATGACGACCACGCAAAGCAGCATCGAGGTCGAGAAAATGCCGCTGCTGGTGGCGTAGGCAAAACACAGGGCCAACGCCCGCCCGGCCGAGGCTTGCAGGAAATGGCTGACGTAAAGGGTCAACGGCAAACAGACCACGGCGGGTAGCGTGTAGGGCAGCAGATAACCGAGCAGGTCCTGGCTGCGCTGACGGGTGCGCAACCAACGGTTTTGGCTCAGGCGTTTGGCGGCAATCCCGCCGAGCACCGTGAGCAAGGCAAAAGTGCCGAGCCAGACGCCGGACAGCATCAGGAAATCCCCGGTCACGCTCCAGCCGGAACGCGCCGATGGCTGGTTGACCAGTTTGTCGACTTCGTCAGCCGCCCGGTCCGCCCGCACGCGCCAGGCGTCCACCAGGTTGTCGTTGAGGTCGAGCTTGTCCTGCACGTCGTCGATGCTGGAACTGATGGCCCCCAACAACCCGCCCTGGACGATGGGTTCAGGCTTCGCCGGCGCCTCGGCGGTGGCGGGAACACCCGGTAGCGCGGCGGCTTCCAGTTCGGTGCTGCCCAGGATCAGCAACGCCCCCAGTAGTATCGCGGTCTTGAACTTGAACAAAACGCGGAGCTCCTTGCGAAGGGTCTGTAAGGAACTGATCGGAAAACGCCCGGCAAGTTCGGTTTTGGGGTGAAATCAAGGGCCACCCCTCACCCCAGCCCTCTCCCCAAAGGGGAGAGGGGGAAAGGGAGCAGATCTCTGTGGCTTTCAAAACCTGAGTTCGACTCGGTATCTCAGGTCGATGTAGCTCCAAGTACACCTCGGTCGGCTCCCTCTCCCCTCTGGGGAGAGGGCTGGGGTGAGGGGTTGGCCCTAGATCTTTGCGCACAAGGCAAATATCAAATGCCCATCCCTGTATTTTTCCGCACAACCCAAACCCCGACACTGCGCTCCATCAATTAACCCACCGGAGTTGCAGTCATGCCCATTGCCTTGCTCGCGCTGACGCTCAGCGCCTTCGCCATCGGGACGACCGAGTTCGTCATCGTTGGCCTGTTACCCACCATCGGCGCCGACCTCGGGGTCAGCCTGCCGTCCGCCGGCCTGCTGGTCAGCCTCTACGCCTTGGGCGTGGCCATTGGCGCGCCGGTGCTGACCGCCCTCACCGGCAAAGTCCCGCGCAAATTGCTGCTATTGTCGCTGATGGTGCTGTTCACCCTCGGCAACCTGTTGGCCTGGAAAGCACCGAGTTATGAATCGCTGATCATTGCGCGGATCGTCACCGGCCTGGCCCACGGGGTGTTTTTCTCGATTGGCTCGACCATCGCCACCAGCCTGGTGCCGAAGGAAAAAGCCGCCAGCGCGATTGCGATCATGTTCACCGGCCTGACCGTGGCGTTGGTCACCGGCGTGCCGTTGGGGACGTTTATCGGTCAGCATTTCGGCTGGCGTGAAACCTTCCTCGCCGTGTCGGCGCTGGGTGTGATCGCGTTTATCGGCAGCCTGCTGTATGTGCCGAAAAACATTACCCACAGCAAACCCGCCTCGTTGCTGGAACAACTGCAAGTACTCAAACAACCGCGCCTGCTGCTGGTGTATGCCATGACGGCGGTGGGTTACGGCGGCTCGTTTATCGCGTTCACCTTTCTGGCGCCGATTCTTCAGGACATCTCCGGTTTCAGCGCCAGCACTGTCAGCCTGGTGCTGCTGGTGTACGGCATCTCGGTGGCGGTCGGTAACATCTGGGGCGGCAAACTGGCGGACAAACGCGGCCCGATCAGCGCGTTGAAAATCATCTTTGCCCTGCTCGCTGCCGTTTTGTTTGTGCTGACCTTCACTGCCAGCAATCCATGGCTGGCTCTCGCTACCGTACTGGTCTGGGGTGCGGTGGCGTTCGGCAACGTGCCGGGCCTGCAGGTGTATGTGGTGCGTCAGGCCGAACATCACACCCCGAATGCGGTGGACGTGGCCTCGGGCCTGAACATCGCGGCGTTCAACCTCGGGATTGCCGGGGGTGCGTGGGGCGGTGGCTTGATCGTGGCGAATATGGGGTTGATCCATACCGCGTGGATCGGTGGCCTGGTGGTGTTGGTGGCCCTGGCGCTGACGGCGTGGAGTGGGCGGCTTGATCGGCTTGGGCCGGTGTATGCCGAGAGCTCGACCCGGGTCGTCACCGGTCACTGATCCCTCACCTGTGGGAGCGGGCTTGCTCGCGAAGGCGGCGGCACATCCGATATTGATGTGACTGACACACCGCTTTCGCGAGCAAGCCCGCTCCCACAGTTGTTTTTTGGTGTCTTTGAGAAAATTTACCGTCCGTAGTCCCGTGGAAACTTTCCCGTTTACCCGACAGTCATCAAAAGACGGAGGGCATTCGACGGGGAGGACACATGGCGGCGATTCATATTGGTATTTCAGGCTGGCGCTACACACCATGGCGCGGGGGGTTCTACCCGAAAGGGCTGACCCAGAAGCGCGAATTGCAATTCGCCTCGCGGGCGGTCAACAGCATCGAAATCAATGGATCGTTCTACGCCCTGCAACGGCCTGAACGCTATCTGCAGTGGTACGACGAAACCCCACGGGGCTTCGTCTTCAGCGTCAAGGCCCCGCGTTTCATCACCCACATCAGGCGCCTGCGGGACATCCACAAACCCCTGGCGAATTTCTTTGCCTCCGGGGTGCTGGAACTGAAAGAAAAACTCGGACCGATCCTTTGGCAATTCCCGCCCAGCTTCAAGTTCGACGCCGAACTGTTTGAACACTTCCTCGAACAACTGCCCCACGACACCGAGCAGGCCGCCGCCCTCGCCCGCCAGCACGATGCCCATGTAAATGGCCACGCCAGCATCAAGGCCCACGGCAAAAAACCGCTGCGCCATGCCGTGGAAATTCGCCACGACAGCTTTGTCGACCCGGCCTTCACCCGTCTGCTGCGGCGCTATAACACTGCTCTTGTGATCGCCGACACAGCCGGCAAATGGCCATACCGCGAAGACCTCACCAGCGACTTCGTCTACCTGCGCCTGCACGGTGCCGAAGAACTCTACGCCAGCGGCTACACGCCCGAGGCGCTGGAACGCTGGGGTGACCGAATCGACGCCTGGAACCATGGCCGGCAACCGTCGGACCCGCATTTGATCGCGCCGCGACAAAAACCCAAGATGCGCAAATCCCGGGAAGTGTTCTGCTATTTCGATAACGACATCAAAGTCCGCGCGCCCTTCGACGCCCGCAGCTTGCTGGAGCGCTTCCACCTCGACGAAGACCTCGCCACCCGCCCCGGCGAACCCGCTGCCGAAGGAGTGCTGCCATGAGCATTTCCGAACCGGTCGGCAGCACCGACGAGCAGGAAACCATCATCACCGCGGTGCGCCGCTTTACCGTGCTGACGGTCAACACCCACAAGGGTTTCACCGCGCTCAACCGGCGTTTCATCCTGCCCGAATTGCGCGAAGCGGTGCGCAGTGTGTCCGCCGACGTGGTGTTTTTGCAGGAAGTCCACGGCACCCACGAGCAGCATCCCCAGCGCTACAGCAACTGGCCGACGATGCCGCAATACGAATTCCTCGCCGACACCCTGTGGCCGCAGTTCGCCTACGGCCGCAACGCGGTGTACCCGGCGGGGGATCACGGCAATGCATTGCTGTCGAAATTCCAGATCATCCGCCACGACAACCTCGACGTGTCCATCAGCGGCCACGAGAACCGTGGCCTCCTGCATTGCGTGCTGCGCCTGCCGGGCGACGGTCAGGAAGTGCACGCGATTTGCGTTCACTTAGGACTGCATGAAGCGCATCGCACGGAACAACTGAAGTTGCTGGCCCGTCGTCTCGCCGAGCTGCCAGACGATGCACCGGTGATCGTGGCCGGTGACTTCAATGACTGGCGCCAGCGCGCCGATGCACTGCTCAAACCCTCGGGCCTGCGCGAAGTCTTTGCCGAACACCACGGTAAACCGGCGCGCACTTTCCCAGCGCGCTGGCCGGCGCTGCGCCTGGACCGCATCTACGTACGCAACCTCAAGGCCAGCCGTCCGCAAGTATTGGCGGCGCGGCCCTGGTCACACCTTTCCGACCACGCACCGCTTTCGGTGGAGATCGAGCTATGAACAATCCCCCGATGGAGAAAGCCACCGTGGAACAGGTTCCCGCGCCAGCGATGGTCGAACCGGCGGCGGTTGACGTCGAATATGCCTGGCAAGGCAACAACCGGGTCGTGTTACTGGAAAACGGTGAGGCGTATTTCCCTCGGGTATTCGAAGCCATGCGCGAGGCCAAGACTGAAATCCTTCTGGAGACCTTTATTGTCTTCGAAGACAAGGTCGGCAATGAGTTGCAGCAAGTGCTTATCGAAGCCGCGCAAAGAGGCGTGCGTGTCACCGCCAGCCTCGACGGCTTTGGTTGCGGCGAACTGACCACGGGTTATCTAGCGGCGCTGAATGAGGCCGGTGTGCACATCCAAATCTTCGACCCGGCGCCCAAGCATCTGGGGTTTCGCACCAACTGGTTCCGCCGCCTGCACCGCAAGATTGTGGTGGTCGATGGCACGATTGCATTTCTCGGCGGGATCAATTTTTCCGCCGACCATCTGGCCGACTTCGGCCCCGAGGCCAAGCAGGATTATTCCGTGGAAGTGCAAGGCCCGGCGGTGGCGGACATTCATCACTTCGCCCTGCTGCAAAGCGGTCGCCCGGCTCGCGCCAAGTATTGGTGGCAACGCCGCCGCCAACGACGTTCGGAACTGGCCTTCAGTGATCATGACGGCCAGGTGCGGTTGGTGTACCGCGACAACGGCGACCATCGCACCGACATCGAGGAGGTTTACCGGCAAGTCCTGCGCAGTGCCCAGCGCCGCGTCGTGATCGCCAACGCCTACTTCTTCCCCGGTTATCGCTTGCTGCGGGAGATCCGCAACGCTGCTCGCCGTGGCGTCGAAGTGCGGCTGATTCTGCAAGGCCAGCCGGACATGCTGGTGGCCAAGCTTGCCGCCCGCATGACCTATGACTATCTGCTCAAGTCCGGCGTACAGATTCACGAGTATTGCCAACGGCCGCTGCACGGCAAAGTCGCGTTGGTGGATGAAGACTGGAGCACTGTCGGGTCGAGCAACCTCGACCCGCTGAGCCTGTCGATGAACCTGGAAGCCAATGTGTTGATCCGCGACCGCGCGTTCAATCGCGAACTGTTTGAACGTCTTGAAGACCTGAGCAACAACCATTGCAAAGCCATGTCGCCGGACAAGGCTCCGCGCGGACGGGTCTGGCACATGACCGTCGGGTTCCTGGTGTTCCACTTCCTGCGCCATTTTCCGGCATGGGCCGGTTGGCTGCCGGCGCACAAGCCGCGCCTGAAACCCTTCGTCCATCCGGCCGGGAGCGATCATCATGAGCCACTCTGATGCACAACCGGCCGCTCACGCCGATAGCGCTGCGCCTGCCAAAAAAGCCCGTTGGAGCCGCTGGAAAAAACCGCTGACGATGTTGTTTTTCCTGGCGCTGATCGTGCTGTTCACGATGCTGGCCCAGCGCATTGAATGGAACGAAGTGTTCGACACCTTGGCCGATTTCAAGGTGCGCACGCTGATCATTGCGTCAGGCGTGACGCTGGTGAGTTTCCTGGTCTACGCCAGTTTCGATCTGATCGGTCGCACCTACATTCGCCAGGACCTGACCTGGAAACAGATCCTGCCGGTGGGGATCATCAGCTACGCCTTCAACCTCAACCTGAGCGCCTGGGTTGGTGGCATCGCCATGCGTTATCGGCTGTATTCGCGGTTGGGGGTGAGTAAAGGCAACATCGCGAAAATCCTTGGGCTGAGCCTGGCGACCAACTGGTTCGGCTACATGGTGATTGCCGGCGCGATCTTCAGCAGCGGACTGGTCAGAATGCCGCCGGGCTGGAAGCTGAGCAGCGATGCGTTGCAAGGCGTCGGGGTGTTGTTGCTGCTGATCAGCGCGGGCTATCTGGCGGCGTGCCGGTTTTCCAAACGTCGGGAATGGGCGATACGCGGGGTGGAAATCGACCTGCCGTCGCTGCGCATGGCGGTGCTGCAACTGGCGCTCGGGGCATTGAACTGGTCGTTGATGGCGGCGGTGATTTTCACCCTGTTGCCGAGCAAGCTGGATTATCCGCTGGTGCTGGGGGTGTTGCTGATCAGCGCGATTGCCGGGGTCATTACCCACATTCCTGCGGGGCTTGGGGTGCTGGAGGCGGTGTTCGTGGCGTTGCTGCAACATGAGGCGTCGCGGGGCAGTCTGGTGGCGGGGTTGCTGGCGTATCGGGCGATTTATTTCATCTTGCCGCTGTTGATTGCGTTGGTGATGTATCTGGTGGTGGAAGCCAAGGCCAAGTCGCTGCGGATTGCCAAGAAGCCTTCTTGAGAATAGCGGTGCGGCGGCCATTCGCGAGCAGGCTCGCTCCCACAGGGGAACGCATTCCAATGTGGGAGCGAGCCTGCTCGCGAATCGCCAGAACACCACCGATTCAACTGGACTGAATAATGCTCAACCGCTCCCCCACCACCATTTCCGTGATCCAGTCCACGAGGATCGAGGTGTAGGCCTGTTGGGCAACGGGGTCGCTCAGGGCGTGGTCGGCGCCGTCGATGATGCGGTGAGTCAGGGAGTGCGTCTGCTGGCACGCCGCGCGGTAACTCATGATGGTCGCGTGGGGAATGTGGTCGTCAGTTTCGGACTCCACCAACAACACATCCCCGGTAAACGCCGCGCAGGCGTGCAACGCCCGATTGTTTTCGGAATGCACCAGGGTGCTGCGGTAATCCAGCAAATCCACCTTGTCCAGATCCCGCTTGGGCGTGTGCCATTGTTCATCGCGATACAGCGCTGGCACCCGCAACGCCAGCCAGCGCACCGGGCGCAACGACGTGAGGATCGCCGCCAGGTAACCGCCATAACTGGTGCCGACCACGGCAATCGCCGAGGTGTCGAGGGCCGGATGCGCAAGCAAGCGGTCATACGCCGCCAACAGGTCGCGCAGGTTGTCTTCGCGGGTGACCTGGGACAACGCCATGCCGGTGCCGCCGGTGTGCCCGCGCAAGTCGAAGGTCAAACACACACAACCCAACCCGGCGATGCCTTTGGCCCGCTCCAGGTCACGTTCCTGACTGCCGCCCCAGCCGTGCACAAACAGCACACCCGGGACTTTCGATTTGGGGCTCAGGAAATGCCCGGTCATCTGTTCGCCGTCGATGTCGATTGCAATGGTTTCGCTTCTAGCCGTCATAGGATTTGACCGTTACGTACTTGAGAAGAAAGTCGCTGTTTTCCGCCGGGCCGCGGTACACCTCGATGGCGTCCGCCGGCAGCGGCTGATCGATGTAGGTTTCCACCGACGACACGCGAATCGCGCGCATCCCCGGGTCGTTGATGAAGCTCTGCAACGCCGCGACTTCGGCGCTGCTGGCCCCGCCCATGCGCCAGGATTGTTCAAGCACGCCGCTGCGCGATTTGCCGTTGCTGTCCAGACCCTGGGCGATGTCGTAGTTGCGGCGCGAGGCGTAGAAACCGGGGTAAGCCTCGTCTGCCGCGTTGTCGAACACCTGGGCTTGCTGGATCGCCAGGCGCACATCGTCGGGCAATTCCAGTTCCAGCAGATCTTCGTAGTAACCCTGCACTACCAGCAGGTTGGAACCTCCGTAAACCTGCTCGCCTCGACCGTCTTCGGTCAAGTATTGATCACCGCAGTAACTCAGCACTTTGTCGCCGATAAAGCTCTGGCCGACGCTGTGGGTAATCACCTGGTCGAGGTCCTGCTCCAGCACCACGCCCTCGGTGAACAACGGCTCGGCGTCGGGCCGGGCGAGGACGGCGTCGAACTGGTCGAGGCTTTTGATCACTTCCTGACCGCGTCCGGCGCAGGCATGAATCGGTTTGAGGCGGATCGGCCCGCTGTCGAGCAAATGCTCCGCCGCCGGGCGCGCATCCTCCAGGGAAAATACGCTGAGGCCATCGAGCACCACATTGCGCACTCGCTCGGAAAACAACGGCGACCAACCTTCCGGGGCATGCGCATCGCGATTGAGCAAACCGTGGCTGATGGCTTTGGTGCAGATGAAGTCGTGATCGACATAACCGCCCCACAAATCCTCCGGGCCCTTGACCCCCAGTTGCCGCGCGTTAGCCACGCCCACCAGGGTTTGGGTCGGCAATAGATACAGGTCGCGGCCGCGGTGCTGTTCGGGGTCGTAGCTGCCGCCGTATTTGAGCCCGAGGATCTGCGCCAGCCACTTGGCCAGCGCACGATTGGTTTCGACTTCATGCAGAGGGGCTTCGGGCCGCACGGAATGGGCGACGACCAGTTTTTTGCGATTTGTTGGGGTCATGCGTCCCCCTTCAATCTGCGCTGATGGATGTGGCTTGAGGGGTGCAGAGATCAGGCCAAGGGAGACTGAAGAGAAATGGCTTTCAGATCAGGCTGTTGCTCAAACGATGATGGCGTTAGGCCTGTTTGATTCTGCACGACTTACCTCAAGACTAGAGCATTTTGCACGGTCGAATGATTTACACCTTTCCCCTGTGGGAGCGAGCCTGCTCGCGAATTCGATCTGTCAGTCGACATTGATGCTGACTGGTACATCGCATTCGCGAGCAGGCTCGCTCCCACAGTTTGGATTTTCGGTGAATTCGTTACCGTGCTACAGCGACCGGCGGTGTCACCCCAAACCGCGCACGATAATCACTCGGCGCCAGCCCGGTGATTTTCTTGAACGTGGCGCGAAACGCGCTCGGGTCCTGGTAGCCCACGGTCCAGGCGATGTGGTCGATGGTGCCGTTGGTGAATTCGAGCATTTCCCGGGCCTTGCCGACCCGCAAATGCTGACAGTACTCGGTGGGTTTCAACCCGGTCGCCGCGCGGAAGCGGCGCAGGAAAGTGCGCTCTTCCAGCCCGGCTCGCTCGGCCATCGCCGTCAGCGACACGTCGGTGGCCCCGGTGCTTTGCAGCCAATGCTGGACCTTGAGAATCGACGCATCGCCATGGCTGAGAATCGGCGCAAAGTTGCTGCCGCACTCGCTCGCACTGTCGCTGTGCTCCACCACCAGAAACCGCGCGGTGCCACTGGCGATGCTCGGCCCCAGCAGGCGATCAACCATGCGCAAACCCAGCTCGGACCAGGCCATCAACCCGGCGGTGGTGATCAGGTCGCCGTCATCGACGATGGGCGTATCGGCCTTGAGCTGGATCGCCGGGTAACGTTCGGCAAAGGTTTTGGCCGAGGTCCAATGGGTAGTGGCGCTGCGACCGTCGAGCAGTCCGCTTTCCGCCAGCAGGATCGAACCCACGCACACGCCGCCCAGGGTCGCGCCTTGGGCATGTTGCTGGCGAATCCAGCGAATCAACCCCTGGGGCGCCTGGCTCTCGGAAAAGCCGCCAATCGACGGCGGGATCATTACCGCGACTAACGCACTGTCCGGACCGGGATGACTGTCATACACCCGCTCAGGCACCTGATCGCCCTCCCCGCGCCAATGACTGATGCGCAGCAACGGCAATTGCGCCGCCTGATGCTCGGCGGCGATACGGTTGGCGACCCCGAACAGGTCCGTCAACCCATGCACCGCCGCCATCTGCGCGCCGGGATAGATCAACACGCCCAGTTCGACGACTGCCCTTTCTACGCCCATTGTCAGTTTTCCCCCTTCTATTGTCGGTGTGGCCAATCCTCGGCGGGCCGGCCAGCGCCAATACTTCATTCCACACCCATACACACTTCGAGGAAACACCCATGGCCAAGCAAGCGCTCATCGTAGTCGATATCCAGAACGACTACTTCCCCCAAGGCAAGTGGCCGCTGGTCGGTGCCGACGCGGCGGCGGACAAGGCTGTACGCCTGATCAACGCCTTCCGCGAGGCCGGTGACCCGGTGGTGCACATCCGCCATGAATTCACTTCCGACGCCGCGCCGTTCTTCACGCCAGGTTCCGACGGCGCGAAGCTGCACCCTAAAGTCCTCAACCGCGCCGACGAGCCGGTGGTGCTCAAGCACTTCGTCAACTCGTTCCGCGAAACCGAGCTGGAAGCCATCCTTGACCAGCAAGGCATCGAAAATCTGGTAGTTGTCGGCAGCATGAGCCACATGTGCGTCGATGGCATCACCCGCGCCGCCGCCGACCTGGGCTATACCGTGACGGTGATCCACGATGCCTGCGCCACTCGCGACCTGGAGTTCAATGGTGTAACAGTGCCGGCCGCCCATGTGCATGCATCGTTTATGGCGGCGCTGGCTTTTGCTTATGCGAGCGTGGTGTCGGCGGACGAATTCCTCGCCGGCTGACGTTATCGAAACAACTGGATAAACAAAAAGGCCCGCAGCGTTCTCGCGCTGCGGGCCTTTGTATTTCCGTTCGTAAAAATCTCACGCGTGAGCTATTGAGCGCTGCAAATAATCACTGTAGTGTTTCTCACGCGTGAGATTTTCACTACGGAGTCACCAGCATGAAAAGTAGCTCTCCACCAGGTCCGCCTGCCGAGCCTGTTCCCGATACAGCGAGCCGCAAGGGAGAGCGCTCGAAACCGTCCGCGAAAAAACCGTCGAGTTTCTACATGAAGCAGATGCGCGCGGGCCTGGGTGCCGCCGGTTATGTGAAACACGAGACTTGGGTGCTTCCCGAAAACCGAAGCCTGCTCAAGCAGATGGAGAAACAGCTACGCCAACCGATCCTGGCTGGCTCATTCATGTCGGAGAATTACATGAGCGCAGGTACAAACTGGAACATCGACCGCCTCTTCAGCGCCCTCCAGGCCCTTGATGAAGTGGTTTCCAACGACATCACCCTTTCCCTCGTTCAGGGCTCCGAGCCGAGCATCAAGCTGGAGATGAACGACTTCGGCGGCCTGCCGATTTACATCGCAGTGGTGGGCGAGCAGATCATCGTCGACACCGTGCTGGTGGACGTCGAGTCGATCAAGGACGTGCCGGCCTTCAACGACGCCGTACTGCGCAGCCGCGAGCTGTTCCCGCTGTCCTCGATCGGTATCGAGTCGATGCCGAACGGGCAGATCGTCTACAACATGTTCGGCGCATTGAGCTCCGATTCGAGCCTGACCAACGTCGTGACCGAGGTCAAAACCCTCGTCGACAACGTGCAGCGCGCCAGCGAAGCCTTTGAACGTTTCTTCCATTAATTTTCAGGAATAGGGATTACCCAATGACTCAGTCCATTTGGAGCAAATTGTTCACGGCGCTGCGCGGCGGCGCGAGTGAAGTCGGCGAGTCCATCGTCGACCAACAGGCCCTGCGTATCCTCGACCAGGAAATCCGCGATGCTGACAGCGCCCTGGCCAACGCCAAGCGCGAGCTGGTCACCATCATGGCCAAGCACAAACTGTCGGCTGATCGCGTGGCCGAGTACAACGCCAAGATCAAGGACCTGGAATCCAAGGCCATGGCCGCCATCCAGGCCAATCGTGAAGACCTGGCAATGGAAGTGGCCGAAGCCATTTCGACCCTGACCAACGAGCTCGATGTTGAACAAAAGCAGGCCACCGAATTCGGCGGTTACGCGGACAACATGCGCAAAGACATCACCAAGGCTGAAAACCGCATCAAAAGCCTGCGCCAGCAAGTGGACATGGCCAAGGCCCGCGAAAGCGTGCAGAAAGCCCAGGTCAGCGCTTCGATCGCCAGTGGCGGCGCCAACGGCAAGCTGGAAACTGCCGTCGGTACGCTGAATCGCCTGCAAGCCAAACAGCAGCAACGCGCTGCCGAGCTGGAAGCCCAGGACGAACTGGCCGACGCATCGACCGGCACCGATCTGGAACGCAAACTGCGCGAAGCCGGGATTACGCCGGACACCGGCAGCGCCAATGCGATCCTGGAACGTCTGAAGCAAAAATCGGCGCAGTAAACATAACCTGTGGGAGCGGGCTTGCTCGCGAAGGCGATGTGTCAGTTGATAGAAATATTGCCTGACACACCGCTTTCGCGAGCAAGCCCGCTCCCACATGGATTTGTGGTGTTCAATTTTTTGTCGAGTCGAGGTCAAGGATGGATGCCCTGAAGGGTTTCAAGATAATCGCCGGCCTGGCGATTTTCATGGTCGCGCTGCAGGTGCTCAACGCCGTCAGCGGCTACAGCCTTCTTTCATTTGGCCTGGTCCCGAGAACCCTCTACGGATTGCCCGGCATCCTCACTTCACCGTTTCTCCATGCTTCCTTCGCGCACTTGAGCGCCAACCTGATTCCTTTCTTGATCCTCGGCACCCTGGTCATCGTCGACGGACTCAATCGTTTCATCGCCGTCAGCGCGATTATTATCGGGCTGGGCGGTTTGCTGGTCTGGCTGTTCGGCTTTTCCGGCGTGCACATCGGCGCCAGCGGCTGGGTGTTCGGGCTGTGGGCGTACATCCTGTCGCGCGCCTGGTTCCAGCACAGTTGGGGCAACCTGATCACGGCAATTGTCGTCGCCCTGTTGTATGGCGGACTGGTCTTTGGTTTCCTGCCACGTCACGGCGTTTCCTTCGAAGGTCACCTCGCCGGGGCATTCGCCGGATTTATTGCAGCCAAGGTACTTCTCTCGGCGCCGCGCAACAGGTTTAATGCCGCCCGGTAAAGGCAATTGAACGTTCAGGGTTCGAGCCTGTGCACCGCCAGGAACGAGCCATCCCACGGAGTCAGGGACGTCATGTCGATTTTTCTTTTATTACGCGTGTACGCCGCGACCTTCTTCCACCGTTTCGGTTGGGCCGGACTGGCGATTGCCTTAGGCATCCACCTGAGCACGGCGTATCTCGGCCTGGTGCTTCTGGGCGAACAACACCTCACCGCCCCCGCCACGTTTACCTACTTCTATCTCACCACCACGCTGACTGTCGGCTACGGCGATCTCGCGCCGCAAACAGCCGCGGGACGCGTTTTCGTGGCTACCTGGGTCATGCTCGGAGGCATCGCGCTGTTGACGGCAGCCATCGGCAAAACCACCAGCAGCGTTATCGATGTTTGGAGAAAAGGCATGAAGGGCAAAGGCGATTTCACCGGCAAGACCGGCCATACGGTACTCATCGGCTGGGAAGGCTCGTCCAGCGAGCGGGTCATTGAGTTGCTGCTGGAGGATGAAACCTCCAACGACAACCTGATCGTGATTTGCGATTGCGACCTCGAAGAAAACCCGATGCCCGGCAAAGCCGCGTTTATCAAGGGCGAAAGCCTGTCCTCCGCCGCGCTGTTGTTGCGCGCCGGCGTGCCCGGGGCCGAACGCGTGCTGGTGCGCACCCATTCCGACGACCTGACCCTGGCCACCGTGCTGGCGGTCAATCAACTGAACCCGATCGGTCACGTCGTCGCCCATTTCAATGAAAGCGAAATCGCCGCTCTCGCCAGCTCCTACGCCCCGAGCCTGGAATGCACCTCAAGCATGGCCATCGAAATGCTGGTGCGCGCATCCCAGGATCCGGGCTCCTCTGTCGTCATCAACGAGTTACTGTGTGTGGGCCAAGGCGCCACGCAATACCTGATGAAACTGCCCGAAACCTATGTGGCCACCTTCGGCGAGCTGTACGCCCGGATGAAAGAACGCCACAACGCGACCCTCATCGGCTACCGCGCCAAGGGTGCGCAACAACCTTCGATCAATCCGCCCAACGCCACGCGCATTGAGGGCGGTGAACTCTTCTACATCGCCTCCACTCGCCTCAAGGAAATCTCCAATGGGATGGTTTAAACAGTTGATGGGGCTTGAGGCCCCGGCCACGGCCACGAATTCAAACTCGACCCCGAACTCGAAGTGGACCGCCAATAACACTCCGCCGGTGGTCGGCCCGCTAGGCCTGGCCCAAGGCAAAGGCGTGATGTTCGACAGCACCCTGAAGTTGCTGCTCGACGAAAAAACCACGGTGACCATCCCCGGTTCCCAGCAGATCTGGAGCGTCGGCCATGTCGACCTCGGGCAGTCGACCTGGCTGTCGCGCTATTACATGAACGACGAAGACTATTGGCTGCAAGTGCACACCACCGGCGAGATCGACGGGCAGGTCGAGTCAGTGATCCTGTTCAATTACCTCAGCTACGTGACCATCACCAGCGAAGCGGAATTGCGTCGACTGGCCGGCCCGCAAAGCTTGATCGGGCTGCCGACCTACACCCACAACGGCGTCGAATACACCCGTGAATGGGGCACCGAGGAAGGGCAAACGGAACTGGTGCCTCTCAGCGAACACGTGAGCAATCCGGACGAGTCCTACACCATCGAGCACCGTTCGATGCTGTATGCCCGCGACACCGGCCTGACCGATCGTCGCGAGTTGCTGCTGTTTTCCGTGGAGGAAGACGCGGAAGGCACCATCAGCCTGAGCACTTCGCTGGGTATTTCGTTGTACACCACCGACTTGAACACACTTTAAAAAAGGAAGATTCCCATGCTTGAAGCGCTCTCCATCTCCCTGAACAAGGCCGCCGTCCTCGGGTTTGTGTCGTACATCATCGGCGCCGCCGTGTTGTTCGCGCTGTTCCAGTTCATCTACACCCGCATCACGCCGCACAAGGAATTCGAACTGATTCGCGCCGGCAACGTGGCGGCGGCGATTGCCCTGGGTGGCGCGATCATCGGCTTCGCCATTCCCGCGAGCAACGTGATTGCCTACTCGATCAATATCCTCGACTTCGTGGTCTGGGCCGTGATCGCAGCGTTCGTCCAGTTGCTGGCGTTCCTGATGACCAGCCTGGTGCTCAAGGGCACGTCCGAGCGCATCCGCAATGGTGAAATTGCCGCCGGCATCTACGTGGCCGCCGTGGCCATCAGCGTCGGCATGCTCAACGCCGCGTGCATGACCCCTTCCCAGAACTGATCGCGCGCAACGGAGATTGTGATGAAACGAAGCAAGTACGTTCAGCTCTCCCTGGCCGCGTCGGTCGCCATGGCGATCTCAGGCTGCGGGCCAACGGAAAAAACCTACGAGATACACAAGAAGTACAACTTCCAGTCGGTCCAGCAGTGCGCCGATGAAAAACTGCCGGTCGACGTCTGCTCCGACGCCTACATGAAGGCCATGGCCGAGCATCGCCGCATCGCGCCGGTGTATGACAACCAGGCCGATTGCGACGCCGATTTTGTTGCCGACTGGTGCCAACAGGATTCCGCCGGCAAGTTCATCCCCAAGCTCGGCGGTTTCGAACTGAACGCCGAAGGCGAAGTGACGCAATCCGAAGTGGATGCGGCCAAGGCCCGCTTGCCCGCGTCGGAAGCCAGCGCCGCCAGTGGCTCGGGGTTCTCCGGCAGCAGCCTGCTGACCGGTTTGCTGATCGGCAACATGCTGAGCAACAACCGCAACAGCTACTACTCCGAGCCGGTGTACCGCTACCGCGATGACCGTGGCAGTTACTCGAACTCGACACTCAGCCAGCGGGTTTCGAGCGGTTCGACCTTTAACCGGTCCAACCAGGCGCGCTACGGCAGCAGCAACTACAGCGATACCATCACCCGCAGCAAAGCGGCGACGGTTGCCTCGGCCACTTCTCGCGGCGGCTTCGGCAGCCAGGCCAGTGCACGCAGTGGCTGGGGTGGATCGAGCAAGAGTTCTGGCGGCTCGAGCAGTTAAGGAGCAGGGCCATGAAGAAAATCCTCTGCGCCGAACGTCATGACTGGAAACAGACCGCCGAAAGTCTCGGCTTTCTGTTCCACACCATTGACGACGAACCCTATTGGGACGAGAGCGCGTACTACCAGTTCACGCTCAAGCAGATCGAAAACGATCTGGAAGACCCGACCACCGAACTGCATGACATGTGCATGGACCTGGTGGCCCGCGTGGTGCAGAGCGAGGAATTGCTGGAGCGCCTGAGCATTCCCAAGCCGTTCTTCGACCTGGTCCGCACCTCATGGCTCGAAGGCCATCCGCATTTGTACGGGCGCATGGACTTCTCCTACAACGGCAGCGGGCCGGCCAAGTTGCTGGAGCTCAACTACGACACGCCGACCAGTTTGTATGAAGCAGCGGCGTTTCAGTGGGGCTGGCTGGAGCAATGCATTGAACGCGGCCTGCTGCCCAAGCATGCCGACCAGTTCAACAGCATCGACACCAAGCTGCATCAGGCTTTTGCGCAGTTGCAGCTCAAGCAACCGTTCTACTTCGCCTCGATGAAAGACTCGGTCGAAGACAAAGGCACCACCGACTACCTGCGCCTGATTGCGGAAAAGGTCGGCATCGAATCCCGCCACATCGACCTCGAAGACATCGGCCTCACCGCTGACGGACGCTTCGTGGATCTCGAAGATCGCTGGATTCCGCACCTGTTCAAGCTGCACGCCTGGGAGTTCATCTTCCACGAGCCGTTTGGCGCCGCGATCGCCCAAAGCGATACGCAGTTTTTCGAGCCGGCCTGGAAATCGATCATCTCCAACAAAGGCATCCTGCCGTTGCTGTGGGAATTCAACAAAGGTCACCCGAACCTGCTCGCGGCGCATGTGGACACCGACCCGAACCAAGCGGTGCCGAAAGGCTGGGTGCGCAAGCCCTACTTCTCCCGGGAAGGCGCCAACATCGAGTTGCAAACCACCGACGGTCTGATCGTCAAAGAGGACGGGCCCTACACGGATGCGCCGTTTATCCTTCAGGAGTTCGCCCCGCTGCCCCGGTTTGGCGACAGCTTCACGCTGGTGGGTTCGTGGGTGATTGGCGACCAAGCGGCCGGCATCGGCGTGCGCGAAGACAACAGCCTGATCACCAAGGATTCGAGCCGGTTTCTGCCGCACCTGATCCTCGATTGATCGATCCATCGCCCACAAATAAGCCCGGTGCCGTGCATCGGGCTTCAGGGTGAAACGGATGTAAACCAGGCACAGAACGAGACTTACGACTGAAAAGCCGGATAATGGCGGCCAATTCGTCTATCCCGTTATTCTGGTAATCCCCCATGGAAATCAAGGTCAACTTTCTCGACAACCTTCGGCTTGAAGCAAAGTTCGATGACTTCACGGTGGTGGCCGATCAACCTATCCGCTACAAGGGCGATGGCTCGGCACCGGGCCCGTTCGATTACTTCCTGGCTTCCTCGGCGCTGTGTGCGGCGTATTTCGTGAAGTTGTACTGCGACACCCGCAGTATTCCCACCGAAAATATCCGCCTGTCGCAGAACAACATTGTCGATCCGGAAAACCGCTACAACCAGATTTTCAAGATTCAGGTCGAGCTGCCTGCGGACATTTCCGACAAGGACCGCCAGGGCATCCTGCGCTCCATCGACCGCTGCACCGTGAAAAAAGTGGTGCAAGCAGGGCCTGAATTTGTCATCGAAGAAGTGGAAAACCTCGACGCCGACGCCCAGGCGTTGTTGATGCCGGCTTCCACTTCAGAGGCGAGCACTTATATCGTCGGCAAGGATCTGCCGCTGGAGCAGACCATCGCCAACATGTCAGCCATTCTGGCGGACCTGGGCATGAAGATTGAAATCGCCTCGTGGCGCAATATCGTGCCCAACGTGTGGTCGCTGCACATCCGCGACGCGCACTCGCCGATGTGTTTCACCAATGGCAAGGGCTCGACCAAGGAAGGCGCCTTGGCGTCGGCGCTGGGCGAGTTTATCGAGCGACTCAACTGCAACTTCTTCTACAACGACCAGTTCTGGGGCGAAGACATCGCCAACGCAGCATTCGTGCATTACCCGGACGAACGCTGGTTCAAGCCTGGCCGTAAAGATGCACTGCCGAGCGAAATCCTCGACGAGTACTGCCTGAAGGTTTACAACCGCGAAGGCGAGTTGCGTGGCTCCCACCTGATCGACACCAACTCGGGCAATGAAGAACGCGGCATCTGCTCGCTGCCGTTCGTGCGCCAGTCGGACGGCGAAGTCGTGTATTTCCCGTCCAACCTGATCGAGAACCTGTTCCTGAGCAACGGCATGAGCGCCGGTAACACGCTGGCCGAAGCCCAGGTGCAGTGCCTGTCGGAGATCTTCGAGCGCGCGGTCAAACGCGAAATCATCGAAGGCGAATTTGCCCTGCCGGACGTGCCGGCGGAAGTGCTGGCGAAATACCCCGGGATTCTGGCCGGGATTCAGGCGCTGGAAGAACAAGGGTTCCCCGTGCTGGTGAAGGATGCGTCCCTGGGCGGTGAATTCCCGGTGATGTGCGTCACGCTGATGAACCCGCGTACCGGCGGTGTATTCGCGTCGTTCGGCGCGCACCCGAGCCTGGAAGTGGCGCTGGAGCGCAGCCTCACCGAATTGTTGCAGGGCCGCAGCTTCGAAGGCCTCAACGACTTGCCTCAGCCGACGTTTGAAGGCCATGCGGTGACCGAGCCGAACAACTTCGTCGAGCACTTTATCGACTCCAGCGGTGTGGTGTCGTGGCGCTTTTTCAGCTCCAAGTCGGATTACGAATTCGTGGAGTGGGACTTCTCCGGCCAGGGTGAAAACTCGAATGCCGAGGAAGCCGCGACCTTGTTTGGCATTCTCAAAGACATGGGCAAAGAAGTGTACATGGCGGTCTACGAGCATATCGGCGCGAAGGCCTGCCGCATCCTGGTGCCGGACTATTCGGAAATCTATCCCGCCGACGATCTGATCTGGGATAACACCAACAAAGCGCTGTTCTTCCGCGCCGACATCCTGAACCTGCATAGCCTCGACGAAGAAGAACTGCGAGCGTTGGTTGAGCGTCTGGTGGAAAGTGAGCTGGATGACTACACCGACATCACCAGCCTGATCGGCATCGAATTCGACGACAATACGGCGTGGGGTCAGCTGACGATCCTGGAGTTGAAACTGCTGATTTATCTCGCCTTGCAGCAATACGAAGAGGCGAAGGAAGCGGTGGAAATGTTCCTGCAGTACAACGACAACACGGTTGAGCGCGGCTTGTTCTACCAGGCGGTCAATGTTGTGTTGGAGATGAAACTGGACGAAGACCTGGAACTGGAAGACTACGAGGCCAATTTCCGCCGGATGTTTGGCAAGGAACGCACGGACGCGGCAATCGGCTCGGTGGACGGCAGCGTGCGCTTCCACGGCTTGACGCCGACCAGCATGAAACTAGAAGGCCTCGACCGGCACCTGCGGTTGATCGAGAGCTACAAGAAACTGCACTCGGCACGGGCCAATGTGGCCGCGTTAACCCGCTAAACAACGCCAACAAAAAAGCGAAGCCAGATGAGTGGCTTCGCTTTTTTTGTTTACGGTTCTGAGAAAGCTACAAATCAGAACGGGATATCGTCATCAAAGCTGTCGAAATCCGGAGCCGGTTGCGGCGCGGCCTGCTGTGGAGGCGGAGCCTGGCGCGACTGTTGCGGTGCCGACTGCTGCGGACGCGGAGCCTGCTGGCGTGGGGCTGGAGCGGACTGCTGGTAGTTATTGCCCCCGCCTTGTTGCTCGCCCTGTTGTGGACGGCCGCCCAGCAGCTGCATGGTGCCTTGCATGTCGACCACGATTTCAGTGGTGTAACGCTTGATACCGTCTTTTTCCCACTCGCGGGTTTGCAGCTTGCCTTCGATGTAGACCTGCGAACCTTTGCGCAGGTATTCGCCGGCGATCTCGGCAACTTTGCCGAACATCGAAACACGGTGCCATTCGGTCTTCTCGACCTTCTGACCGGTTTGCTTGTCGGTCCACTGTTCGCTGGTCGCCAGACTCAGGTTGGTCACGGCGTTACCGTTAGGCAAGTAGCGAACTTCGGGATCCTGGCCGCAAGTACCGACCAATATGACTTTGTTAACCCCACGGGCCATAACGTTCTCCTAGGCTACGCACGCTGCCTCGGGCGGGTTGTTCACCAGGCGCTCGAGGGTGGTGCGATCCAATAGTTCTGTGTCCAATTTGATGTAAATCGCCGCTTCGTCTGCAACGATCACTGCATCTGTTACCCCTACGACGGCCTTCAGGCGCTCGACCAGACCCGCTTCGCGGATCGCCTCGGCCGACAACGGCAAGCGCAGGCTCGTCACGTAGGGAGGTTCGCGCATGGTAACAGCAAAGGCTAGCCAAAGTGCAGCCAGGCCGGCGCATCCAAGGAACACAACCGACAAACCGCCATGCTGGAAAAGCCAGCCTCCGAGGATGCCACCGAGCGCCGAGCCAAGGAACTGGCTGGTGGAATAAACCCCCATCGCCGTGCCCTTCCCGCCCGCTGGTGAAACCTTGCTGATCAGCGATGGCAAGGAAGCTTCCAGCAGATTGAACGCGGTAAAGAACACCACCGTCCCGATCACCAGAGCTCGCAAGCTGTCGCCGAACTGCCAGAAGAATAGCTCAGTGAGCATCAGCGTCGCGACGGCGCCCAATAAAACTCGTTTCATTTTGCGTTTCTTCTCGCCGTAAATGATGAACGGGATCATGGCGAAGAAGGAGATCAGCAGCGCGGTCAGGTAGACCCACCAGTGCTGCTCTTTGGGCAGCCCGGCTTTTTCGACCAGGGCCAGGGGCAATGCAACGAAGCTCGACATCAACATTGCATGTAACACAAAAATGCCCAGATCCAGGCGCAACAGGTCAGGGTGCTTGAGTGTTGGCAGCAACGCCTGGCGCGCGACGCCGGATTCGCGATGCTGCAACGGCCCGGTGGATTTCGGCACCATGAACATCACGATCACGATCCCGAATAGCGCCATGCAGCCGGTGGCGAGGAACAGTCCGGACAGTCCGAAGGCACGGGTCAGCAGCGGTCCAACCACCATCGCGACAGCGAACGACAGCCCGATCGTCATGCCGATCATGGCCATGGCTTTGGTCCGGTGCTGCTCGCGGGTCAGGTCTGACAGCAAGGCCATGACCGCTGCGGAAATCGCCCCGGCGCCTTGCAGGACGCGTCCAGCGATAACTCCCCAGATCGAATCGGCATTCGCCGCCAGCACGCTGCCGAGGGCGAAAACGATCAGCCCCAGGTAAATCACCGGACGTCGGCCGATGCGGTCGGAAATGATCCCGAACGGAATCTGGAAAAGCGCCTGGGTCAGGCCGTAAGCGCCAATCGCCAGCCCGATAAGGGCCGGGGTCGCTCCCGCCAGATCCATCCCATAGGTCGCCAGTACCGGCAACACCATGAACATGCCAAGCATACGGAAGGCGAACACCAGGGCCAGACCGCTTGCTGCGCGGGTCTCACTGCCACTCATGCGTTCGCTGTGGGGATCGTGCATGGAAAAACCTCATGTGAACCGGCGGCGATTCTACCAGTCCCATCGATTGACGGGGTATATCGCGACGCTATGACGCGCATAGATGACGCAGTCTTCATGTAAGCCTGCGCGCCCTGCATTTGATAGTGTGCATCCATCCAGTATTTGGCCGTATACTCCTACGTTTTCGACGCCCGCCGAGCGAGGCCACTTTGGACAAGATCCTGATTCGTGGGGCCCGAACCCACAACCTGAAGAACATCGACCTGACCCTGCCACGGGACCAACAGATCGTCATCACCGGCCTGTCCGGATCCGGCAAGTCTTCCCTGGCATTCGACACGCTGTACGCCGAAGGCCAGCGCCGCTATGTCGAATCGCTGTCGGCCTACGCCCGGCAGTTCCTGTCGATGATGGAAAAGCCTGACGTCGACACCATCGAAGGCCTGTCGCCAGCGATCTCCATCGAACAGAAGTCGACCTCGCATAACCCGCGTTCGACGGTCGGCACCATCACCGAAATCTACGACTACTTGCGTCTGCTGTACGCCCGCGTCGGTATTCCGCGCTGCCCGGATCACGACATTCCGCTGGAAGCCCAGACCGTCAGCCAGATGGTCGACCTGGTCCTCGCGCAACCGGAAGGCAGCAAGTTGATGCTGCTGGCCCCGGTGATTCGCGAGCGTAAAGGCGAGCATCTGTCGGTCTTCGAAGAACTGCGCGCCCAGGGTTTTGTGCGTGCGCGGGTCAACGGCCGGCTGTGCGAGCTGGACGAGTTGCCGAAGCTGGATAAACAGAAGAAGCATTCGATTGAGGTGGTGGTCGACCGCTTCAAGGTCCGCGCCGATCTGCAACAGCGCCTCGCCGAATCCTTCGAGACTGCGCTGAAACTAGCAGACGGTATCGCGCTGGTGGCGCCGATGGACGACGAGCCTGGCGAAGAGATCATCTTCTCCGCGCGCTTCGCTTGCCCAATCTGTGGCCACGCGATCAGCGAGCTGGAACCCAAGCTGTTCTCCTTCAACAACCCGGCCGGCGCCTGCCCGACATGCGATGGCCTGGGCGTTAAGCAGTTCTTCGACATCAAGCGATTGGTGAACGGTGAACTGACCCTGGCCGAAGGCGCGATACGCGGCTGGGACAGGCGCAACGTGTATTACTTCCAGATGCTCGGGTCGCTGGCGTCCCACTACAAATTCAGCCTGGAAGTGCCGTTCAACGACCTGCCGGTCGATCAGCAGAAATTCATCCTGCACGGCAGCGGTTCGCAGAACGTCGACTTCAAGTACCTGAACGATCGTGGCGATATCGTCAAACGCTCGCACCCGTTCGAAGGCATCGTGCCGAACCTGGAACGTCGCTACCGCGAAACCGAGTCCGCCTCGGTGCGCGAAGAGCTGGCGAAATTCCTCAGCACCCAGCCTTGCCCGGACTGCCGTGGCACGCGTCTGCGTCGCGAAGCGCGGCACGTTTGGGTGGGCGAGAAGACTTTGCCGGCGGTGACCAATCTGCCTATTGGCGATGCTTGCGAATATTTCGGCGTGTTGAAGCTGACAGGCCGTCGCGGCGAAATTGCCGACAAGATTCTCAAGGAAATCCGCGAGCGTCTGCAGTTCCTGGTTAACGTTGGTCTTGATTATTTGTCGCTGGATCGCAGCGCCGACACGCTGTCCGGCGGTGAAGCCCAGCGTATTCGCCTGGCCAGTCAGATCGGTGCGGGCCTGGTGGGGGTTCTCTACATCCTCGATGAACCGTCGATTGGCTTGCACCAGCGGGACAACGATCGTTTGCTCGGCACCCTCAAGCACCTGCGCGACATCGGCAACACGGTGATTGTGGTCGAGCACGACGAGGATGCGATTCGTCTGGCGGACTACGTGGTGGACATCGGCCCTGGTGCCGGCGTACATGGCGGGCATATCGTCGCCGAAGGTACCCCAGCCGAAGTCATGGCCCACCCGGACTCGCTGACCGGTAAGTACCTGTCGGGCCGGGTGAAGATTGCCGTGCCGGCCAAACGTACGCCGCGCAACAAGAAAATGACCCTGTCGCTCAAGGGTGCTCGTGGCAACAACCTGCGCAATGTTGATCTGGAGATTCCGCTGGGTCTGCTGACGTGCGTGACCGGCGTGTCCGGTTCAGGCAAGTCGACACTGATCAACAACACGCTGTTCCCGTTGAGCGCCACCGCACTCAATGGTGCGACGACGCTGGAAGCTGCCGCTCACGACAGCATCAAGGGCCTGGAGCACCTGGACAAGGTTGTGGACATCGACCAGAGCCCGATCGGTCGGACGCCGCGTTCCAACCCGGCGACGTACACTGGGCTGTTTACGCCGATTCGCGAGCTGTTCGCCGGCGTGCCCGAGTCCCGTTCCCGTGGTTACGGCCCGGGGCGTTTCTCCTTCAACGTGAAGGGCGGACGCTGCGAGGCCTGTCAGGGCGATGGTCTGATCAAGGTGGAAATGCACTTCCTGCCGGACATCTATGTGCCGTGCGACGTCTGCAAGAGCAAGCGCTACAACCGCGAAACCCTGGAGATCAAGTACAAGGGCAAGAGCATCCACGAAACCCTCGAGATGACCATCGAGGAAGCCCGGGTGTTCTTCGACGCGGTTCCGGCCCTGGCGCGCAAGCTCCAGACGCTGATGGATGTTGGCCTGTCGTACATCAAGCTTGGTCAATCCGCGACGACGCTGTCCGGGGGTGAAGCTCAACGGGTGAAACTGTCCCGCGAGCTGTCCAAGCGCGATACCGGCAAGACCCTGTACATCCTCGATGAGCCGACCACGGGCCTGCACTTCGCCGATATCCAGCAATTGCTCGACGTGCTGCATCGCCTGCGCGACCACGGCAACACGGTGGTGGTGATCGAACACAACCTCGACGTGATCAAGACTGCCGACTGGTTGGTGGATCTGGGGCCGGAAGGCGGTTCCAAAGGCGGGCAGATCATTGCCGTTGGTACGCCGGAAGAAGTGTCGGAGATGAAGCAGTCTCACACCGGCTTCTACCTCAAGCCGCTGCTGGCTCGCGACAAGGCCTGATTCAGGCCCATGAAAAAGCCCCTGTCACTTTGTCGGTGACAGGGGCTTTTTTGTGTCCGGGTATTTTTATCCGGGAGTCAGAACTGCGATTGCAGGTAATTCTCCAGACCGATCAACTTGATCAGACCCAACTGCTTTTCCAGCCAGTAGGTGTGATCTTCTTCGGTGTCGTTCAGCTGAATACGCAGGATCTCACGGCTGACGTAGTCCTTGTGCAGCTCGCAGAGCTCGATGCCCTTGCAGAGTGCGGCTCGGACCTTGTATTCCAGTCGCAGGTCGGCAGCGAGCATGTCAGGCACCGTGGTGCCGACGTCCAGATCGTCCGGCCGCATGCGTGGCGTGCCTTCGAGCATCAGGATGCGACGCATCAGGGCGTCAGCGTGCTGCGCCTCTTCTTCCATTTCGTGGTTGATACGTTCGTAGAGCTCGGTGAAACCCCAGTCCTCGTACATCCGCGAATGGATGAAATATTGATCACGCGCCGCCAGTTCGCCGGTCAGCAACGTGTTGAGGTAATCGATTACGTCTGGGTGGCCTTGCATCGCCCTACATCTCCCTGCTTGAAAGTCTGTAGTTTGAACCAAGGAGACTGTTTGGTCACGCCGATTGCGCGATAAAAGCGAAGATATTCTGAGAAAAGTGGTTTAAATAACGCAAAAACCGCCCAAATGAGGGCGGTTCTGCTTCTCGTTTAGACTTAGTTAAGCTGTACGCCCAACGCCTTTGCGATTGCTTCTCCATACGCCGGGTCAGCTTTGTAGAAGTGCTGCAATTGACGATCTACAACATCACCGGAAACTCCAGCCATTGCGCCGGCGATGTTGTTGATCAGCAGGGTCTTCTGCTGATCACTCATCAGGCGGAACAGTGCACCGGCGTGGCTGTAGTAATCCGTATCTTCGCGGTGATCGTAACGATCAGCCGCACCACTCAGGGCTAACGCAGGCTCGGCGTAACGAGGTGCTTGCTTCGGCGACTCTACGTAGCTGTTCGGCTCGTAGTTGGGCGCCGCACCACCGTTGCTGCCAAATGCCATGGAACCGTCGCGCTGGTAGTTATTAACCGGGTTGCGCGGAGCATTCACCGGCAATTGCTGGTGGTTGGTGCCTATGCGGTAGCGGTGGGCATCGGCGTAAGCGAACACACGACCTTGCAGCATGCGATCCGGCGACAGACCAACACCTGGGACCATGTTGCTCGGACCGAATGCCGCTTGCTCCACTTCAGCGAAGTAGTTTTGCGGATTGCGATTGAGCTCCAGTTCGCCCACTTCGATCAGCGGGAATTCTTTCTGCGACCAGGTCTTGGTCACGTCGAACGGGTTCTCGTAGTGCGCCGCAGCCTGGGCCTCGGTCATGATCTGGATGCAGACACGCCATTTCGGGAAATCACCGCGCTCGATCGCACCGAACAAATCGCGCTGAGCGTAATCCGGGTCAGTACCGGCCAGGCGTGCAGCGTCTGCAGGCGCCAGGTTCTTGATCCCTTGCTTCGTCTTGTAGTGCCATTTCACCCAGTGACGCTCGCCAACGGCGTTGATCAGGCTGTAGGTGTGACTGCCGAAGCCGTGCATGTGACGGTAGCCGTCAGGGATGCCGCGGTCTGAGAACAGAATGGTGACCTGGTGCAGCGCCTCTGGAGAGTGCGACCAGAAGTCCCACATCATCTGTGCACTTTTCAGGTTGCTTTGCGGCAAGCGTTTTTGAGTGTGGATAAAGTCAGGGAATTTCAGTGGATCGCGAATGAAGAACACGGGCGTGTTGTTGCCAACGATGTCCCAGTTACCTTCTTCGGTATAGAACTTCAGGGCGAAGCCGCGTGGATCGCGCTCGGTATCCGCCGAACCACGCTCACCGCCGACGGTGGAAAACCGCAGGAAGGTCGGAGTCTGCTTGCCAACGGATTCGAACAACTTGGCGCTGGTGTATTCAGTGATGTCGCGGGTAACGGTGAACGTGCCGTAAGCACCCGAGCCTTTGGCATGAACGCGACGCTCAGGGATGTTTTCACGGTTGAAGTGGGCAAGCTTCTCGAGCAGGTGAAAATCGTCGAGCAGCAGCGGACCACGAGGACCGGCGGAACGAGAATTCTGGTTGTCGGCGACAGGAGCGCCACTGGCGGTCGTAAGCGTTTTGTTTTGGCTCATGCGATCTTCTTCCTCTGTCAGTGTTGGAACTGCCGGCTAATCGGCTTGGGACGGAGTATTGACCATTGATCAGGAAGGCTACAAATTCATTAATTTGTAGAGATCAATAGAAAAATACTACCAACGAATCCTGTTCGCATCATGACGGCAGCAACCGCAGGGAAGCTTGTATGAACAGCGCGTTTCTTACAGGCACAAAAAACCGGGCACTAGGCCCGGTTCTTCGTTTCAGACTGACGTCTTACTCAGCGGATACAGCTTCACCGCCAACTGGACGATCAACCAACTCGACGTACGCCATAGGCGCGTTGTCGCCAGTGCGGAAGCCGCACTTGAGGATGCGCAGGTAGCCACCCTCACGGGTAGCGTAACGCTTGCCCAGGTCGTTGAAGAGCTTACCGACGATAGCTGTCGAGCGTGGCCGGGCGCAGGCGCGG
>NZ_JBIWEL010000025.1:3815-108338 GCF_044762525.1 Pseudomonas sp. NPDC096950 | reverse complement strand
AGATCGAGTAGTTCATGTGGGCGATACCGCCTTCGTACCTGAGGTCAACGATCAGCTTCAGTTCGTGCAGGCATTCGAAGTAGGCCATTTCCGGCGCGTAGCCAGCTTCAACCAGGGTTTCGAAACCGGCTTTTACCAGCTCAACGGTACCGCCGCACAGAACGGCTTGTTCGCCGAACAGGTCGGTTTCGGTCTCGTCCTTGAAGGTGGTTTCGATGATGCCGGTACGACCGCCACCAACGCCAGCGGCGTAGGACAGTGCAACGTTTTTGGCGTTGCCCGAAGCGTCCTGGTAGATCGCGATCAGGTCAGGGATACCGCCGCCTTTGACGAACTCGGAGCGCACGGTGTGGCCCGGTGCTTTCGGCGCGATCATGATCACGTCGAGGTCAGCGCGCGGAACAACCTGGTTGTAGTGGATCGCGAAGCCGTGGGAGAAGGCCAGGGTGGCGCCTTTCTTGATGTTCGGCTCGATTTCGTTTTTGTACAGGGCCGACTGGAACTCGTCCGGGGTCAGGATCATGACCAGGTCAGCAGCTGCAACAGCAGAAGCAACGTCGGTTACTTTCAGGCCGTGAGCTTCAGCCTTGGCAACAGTGGCCGAACCTTTACGCAGACCAACAGTAACGTCAACGCCGGAATCTTTCAGGTTGCACGCTTGAGCGTGGCCCTGGGAACCGTAACCGATGATGGCAACTTTCTTGCCCTGGATGATCGACAGGTCGCAGTCTTTTTCGTAATAAACTTTCATGAAATTCCCCTATATATCCAGGCCGTTCAGGCCATTCGCTAATTTGGTTTAGATGCTGAGTACTTTGTCGCCGCGAGCAATACCGGTTACGCCGCTACGGACGGTTTCCAGGATCGACGCGGTGCCGATGGACTGAATGAAGCTGTCGAGCTTGTCGCTGGTACCGGTCAATTGAACGGTATACACGCTGGCGCTGACATCGACGATCTGCCCACGGTAAATATCGGTAGTGCGCTTGATCTCGGCGCGCTGGGCGCCAGTGGCCTTGACCTTGACCAGCATCAGCTCGCGCTCGATGTGAGCACTCTCCGACAGGTCGACCAATTTGACCACTTCGATCAACTTGTTCAGGTTTTTGGTGATCTGCTCGATCACTTCATCGTGGCCAACGGTGGTCAACGTCAGGCGCGACAGGGTCGGGTCTTCGGTCGGTGCCACGGTCAGGCTTTCGATGTTGTAGTTGCGCTGCGAGAACAGGCCGACTACACGAGACAGAGCGCCGGGTTCGTTTTCCAGAAGCAAGGAAATAATGTGCCGCATGATTAAGTACGCTCCGTCTTGCTCAGCCACATATCGCGCATGGAACCGTCTTTGATCTGCATCGGGTAGACGTGCTCGCTGGTGTCGACCGAAACATCGATGATCACCAGGCGATCCTTCATGGCGAACGCTTCTTCCATCTTCGACTTCAAATCTTTCGATTCGGTGATGCGCACGCCGACGTGACCATAGGCCTCGGCCAGCTTGACGAAGTCAGGCAACGATTCCATGTAGGAGTGTGAGTGACGGCTGCCGTAGCTCATGTCCTGCCACTGGCGAACCATACCCAGAACACCGTTGTTCAGGATGACGATTTTGACCGGCAAGCCATATTGCAGACAGGTGGACAGTTCCTGGATGTTCATCTGGATGCTGCCCTCGCCCGTCACGCAGACGACGTCGGCATCCGGGAAGCTCAACTTGATGCCCATGGCCGCCGGGAAACCGAAGCCCATGGTGCCCAGGCCGCCGGAGTTGATCCAGCGGTTCGGCTTGTTGAACTTGTAGTACTGCGCCGCGAACATCTGGTGCTGACCCACATCCGAAGCGACATACGCATCGCCCTTGGTCACTTCGCACAGGGTTTCGACCACGGTCTGCGGCTTGATAACGCTGCCGTCGCCCTTGTCGTAAGGGAACAGGCCGCGATCACCGCGCCACTCATCAACCTGCTTCCACCAACTGGCCACGGACTCTTTGTTCGGGGTCTCGCCGATTTCCTTGAGGATCGCGACCATTTCGGTCAGGACACTTTCCACCGGACCAACGATAGGCACGTCGGCCTTGATGGTCTTGGAGATCGAAGCCGGGTCGATGTCGATGTGAATGATCTTGGCGTTCGGGCAGAACTTCGCCGGGCCGTTGATCACACGGTCATCGAAACGCGCACCAACTGCCAGGATCACGTCGGCATGGTGCATCGCCAGGTTGGCGGTGTAGCTGCCATGCATGCCGAGCATGCCGATGAACTGACGGTCGGTGCCAGGGTAGGCACCCAGGCCCATCAGGGTATTGGTCACTGGCAGGTTGAGCATCTTCGCCAATTCGGTCAGCGGCGCCGAGCCACCACCGAGGATCACGCCACCACCTGCGTACATCACCGGACGCTTGGCCGCCAGGAGCATTTCGGCTGCCTTGCGGATTTGCCCGGAGTGACCGCGAACGGCCGGGCTGTAGGAACGCAGCTTGGCTTTCTTCGGGAAGATGTATTCGAACTTCTCGGCCGGGTTGGTCATGTCTTTCGGAATATCGACAACGACCGGACCAGGACGACCGGATTGCGCCAGGTAGAACGCTTTCTTCATGACTTCCGGGATTTCCGAAGCGTGCTTGATCATGAAGCTGTGCTTCACGATCGGCCGGGAGATACCGATCATGTCGGTTTCCTGGAACGCGTCGGTGCCTACCATGGTGCTAGGCACTTGGCCGGAAATGACCACCATTGGAATGGAGTCCATATAGGCGGTGGCGATACCGGTGATGGCATTGGTTGCGCCAGGACCGGAAGTCACCAGTACCACGCCGGCTTTACCGGTGGCACGGGCATAGCCGTCAGCCATATGGGTAGCCGCTTGTTCGTGACGAACCAGGATGTGGGTCACTTCCGGTTCTTTGAACAGGGCATCGTAGACATGAAGAAGAGCACCACCCGGGTACCCGTAGATATATTTGACGCCTTCGTCACGCAAAAAGCGGACGAGCATCTCACCGCCAGATAAAAGCTCCACGTTGTTCACCTCTAAAACGCCAGAATACCGTCCACTCACAAGAGGACGGGTCTTAATAGGTTTACTTCTCGGCAGAGCATGAGCGACGGTGGTCGCCGACTACGTCAGCACTGACTGAGCAAGTATTGGGATCGTCCCAAGTGTTGCGGGGCTTTCCCACCCAGCGCGAGGTAACGCGTTGCGGGTGTTACAGGTCGGCGCGGGTATGCGCCTCATGATCTGCCGAGCGGGTCTGCTTCTGGCAGTCCCTCTACAGCGGACTTTGGATTCTTCTGTTTCGTCCTCTGCAAGTCAAGTCGTCTATGTGCTTTATTGTGAGTAAGCACATGAGAACGCAAGAAAAAACCCGTAAACCGCGAGTGTGTTAGCTTCAATTGCGCAACTTATGACAAGGAAATGGCATGCGTACGCTCTTCTTCACCGCCAGTCTGCTGATCACCTTGAGCCCTTGGTGCATGGCTGGCCAGATCTACAAGTGGGTGGATGCCCAAGGCGTGACCCACTTCGATGCCCAGCCGCCGCAAGGTCAGCAAACCACCACAGTGGTCACGCCCGCCTCACCCGCCGGCAAACCACCTGCGCCCGAGCGCAGCAATGTGCTCGGCGATCAGCAAGCCATCGATAAGACTGTGAAAAAGCAGGTGGCCGAGCAGCAAGCCCAGCTCAAGGTGTTCTGCGAGCAGGCGCGGACGAACCTCGCTCAACTGCAGAACAATCCGCGACTACGGGAAGAGATTGACGGGGAGATGCGCCGCCTGACCGACCAGACACGTCAGGAGCGCATCACCGAAGCACAGAAACAGATTGCCGATAACTGCCAATAAAAACCTGTAGGGCTCCTGCGCAGCGCTTTAGCGAGAGGCCGTGATCAGCAGGTCGAATTCTTTAAGCAGAACCTGAAGCTGTCGATCCTTGCCCTGAACGTTGCGGGCGGCGAAGACCATCTCGGCCATCTCCTGAATGCCCGACGCATTGGGCAACGGCAGATCCTGCTCGAGGATCGCCTTCATGCGCGGCAGGAAGATCCATTGCAGCCATTGCTCGAAGTCCAGGGTGTCGACCGAAAACGGCTCGACACTGGACAGCGCTTCAGTACTCGGCGCGACTTCATCCCACCAGCCCTGAATCCGCAACTCACGTTCGATCAGCAGCAACTGCTCGGCAATCTTTGGGAAACGTGCATCCATCACAGCGAAACCTTGGCCTTCTGACGAGCCTGCGCAGCGCCAGCGGAATCGCCCTGTTTCTCACGCGCCTGAGCGATCAATTCCCACAGGCTGGCTTGAAGATCTGGACGGCCATTGGCGAACGTCAGACCACGACGGGCAAACTGCTCGGCTTGCGGTGCATCGCCTTGAGCCATGCGTACTTGCGCCAGGCGATAAAGCACTTGCGGCTCACGCGGAGCAACACGCTGGGCACGTTCCAGGCTGGAGGACGCGCCGTTGAGGTCGCCACCGGCCTGTTGCTGTTGAGCGGTGGTCAACAACGCCAACACTGGGCCATCGAGTTGTTCATCGGCAGACAAACCGCCACCGGTACTGGCCGACGGAATCCCGCTCGGCGTCGATGGCATGCTGTAGCTGCCTTGATTGATCGGCGCGGACTGAACCGGCGACGTATCAATCGGACCCGGCGTAATCGGGCCAGGAGTGATCGGCGAAGTGCTGATCGGCGCCGAAGTCACGGCGCCACCACCCGGCACCATCACCACCACACCGGTATCGCCTTGCGGGATCGCCTGTGTCTGGGCTTGTGCAGGACGTTTCACGGTTGTCTGACGGAAACCGCCATTCGCCGAAATCCGTTCACTGTTCGACACCGCACTGCCGGAATCCACAACCGGGATCGAACCGCGCTGTACGCTGGAGCAACCGCTGAGCAAAGCCACGGCGGTAACCGCTGGAATCAACCACTTGTTCACTTGAAACCCTCTTCGCTTAATTCATCCAGCCCTTGACCCAATCCATCACCGTTTCGCCGGAAGCAGGGGTTTCCCCACCGCAAGCGGCGCCGGGAGGCGGTTCGCTGCCGCGAATATACGGCATCTGCACCGCACCTGGGCAGTTGGCATCAGAGCCCTGCCCGGTGCGCGAATCAACCCACGCCTGAACAATGTTATCCGGCTGCGGCATGTCCAGCGGCAGCGGATCGGCCTTGCGCATGAAACTGGTCCAGACCTGCAACGCACCGGTGGCGCCGGTGAACGGTGTCTTGCCGTTATCGTCGCGCCCCAGCCAGACCACTGCCAGCAGATCCTGGCTGAAACCGGCGAACCAGCTGTCACGGGAATCGTTACTGGTACCGGTCTTGCCCGCCAGCGTCAGGGTCTTGGGCAGCACGTTATAAACCGAACTGCCGGTGCCTTCACGCATCACCCGTTGCATGGCGCTCTGGATCAGGAAAATCGACGCCGGATCGAACCGTTGCTGGATCTGGAACGGATAACGCTTGAGCGGTTCGCCCTCGGCAGTCAGCACGCTACGGATCCCGCGCATCGGCGTATTGAAACCGCCGTTCGCGAGAGTCTGGTACATGGTCGCCACTTCCATCGGCGTCAAGCCACCCGCGCCCAACAGCATTGATGGGAACGCCGGGAATTCGCGAGTCACGCCCAGACGTGCCAGAGTCTTGAGGACATTCGGCACACCCAGTTCAAGACCGAGACGCGCAGTCGACAGGTTGTAGGAATGCGCCAACCCCTGATACAGGAACACCGTGCCATGGGAGCGGCGATCGTAGTTCTGCGGTTTCCAGACCTGACCGTCCGCGCCCTTCACCGAGAAGGCTTCGTCCGACAGCCAACTGGTCAGGCTGTACTGGCTTGGTTTCTCAAGGGCGGTCAGGTACACCGCCGGCTTGATCAGCGAGCCGATCGGTCGCACCGCATCCAGTGCGCGGTTGAAACCGGCAAAACTCGCCTGACGGCTGCCAATCATGGCCTGGACTTCGCCGGTTTCCGGGTTGGTCACGACCATGGCCGCTTCGACGTCATCCGAACCTTTGCGCCCGGCCAGTCGTTTAAAGGTGTCATTGACCGAGGCTTCGGCTTTCATCTGCAGGATCGGGTCGAAACTGGTGAAAATCCGCAGGCCTTCTTCGGTCAAGTCTTCGTCGCGATAGTCTTCGCGCAGTTGACGTTTGACCAAGTCAATAAAGCCCGGGAACGAGATGTCGGCCAGTTTGCCGCGAGTGGTCACGCCTAGTGGCATGGCCTTCGCCGCAGCGACCTGTTCGGCCGTCGCAACGCCCTGTTGCTCGAGCACATCGAGCACCAGATTGCGGCGTTCCAGCGCCCGCTCAGGATTGCGACGCGGGTTGTAATAGGAAGGGCCCTTGACCATCCCCACCAGCAAAGCGACTTGATGCAGTTTCAGTTCGGACAATGGCTGGCCGAAGAAGAACTGACTGGCCAAGCCGAACCCGTGCACCGCGCGCTGGCCATCCTGACCGACGAACACTTCATTGAGGTACGCCTCAAGAATCTCGCGTTTGTCGTAATGCAGCTCAAGCAGCATCGCCATCATGGCTTCGGTGAGTTTGCGGGTCAGGCTGCGTTCGCTGGTCAGGTAAAAGTTCTTGACCAACTGTTGCGTCAGCGTACTGCCGCCCTGGGTCATCTTGCCGCCCGAGGTGTTGACGTAGACGGCACGGGCAATCGACTTCGGCGATACGCCCCAGTGGTGATAGAAATCCCGGTCTTCCACGGCGACCAGGGTTTCCAGCAGATACGGCGGGACCTGATCGATCTTGATCAGGATCCGGTCTTCAAGGTTTTTCGGGTAAATGCCGCCGATCAACAACGGCTCCAGCCGCACCACGGACAGTTTCGAACCGTTGGTCGCCGAAAGTTCGGCCACATAGTCGCCGGAGAAGCGCACGCGCACGGGCTGGGCTTTTTCCAGGCCTTCATAGAACTGGAAGCCACGGGTATTCAGGTCGACGGTGTTGCCGCTGACCGCCGCAGCGCCGGGGCCGTTGCTCACGGCTTCGCGTCGGTAGCCCAGGGCGTCGAGCTCGGTGAGGAAGTCATCCTTGCTCAGCTTCTGGCCGGTGAACAGCTCCAGCGGGCGTGCATACACCTTGGCCGGAATGGTCCAGCGCTTGCCAGAGAACTTCTCCTGGACGATAGCGTCGAGGTAAACCGCGAACCCGGCGAGCACGACGAGGCCGACCAGGCTGAGTTTAATGGCCCAGCTCAGCCAGGGGCTAAGGCCCTTGGACGGTGGTTTTTTTTTGCTGCGAGGGGATCGAGTACGAGTCATGGCGGCGGATTATACGCACTTTATTCATACTCAACAGGAGCCCGCCGAGGTTTGCGTCAGGCGGACTTGCGGCCATAATGGCGACCTTGAATTTTCCCCGACTCTGAAGGATCGCCCGTGAGCCAGTCCCTGATCGCCGCCCTGCAAAACCCGGCCCTCTACCCGCATCCCGTTGACGGATTCCAGGTAATCGAGACCCATATCTCCTGGGTCATCCTCACGGGTCCCTTTGCTTATAAAGTGAAGAAGCCAATGAATTTCGGCTTCCTCGACTTCACCAGTCTCGACGATCGTGAACATTTCTGCGCTGAAGAGCTGCGCTTGAACCAGCGCCTGACCAACGATTTGTATCTTGAAGTGTTGCCGATCACCGGCAGTGCCGAAGCCCCACAACTGGGCGGCGAGGGTCCGGCCATCGAGTTCGCGCTGAAAATGCGTCAGTTCCCGCAAAGCCAGTTGCTCAGCACGCTGCAAGCCAACGGTGAGTTGACCACCGCGCATATCGACGAAATGGCCGAGCAAATCGCGCAGTTCCACCTCACCGCGCCGAAAGTGCCTGCCGAACACGATGCCGGCACCCCGGACAGCGTCATGGCGCCAGTGCGCCAGAACTTCGAGCAGATTCGCCCGTTCCTCAGCGACAAGGCCGATCTGCTGCAACTGGAGGCCCTGCAAGCCTGGGCCGAAAGCAGCTTCGAACGCCTCAAGCCACTGTTTGCACAACGCAAGGCTGACGGTTTCACCCGCGAATGCCACGGTGACATTCACCTCGGCAACGCCACCGTGATCGACGGCAAGGTCGTGATCTTCGACTGCATCGAATTCAACGAACCGTTCCGCTTCACCGACGTCTACGCCGACACCGGTTTCCTGGCGATGGACCTGGAAGACCGCGGCCTGAAAAGCATGGCTCGCCGTTTCATCAGCCATTACCTGGAGCTGACCGGCGATTACCAGGGCCTTGAGGTGCTGAACTTCTATAAAGCCTACCGCGCCCTGGTCCGCGCCAAGGTTGCCCTGTTCAGCATGCCGGCCGAGGCCGATCCTGTGCAGCGCGCCACCACCCTGCGCCAATACCGCAACTATGCGAACCTGGCCGAAAGCTACAGCACCATCCCTTCGCGTTTCCTGGCCATTACCCACGGCGTCTCCGCTGTCGGCAAGAGCCGCGTGGCGATGCGCCTGGTGGAAGCCCTGGGCGCGATTCGCCTGCGCTCAGATGTTGAACGCAAGCGTCTGTTCGGCGAGCAAACCGTGCCGAACGATCCACAGGCCGGCATCTACAGTGCCGATGCCAGCGCCGCGACCTACACCCGCCTGCATGAAATCGCCGGCGTGATCCTGCGGGCCGGTTTCCCGGTCGTGATCGATGCCACCTACCTCAAGCGCGACCAGCGTGACGGCGCGGCAAAAATTGCCGAAGCCACCGGTGCACCGTTCCTGATCCTGGACTGCAACGCACCGCAAGCCGTGATCGAGAGCTGGCTGGCCTTGCGTCAGACAGAGAAAAAAGATCCGTCCGACGCCAATCTCGCCGTTATCGCCGCCCAGCAAGCCAGCCGTGAAGCGCTGACGCCGGCCGAGATTCTCTGCAGCAAACGCGTTCAGACCAATGAAAGCGGGACTCTCGACACTGTTGTGGCGCAGATTCGCCAACGCATGCCGGGCCTGTAAGAAACTATTTCAGCCGTGGGGCCTTCGTCGGCTTCACGGCTGTCAAATAGTGGCACTATACTGGCGTCATAAAACCAACAGGTGATGTGACATGAGCCAGCCGAAACTTCTCGACACCCCGCTTTATGCCTTGCTGCACAAAGACGACATCACAGGTTTCAACAAGGAACGTCCCAAGGATGGCCCGATCGACATGGTCGGTGGCGACTTCCGTGGTCTCGACCTGCGTGAACTGAATGCCGATGGCGTCGACTTTACCGATGCATATTTCCGTTCCGCCGACTTGCGCGGCATCGACTTCCGCAATGCCTCCCTGGAAGGCGCGAGCCTGGCCCACGCGCAAATCTCCGGCGCCTACTTCCCACCGGAGCTGAGTGCCGACGAGATTCTGATGTCGATGAATTTCGGGACACGCCTGCGTTATCGCACTCGCTAATCCCCTGACACGACGCAATCCCTGTGGGAGCGGGCTTGCTCGCGAAAGCGGTTTAATCTTCAACATTCATTTCGCCTGACACACCGCTTTCGCGAGCAAGCCCGCTCCCACAAGGGTTTGCGCTGCCCTCCTTCCACTGCGTTCGCAGACATTCCTTCGTTGCCAATCACCCGCCTCTTAGAAGCTTTTGCGTCGAAACCGACCAAACAATCACGCTTTTCCTACTGATGGCTACACTCCTCAAAGGCTCGCCCACGCACCGTTCGGCCGTCGCAAGGAGGCTTGATGAATGATGAACTGCAACACCTGAAGAATCTTGGCAAGACGTCTGCACAGTGGCTGCATGCCGTGGGCATCCACAGTGCCTCGGACTTGCGTCGCCTGGGGGCGGTGGACGCTTATCGGGCCGTGCGCACGCGCGGGTTCCGGGCGTCGAAGGTGTTGCTGTACGCGATCGAAGGCGCGCTGATGGATGTGCACTGGAACGACATCCCCGCCGAACGCAAGGAAGCCTTGAACAAACAACTGGAAGCCATCTCTTCACGCCACAAGAATTGAACAGGCGCCATCGCCATGTACCTGCTCGGGGAACAACCGGCTTACGCCGACGCACTGATCAACCGCCTGCAAAACATGCCCGCCCGGTTGCTGGAGGGGTTATCACCCTGCGGGCCGGTCTTGGAGCTGCCTGCCGTTGAAGACCTTGCGACGGTATTGCCCGGCGATCAGCTGTTCTTGCTGGAAAGCGGTTTGCTGCATGGCTGCGTCGATAAGCGCGCCTTGTTCTATCTGCATGAAGGTGACCTGGTCGGCCTGCGCCAGGACGTTGAACTGCCCCATTGCCGCTTGCGCAGCGACGGCCCGTTGTCGTTGACTCCTTACCTGCGCGCCGAAGTGTTCCAGCATATTTATGCCGATCCACAGCGTTCGGAGTTATTCCTGCAATACCTGGGCGGCCAGACGTCCTTGCTGTCCGACGCCATCGCCCGCCTGAAACAACCCGAGTTTCGCAGTGCCCACGGCTTCCAGCGCGTGGCCAGGGGCGAAGTGCTGATTCAGCAAGGCGATGAGGCCGATCACGTGTTCGTCATCATCGAAGGTCACGCCGAGGCGTTTGTCGACGGACACAAAGTCGGCGATGTGCCCAAGGATGAGATTTTCGGCGCCATGGCGGTATTCACCGGCGAGAAGCGCAATGCCAGTGTAGTCACCAGCGAACCCAGCACGGTGATGCTGATCCCCAAGGATCAGTTTCTGAGCCTGACGCAAAGCAATCCGAAGATCGCTCACAGCCTGATCGAAAGCATGGCGCGGCGCATCGGCCTGTTGAACAAGCAGATCACCCAACTGAGCGCCGCTAAAATTTCGGGCTGAAGCCCAATGAATACGGGGCTTCCAGGCGAATTTAAAATTAATCGGAAAACAGCGGTTGACTTGGTAATGAGAATCGCTATGATTATCACAACTGGTCGCGAGACTGGTCGATATTCTGAAAAGCCCTTGGTTCGGACTCTCAGATTATCTCCTCATCAGGCTAATCACGGTTATTTGACCCGACTCTTGTCGGGTCTTTTTTTGCCTGTGGAAAAGTCGCCTGAGCCTACTTGCCCATCTGCTTACGCATCTCCGCGCAGTAATCCTGCGCCGGCGCAGCAGGCGTGTACCAGACGTAATCAGCCATGGCCAGCGTGACCTCACTGCCCTGCTCCGCCAGCATCAAAACGGTTGGCGCTTCAGGCTCGCCAAGATCCAATACATGCAGCGAAACACCGACATCCTTGCGCGCATGGTAGGCGCCGGCCAACAGCATTGACGGCGTCGGCGCCGCAATCAACCGCTGCGCCATACGCCGATCACGTTGCTGTTGCACCGCCAGCATGGCCGGCATTTGCGATTGGGGCAGCAGACCGCAATGGGAGCCGCTGATTTGCTCCAGCAGCTCTTTCTTGACCGACGGGGCATTGGAGCGCGAACCGCTCACTGTCGGAGACTGGGCGTAGAAAGCACGAACTTCGGCATTGTCCAGATTGGCGGCCAGCAGCGGATAAGGCTGAGTCAGGGCAAAACGCACAATCGGCCCGTACAAATCCCAGTCCCACCCCGACTGCCAGGCCAATGCGCCGGGCAAATCAGTTGAGGTTGTAGAGGCATGGCGCACGACATCGACGCGGGGCTGCTGGTCCGGCGTGAGCATTTCCAACAGCAGGCTGCCTTGCGCTCGCCGCTGACCCAGCTCTTGGAGCAACCACAATTGCAGTTGATGGTGATCGCGGTTGTCATGCTGCTCGCCGACAATCAGCCGCTCAGGCTTGGCCAACCGTGCGACCAGTTCTGGCGCCGTCAATGACTGACCGGTGCGCAAGTCGCGAATCTCGCCGGTGATCGGTGGCGGCGCGGAAATGTGCTGACAAGCAGTCAGCAGCAGCACGGCCAGCAGCAAAATCCCACGCATGTTCTCACCTCCATAAACAACTCAGCGGGCGATGATCAGCGGATGCCCACGCTCCGGGTGCAATTGCACCAGCACTTCCAGGCCGAATACCGCTTTGAGCGGTTCCGGACGCAACACTTGCTGCGGCGTATCCAGCGCCACCGGGCGCCCGCCTTCGAGCAGCAACAGGCGATCACAATAGCGCGCGGCCAGGTTCAGATCATGCAGGATCACCATCACCGCCGCACCGCGATCAGCGAATTCGCGTACCGCTTGCAGTGTGGTGTGTTGGTGCAACGGATCGAGCATCGAGGTCGGCTCATCCAGCAGTAGAGTCTGCCCCGCCTCCCCCGGCCAGAGCTGCGCCAATACCCGCGCCAGATGCACACGCTGACGTTCGCCGCCGGACAGCGCCAAATAACTGCGACCGCTCAGATGCCCGGCATCGGCGGCGCCCAATGCGGCGGCGACGATTTCATCATCGCGCACCCGGCCCGTCTGATAGGGCAAGCGGCCCATGCCGACCACTTCCTCGACACGAAAGCCGAAGTCCAGGGTCGACACTTGCGGCAACACTGCCAGCCGTTGCGCACGCTGGACGCCGGTGCAGTGCCGCAACTCCTGCTGATCGAGCCAGACGCGCCCCTCATCGGGATGCAGCTCACCGCACAACGCGCCGAGCAACGTACTCTTGCCGGCGCCGTTTGGCCCCAACACGCCGAGGACTTCACCAGGTTTGAGTTCGAGGTTGATATCCGTCAGCACGGTTTTGCTGCCCCGGCGGATCACCAGGTTTTCCGTGCGCAGCATCAGGCAGGCCTCCTGAGCAGCAAAAACAGGAAGAACGGCGCGCCAATAAATGCCGTGACGATGCCGATCGGCAACTCCGCCGGCGCGAGGGCCAGGCGTGCCACCAGATCGGCGAACAACAACAGACTGGCCCCCGCCAGCACCGAGGCCGGCAACAACACCTTGTGATCCGGTCCGGCCAGCAGCCGCACCAGATGCGGCACCACCAGCCCGACAAAACCGATCATGCCCGCCGCTGCTACAGCCGCGCCAACACCCAGGGCGGTGCAGAACACCAGTTCACGCTTGAGCCCTTCGACATCAATACCCAGGTGTCCGGCCTCGGACTCGCCCAGCAATAACGCATTCAGCGCCTTGGCCCGACGCGGCAACCACAGCGCCACGCCGGCCGTCACCAGCAACAACGGCCAGAGCCGCGAATAACTGGCGCCGTTGAGGCTGCCCAGGTTCCAGAAGGTCAGTGTGCGCAAGGTCGCGTCGTCCGCCAGATAGGTAAACAAACCCACGGCCGAACCGGCCAGCGCCGTCAACGCGATCCCCGCCAGCAACATGGTTGCGACATTGGTCTGCCCGTTACGTCGGCCCAATCGATACACCAGCGCCGTCACCCCGAGCCCGCCGAGAAACGCGCACAACGACAAAAGATAAGGCCCGAAAGCTTCAGGCAAACCGCCGAACGCCGAGCCGCCGACAATCGCAATCGCCGCGCCCAACGCCGCACCACTGGAAACTCCCACCAGTCCCGGATCAGCCAAGGGATTGCGAAACAAACCCTGCATCGCCACGCCGGACAACGCCAGCACACCGCCGACCGCCAGGCCCAATAAGGTGCGCGGCAGGCGAATCTGCCCGAGGATCAGTTCAGCCTGTTCCAGTCCATCCGGCGCAATCGGCACTCCGATCAGCCGCAGCGCTGCACGCAAAGTATCGAGCAGCGGCAGGCTCACGGGGCCAAGGGCCAACGACAACCAGATCGCCAGCAAACACAGCACACTCAAGCCGATAAACAATGCGCGAGGTTTTACCAGCGTGGTCATTGGCCAGCCGCGCCGGGGTAGAAGCCGTCAGACAGCTTTTTCAGCGCTTCGGGCAACCGCGGCCCCAGCCCACCCACCAGCAACGTCGGGTCGAGCTCCATCACTCGCCCAGCCTTCGCCGCTCGCGTCGAGGACAGGATTGGATTCTCTTTGAACAACGCCGCACGCGCCGCATCGCCGGTCAGGGCGCGATCGGCGAACACCAGCACTTCAGGGTTCAGGCTGGCCAGGGATTCATTGGAAAACGGTTTGTAACCGGTGTGCGTCGCCAGATTGTGGCCGCCGGCCTGTTGCAGCAGCCAATCGGCGGCGGTGTCCTTGCCGGCGATCATCGGCTTGCCGCCCATATGACCGAGCAGCAACAGCACGCCCGGCGCTTTCTGCTTGAGCTGCGCCTGGGTGACCCGGATCCTTTGCTGATCCAGTTGCTGTTGATAGGCCTGTAAGGCTTGGGATGCCTGAGTTTCAGCGCCGAGCAACTTGCCCAAATGCTCCAGGTTACTTTGCAGCGACGGCAAATCCGGCTGGGCCGAGAACAATTCAACTTGAACGCCAGCCGTGCGAATCTGCGACAGCACCGGCGGCGGCCCCATTTCTTCGGTGCCGACCAGAATCTGCGGGCGCAGGCTCAAGATGCCTTCCGCCGACAACTGCCGCTGATAACCGATGCTCGGTAACGCCTTGAGGGATTCCGGATGCTGGCTGGTGGTATCGACGCCCACCAGTTTCGATTCGCCGCCCAGCGCGCTCACCCACTCGGACAGCGCGCCACCCGCGCTGACCCAGCGTTGCGGCAGTTCGGCCGCTGTCACCTGATGGCTGACGAGCAGTCCAACACACAAGGCAAGAACGCGGGGACTCAGGCGCATAAACAGCTTCCTTAAAGGGTTTTCCCGGGCATCAGGCAGTCAAGCCAAGTATCCTCGGCAGACCGCACGCGCCCATGGGCGGGCGGCCATTTGATAATTGTTTGCATTTGCGCGTCAAGCCCGGACATATCTCGTCACGCGCAGCGCCACTAGAGGATAGACATGAAGTTTCTATGCCCAGGCCCAGAACTGGCCGACGCCAGCAGCCGCGGTTTCGACATCGACGGCCAGAAGCTCTTCGCCGTGCGCCGGGGCGGTCAGGTTTATGTCTATATCAACCGCTGCCCGCACCGTGGCGTCGGCCTGGAATGGAAGCCCGACCAGTTTCTCGACCCCAGCAACAGCCTGATCCAGTGCGCCACCCACGGCGCACTGTTTCTGATCGAGGACGGCGAATGCGTCGCCGGCCCCTGCGCCGGGCAATCCCTGACTGCAATTCCCAGCCGCGAAGATGAGCAGGGAATCTGGGTCAACCTTTAACCGTTGAGCAACACGTCCAGGCGTCGGTCCACCAGCATCTCTTCGTGACTCAGGCGCACGCCATAGGCCAACACCTCGACCCCGCACGCCACCGCCTCACGCAACGCCGCCGCGTAGGCCGAATCGATTTCTTCTGCGGGACGCACGGCTTCGATGCCTGTCAGATTGACGCAATACAACTGCACCGCACGGATTCCGTCCCGGGCCAAATGCGCCAATTCACGCAAATGCTTGGCCCCGCGCTGGGTCACCGCATCGGGAAATGCCGCCACGGGCGTGCCGTCGAAACCCAACGTGACGCTTTTGACTTCCACGTACGCCGGCCCGCTCGGGTAATCGAGGCGGAAATCGATGCGGCTGCTTTCCTGACCGTAGGCCACTTCCCGCTTCAGTTCGGTAAAACCGTTGAGTTCGGTGATCACACCGGCCCGCAGCGCTTCTTCGATCAAGCCATTGGCCCGTCCGGTGTTCACGCAAAACAAGCGCCCTTGCGGGGTTTCGCCGATTTCCCAGGTGCCGGGCAACTTGCGCTTGGGATCGTTGGAGCGGCTGAACCAGACTTGTCCGCCCTCGACCTGACAATTGAGCATCGAGCCGGTGTTCGGGCAGTGAATGGTCAGCAACTCGCCGCTAACGGTTTCGATATCGGCGAGAAAACGCTTATAGCGACGAATCAAACGACCTTCTTCGAGGGGAGGATGAAAGCGCATCAGCCTTGCCAGCTCTTCAAGCCGCGGGCGATTCGTTCCACCGCTTCCTGCAAGCGCGGCAGGCTTTGGGTGTAGGCAAACCGCACATGATGCCCGGCCTGATAACGCCCGAAGTCCAGGCCCGGGGTGATTGCCACGTGCTCGGTTTCGAGGAAGTGTCGGCAGAACGCGAAGGCATCGCCGCCGAACTGACTGATATCAGCGTACAAATAGAACGCGCCTTCCGGCTCGACGGCGATGCCGAATCCAAGTTCACGCAAGGCCGGCAGCAGGAAATCGCGACGACGACCAAATTCGGCGCGACGCTCTTCCAGAATGCTGATGGTAGCTGGTTCGAAACACGCCAACGCGGCGTGCTGGGCCATGCTCGGGGCACTGATGTAGAGATTCTGCGCGAGTTTTTCCAGCTCACCGACCGCTGCTTCGGGCGCCACTAGCCAACCGAGGCGCCATCCGGTCATGCCGAAATACTTTGAAAAACTATTCAGGACGAAAGCGCTGTCATCGACTTCCAGCACACTGGCCGCGTCGGTGCCGTAGGTCAGGCCGTGGTAGATCTCGTCCACCACGAGATGGCCGTGGCGCTGCTTGATCGCCGCCGATAATCCAGCCAGCTCATCGCGGGTCAGGATGGTGCCGGTCGGGTTGGCCGGCGAAGCCACCAGGGCGCCGACGCTGTCGTGATCCCAATGCCGCGCCACCAGGTCCGGGGTCAGTTGATAACGCACGTCCGGCCCAACCGGCACCAGTTGCGCCGCGCCTTCTACCAGCCGCAGGAAATGCCGGTTGCACGGGTAGCCCGGATCCGCCAACAGCCAGTGTTTGCCCGGATCGACCAGCAAGGCGCTGGCCAGCAGCAACGCACCGGAACCGCCCGGCGTCACCAGAATGCGCTGTGGATCGATATTCAGCCCGTAGCGCTGCTGATAAAAGCCCGAAATCGCCTCGCGCAGTTCGGGAATGCCACGGGCGGCGGTGTAACGGGTCTTGCCCGCGGTCAGCGCGGCCTGGCCGGCCTGGATGATCGGTTCGGCAGTGGTGAAGTCCGGCTCGCCGATTTCCAGGTGGATCACATCGTGGCCGGCGGCTTGCAGTTCATTGGCCCGCGCCAGCAGCGCCATGACATGGAACGGTTCGATCGCACGACTGCGCGCACTGTAGGGCTGAGCCATTAGCCTTCCTTCAACGGGGAAAAGAATCGATTCTACCTATCCGCTGGAACGAGGGAGAACCTAAAGCGGTCAGAGCCGTATAACCGGGGCTGCAAACGACTCAAGCGAGTGTCTCAGGTTTGACTAAAATCAATATTTGATCAGGTCTCCAGCACCACCAGACAAGGCTTTGCAATCATTTGCAAGCACCGTGAGCCACTACCGCGACATCCGGGAGTAGCGCGGTCCGTTTTGATCTGGTAAGTTCGCCCGCTTGCAGCCGCAGGGCCGGCAGGTGTCGGTGATGGAGCAATCCTGCGCAATGGATTACAAGAGTAGAGGCGGTCCATTTCATGCCCACCCAAGCAAAGCAGCAAAACCAGTCGATCAGCGGCTTCGAACCCTACAAAGAAGTTAAGGGCGAGGAGTACATGGGCAAGCCCATGCGCGCTCACTTCACCAAGATCCTGAATAAGTGGAAACAGGACTTGATGCAGGAAGTCGACCGCACGGTTGATCACATGAAAGACGAAGCGGCCAACTTCCCTGACCCGGCAGATCGTGCCAGCCAGGAAGAAGAATTCAGCCTTGAATTGCGCGCCCGCGACCGTGAGCGCAAGTTGATCAAGAAGATCGACAAGACGCTGCAATTGATCGAAGACGAAGAATATGGCTGGTGCGAGTCCTGCGGCGTCGAGATCGGCGTCAAGCGACTGGAAGCCCGCCCTACCGCCGACATGTGCGTTGACTGCAAGACCCTGGCGGAAATCAAGGAAAAGCAAGTCGGCAAGTAATCTCGACTTGAACGAAAAACGGAGCGTGCGAACGCTCCGTTTTTGTTTCCGCAATTTGCCCCGGCGCTGGCCCCCTGTGGGAGCGGGCTTGCTCGCGAATGCGGTGGGTCATACAGCTTAAATGTTGACTGACCCACCGCTTTCGCGAGCAAGCCCGCTCCCACAGGGTGGCCGGCGTACGACCCGACGACGTAACATCACTCCATGACTGCCACTGCTCCCTACATCGGCCGCTTCGCCCCCACGCCCAGCGGTCACTTGCACTTCGGTTCGCTGGTCGCCGCCCTGGCTTCGTACCTCGACGCGCGCTCGGTGGGTGGTCGTTGGCTGATGCGCATGGAAGACCTCGACCCGCCACGGGAAGAGCCCGGCGCCCAGGCCGCGATTCTCAAGGCGCTGGAAAGCTACGGGTTCGAGTGGGATGGTGAACTGGTCCGTCAGAGCGATCGTCACGACGCCTACGCCGAAGTGCTCAATCGCCTGTTCAATCATGGCCTGGCCTACGCGTGCACCTGTTCGCGTAAACAACTGGAGCCGTATCACGGCATTTATCCGGGCCTGTGCCGCAATGCCGGGCATGGCACTGATGACTCGGCAATCCGCCTGCGTGTGCCGGAACTGGAATATCACTTCATTGACCGAGTACAAGGCGAGTTTCGCCAGCATCTGGGTCTTGAGGTCGGGGATTTTGTGATTCGCCGGCGGGACGGGCTCTACGCGTATCAACTGGCCGTGGTGCTGGATGACGCCTGGCAAGGCATCACCGATATCGTGCGCGGTGCCGACTTGCTCGACTCCACGCCACGCCAGCTCTACCTGCAAGAACTGCTCGGCCTGTCACAACCGCGTTACCTGCATGTGCCGCTGATCACCCAGCCGGACGGTAACAAACTCGGCAAATCCTACCGTTCGCCACCGCTGGCCGCTGACCAGGCTACGCCGCTGTTGCTGCGAGCACTACGGGCGCTGGGGCAGAACCCCGGCAGCGAATTGACTTACGCCACGCCACGGGAAGTGCTGAATTGGGGCATTGCCCACTGGGATGCCGCACAGATCCCGCGCACACTGGCGCTGCCCGAAGCGCAGCTGCAGTGATGGCACTTGCAGTCGCGCCGCCATCCGTTACCATCGCCGCACGTTTTCGGGCACGCGCATAAAAAAGAGAGGCCGGGATGTACATCTATCGCTTGGTCCTGCTTTTGGTAGTGGGTATTTACCTGTTCTCCCCGGCCATCATGGATTGGTGGATCGACGCCACTGGCGCCTGGTATCGCCCTTATCTGCTCTGGCTGATTCTGATCGTCGTGACCTTCATCCTGCAGAGCCAAAAAGATGCCGATGAGCTTTAGCCTGACCCAGATGATCCTGATCAGCGCCGCGTACCTGGCGGTGCTGTTCGGCGTCGCCTGGATCAGCGAACGGGGCATGATCCCCCGGGCGATCATTCGCCACCCGCTGACTTACACCTTGTCGCTGGGGGTCTACGCCAGTGCGTGGGCGTTTTATGGCACGGTCGGCCTGGCCTATCAGTACGGCTACGGCTTTCTTTCCAGCTATCTGGGCGTGTCCGGTGCATTCCTGCTAGCGCCGGTGTTGCTGTACCCGATCCTGAAAATCACCCGCACCTATCAACTGTCGTCGCTGGCGGACTTGTTCGCCTTCCGCTTCCGCAGTACCTGGGCCGGCGCGCTGACCACGATCTTCATGCTGATCGGCGTCCTGCCGCTGCTGGCGTTGCAGATACAGGCCGTGGCCGACTCCATCGGCATCCTGACACGCGAACCGGTGCAGCACCGCGTGGCCCTGAGCTTCTGCGCGCTGATTACCCTGTTCACGATTTTCTTCGGCTCGCGGCATATTGCGACCCGGGAAAAACACGAAGGCCTTGTCTTCGCGATTGCCTTTGAGTCGGTGATCAAGCTGATCGCCATCGGCGGCGTTGGCCTGTATGCGTTGTACGGCGTGTTCGATGGTCCGCAACAGCTCGAATTGTGGCTGCTGCAAAACCAGACCGCCCTCGCCGCGTTGCACACGCCGTTGCAGGAAGGCCCGTGGCGTACGCTGTTGCTGGTGTTCTTCGCGTCGGCGATTGTGATGCCGCACATGTATCACATGACGTTTACAGAAAACCTCAACCCGCGTTCACTGGTCAGCGCGAGTTGGGGCTTGCCGCTGTTCCTGCTGCTGATGAGCCTGGCGGTGCCGCTGATTCTCTGGGCCGGGCTGAAACTCGGCGCGACCACGAATCCGGAATATTTCACCCTCGGCATCGGCATCGCCGCCAACAGCAAGGCTTTGGCGCTATTGGCTTACGTCGGTGGTTTGTCGGCGGCCAGCGGTTTGATCATCGTCACCACCCTGGCGTTGTCCGGGATGGCGCTCAACCATTTGGTGCTGCCGCTGTATCAGCCGCCCGCCGAAGGCAACATCTACCGCTGGCTGAAGTGGACCCGCCGGGCGCTGATCGTCGCGATCATCATGGCCGGTTACGGTTTCTACCTGCTGTTGGGCGCGGAGCAAGACCTGGCCAACCTCGGCATCGTCGCGTTCGTCGCCACGTTGCAGTTCTTGCCGGGGGTTCTGTCGGTCCTTTATTGGCCGACCGCCAACCGTCGCGGCTTCATTGCCGGTCTGCTGGCGGGGATTCTGGTGTGGATGGTGACCATGCTGATGCCACTGGTGGGCAATCTGCAGGGTTTCTACATTCCGCTGTTGAACATGATTTACGTGCTCGATGACACCAGTTGGCACATGGCGGCAATTGCCTCGCTGGCCGCCAACGTGCTGATGTTCACGCTGATTTCGCTGTTCACCAACGCCAGCCCGGAAGAGGCCAGTGCCGCCGAAGCCTGCGCCGTGGACAACGTGCGGCGCCCGCAACGCCGGGAACTGCACGCCGCCTCGCCCCAGGAATTCGCCACGCAACTGGCCAAACCCCTCGGCGCCAAGGCTGCGCAGAAAGAAGTCGAGCAGGCCCTGCGCGATCTTTATCTGCCATTCGACGAGCGTCGGCCTTACGCCCTGCGCCGTTTGCGTGACCGTATCGAAGCCAACCTCTCCGGCCTGATGGGGCCGAGCGTCGCCCAGGACATGGTCGAAACCTTCCTGCCTTATAAGGCCGGCGGGGAAAACTATGTGACGGAAGACATTCACTTCATAGAAAGCCGTCTCGAGGATTACCACTCGCGCCTCACCGGCCTCGCGGCTGAACTCGATGCCTTGCGTCGCTACCACCGCCAGACCTTGCAGGAACTGCCGATGGGCGTTTGCTCCCTGGCCAAGGATCAAGAGATCCTGATGTGGAACAAAGCCATGGAAGAACTGACCGGGATCGCCGCCCAACGCGTGGTCGGTTCGCGCCTGAGCACCATTGGCGATCCGTGGAAAGAATTACTCCAGGGCTTTATCAACCTGCCGGACGAACACTTGCACAAACAGCACTTGGCGCTTGATGGCCAGACCCGCTGGCTGAACCTGCACAAAGCCGCGATCGATGAACCGTTGGCACCGGGCAACAGTGGCCTGGTGTTGCTGGTGGAAGACTTGACCGAAACCCAGATGCTCGAAGACAAACTGGTGCACTCCGAACGCTTGGCGAGTATTGGCCGACTGGCGGCGGGCGTGGCCCACGAAATCGGCAACCCGATCACCGGCATCGCCTGTCTGGCGCAGAACCTGCGCGAAGAGCGCGAGGAAGACGCCGAGCTGACGGAAATCAGCGGGCAGATTCTGGAGCAGACCAAACGCGTGTCGCGCATCGTGCAGTCGTTGATGAGCTTCGCCCACGCCGGCAGTCACCAGCACAGCGACGAGCCCGTCTGTCTGGCCGAAGTAGCCCAGGATGCCATCGGCTTGCTGGCCCTGAACCGGCGCAATTTCGAAGTACAGTTCTATAACCTGTGCGACCCCGATCACTGGGTCGAAGGCGATCCCCAGCGGCTCGCCCAGGTCCTGATCAACCTGCTCTCCAACGCCCGCGACGCCTCGCCGCCCCACAGTGCGGTGCGAGTCAAAAGCGAAGCCGGCGAACACACGGTCGATCTGATCGTGGAAGACGAAGGCAGCGGAATTCCGAAGAACATCATGGATAGATTGTTCGAACCTTTCTTCACCACCAAGGATCCTGGCGAAGGCACCGGTCTGGGCCTTGCACTGGTCTATTCCATCGTTGAAGAGCATTATGGACAAATCACCATCGACAGCCCGGCTGATGTACAAAGCCAACGCGGCACCCGTATCCGGGTGACCTTACCGCGTCATGTCGAAGCGACGTCCGCTGTGAACTGAGACCGTCGAGAGTATCGAATCAATGCCGCACATTTTGATCGTCGAAGACGAAACAATTATCCGCTCCGCCTTGCGCCGCCTGCTGGAACGTAATCAGTACCAGGTCAGCGAAGCCGGATCCGTGCAGGAAGCACAAGAGCGTTTCAGCATTCCCACGTTTGACCTGATCGTCAGTGACCTGCGCCTGCCTGGCGCACCGGGCACTGAACTGATCAAGCTTGGCCAGGGCACTCCGGTGCTGATCATGACCAGCTACGCCAGCCTGCGTTCGGCCGTCGATTCCATGAAGATGGGCGCGGTGGATTACATCGCCAAGCCTTTCGATCACGACGAAATGCTCCAGGCCGTCGCGCGGATCCTGCGCGATCGCCAGTCGGCCCCTGCCGCCGGTGAGCCACTGGTTGGCAAAGCCGCCAATGGCGCAGCGAAACCGGGCGTCGATAACAGCAACGGCGAGATCGGCATCATCGGTTCCTGTCCGCCGATGCAGGACCTGTACAGCAAGATCCGCAAAGTCGCGCCTACCGATTCCAACGTCCTGATCCAGGGCGAGTCCGGCACCGGTAAAGAACTGGTGGCCCGCGCCCTGCACAACCTTTCCAAACGCGCCAAGGCACCGATGATTTCGGTGAACTGCGCGGCCATTCCGGAAAGCCTGATCGAGTCCGAACTGTTCGGCCACGAAAAAGGCGCGTTCACTGGCGCCAGCGCCGGGCGTGCCGGTCTGGTGGAAGCAGCGGACGGCGGCACCTTGTTCCTCGACGAAATCGGCGAACTGCCACTCGAAGCCCAGGCCCGCCTGCTGCGCGTGTTGCAGGAAGGTGAAATTCGCCGGGTCGGTTCGGTGCAGTCGCAGAAAGTCGACGTACGCCTGATCGCCGCGACTCACCGGGACCTCAAGAGCCTGGCGAAGATCGGCCAGTTCCGTGAAGACCTTTATTACCGTCTCCACGTGATTGCCTTGAAACTGCCGGCCCTGCGCGAGCGCGGTGCGGACGTCAACGAAATCGCCAATGCGTTCCTGGCGCGCCAGAGTGCGCGGGTCAACCGCACCGACCTGAAGTTTGCCCCGGATGCCGAGCAGGCGATTCGTCACTACACCTGGCCGGGCAACGTCCGTGAGCTGGAAAATGCGGTCGAACGCGCGGTGATCCTGTGCGAGAGCCCGGAAATTTCCGCTGAGCTGCTGGGCATCGACATCGAACTGAGCGATCTGGACGATGACGACTTCATCGGCCTGCCCCCACAACAGGGCAACGCCGCCGGTAACAACAGCCATGAGCCGACCGAAGACCTGTCCCTGGAAGACTACTTCCAGCACTTCGTCCTCGAGCATCAGGACCTCATGACCGAAACCGAACTGGCCCGCAAACTCGGGGTCAGCCGCAAGTGCCTGTGGGAACGTCGCCAACGCCTGGGCATTCCACGGCGCAAAACCGGGGTCGCCAGCGAAAGCTGAACGTTACCTGTAGGGTGTGCGGGTAACGCGTGACAAGGTGGAAAAACTGTTACCCCAGTCTTTTCACGTAACAGAAGCCGGGGCTTACGGTAACGAAGCCCCGGTTTTTTTGGGCCCGGAAAAACCTCATAACGCGGCCTAACCCCTTGTTTTGCTGGGCCTCGCAAAAGTTGGCACGCACCCTGCTATATGCTTAGTACAAAAACAATAACAAGCTATGCACAAGACAATAAAAATAAGACGAATCGACTCACGCACAATAAAAACAAGACGGCGAGAGGCGCAGCTAACTGATTCTTTTGGAGAGGCGTTGTATTTGGGGCTTGCCCCACGACCAGGCCGAGAACAACAAAAACTGTCCTAAGACAGAGCCTGAACTGGTTGGATCGCAAGATCACTGCAACACAGCGACCAAAGCAATCCGTTTGCTCTTGGCTCCCGATTGGGAGGGTCATGAAGGAAAAACTTCATGGCGAGGGCACTTAACAAAAACAAAAAGCCCGAAACCAATAATAAAAATAGAGCATGCAACTACTTCTTGGGGAGCTTCGGCTCCCCTTGTAGTTTCTGCGATTTGATCATCCCGCCCCGTTTTCCTGGCTTTTCCCTTGTAGCTTGCGGCTTGCAGCTCATATCTGCTGTGTCCTACACCATCCCCCGACTAAATGCTAGAATCCCGGCCCATCATGCGGTCATTCTTCGTTATGGCCGAACATTCCTTCAAACAGTGCATCCCATGCTGAAGAAGCTGTTCCAGTCATTCCGTTCGTCCAAGCGTCATACGCAACACATCCGCAGCACGCCTGAAGTGCTCAACAGCGGCCAACATTCGCTGCAGAAGGCGCAATTCAGCCGCTACGCGGTGAATATCGTTGAACGCCTGCAGAACGCCGGTTACCAGGCTTACCTGGTCGGCGGCTGTGTGCGTGACATGATGCTCGGCATCACGCCGAAAGATTTCGACGTCGCCACCAGCGCCACCCCTGAACAAGTACGGGCCGAATTCCGCAATGCGCGGATCATCGGCCGTCGTTTCAAACTGGTGCACATCCACTTTGGTCGCGAAATCATTGAAGTCGCGACCTTCCGCGCCAACCATCCGCAAAACGATGAAGAGGAAGACAGCAACCAGTCTTCCCGCAACGAGAGCGGGCGCATCCTGCGCGATAACGTCTACGGCACCCTGGAAGAAGACGCGCAACGCCGCGACTTCACCATCAACGCCTTGTATTACGATCCGGTCAGCGAGCGCATCCTCGATTACGCCAACGGCGTACACGACATCCGCAATCACCTCATCCGCCTGATCGGCGACCCGAAGCAACGCTACCAGGAAGATCCGGTACGGATGCTGCGGGCCGTGCGCTTCGCCGCCAAGCTGAATTTCGGTATCGAAAAACACAGCGCCGCGCCGATCCGCGATCTGGCGCCGATGCTGCGCGAGATTCCGTCGGCTCGTCTGTTCGAAGAAGTGCTCAAGCTGTTCCTCTCCGGCCACGCCGCGGACACCTTCGAGATGCTGGTCGACCTGCAGTTGTTCGATCCGCTGTTCCCGGCCAGTGCCGAGGCGCTGGAATACAACCCGACCTACACCCACACGCTGATCAGTGAAGCGCTGATCAACACCGACCTGCGGATCAAGCAGAACAAACCGGTGACCCCGGCGTTCCTGTTTGCAGCGTTGTTGTGGCCTGCCCTGCCGGCCCGCGTATTGCGTCTGCAAGAGCGCGGCATGCCGCCGATTCCGGCGATGCAGGAAGCGGCGCACGAGCTGATTGCCGAGCAGTGCCAGCGCATTGCGATTCCGAAACGCTTTACCATGCCGATCCGCGAGATCTGGGACATGCAGGAGCGTCTGCCACGCCGTAGCGGCAAGCGCGCCGACCTGTTGCTGGACAACCCGCGGTTCCGCGCCGGTTACGACTTCCTGCTGTTGCGCGAAAGCGCCGGCGAGCAGACCGATGGCCTGGGCGAATGGTGGACGGATTATCAGGACGCCAACGACAGCGAACGTCGCGACATGATCCGCGACCTCAGCGGCAAGGATGACGGCACCGGAGCTCCACGCAAACGCCGTCGCAGCGGTGGCGCCAAGCGCAAACGCGCCGCCGGCGCACCGAGCACCACGGGCGAGTAAGTCATGGAACGCGTCTACATCGGCATGGGCAGCAACCTGGCTGACCCCGCCGAACAGTTGCGCAGCGCCGTCGAGGCGCTGGCGCGGTTGCCGCAAACCGAACTGGTCGGGGTATCGGCGTTTTACCAAAGCGACTCGTTGCTGCCCGGCCAACCGCGCTACACCAACGCCGTCGCCGCCCTCGACAGCCGCCTCGCGCCGCTGGACCTGCTCGATGCGCTGCAAGCCATCGAAAACGGCCAGGGTCGCGAGCGTCTTGAACGTTGGGGGCCGCGCACGCTGGACCTGGATATCGTGCTGTTCGGCGATCGCCTGATCGACGAACCTCGCCTCAAAGTCCCGCACTACCACATGCAGGAACGCGCCTTCGTCCTGTATCCACTGGCCGAACTGGCGCCGGCGGACCTGCGATTGGCGGATGGCCGGGCCCTTGGCGAATTGCTTGCAGCGTGCCCGTTCGTCGGCCTCGAACGCATTCCCCAAGCTTCACACTAATCCCCTGTGGGAGCGGGCTTGCTCGCGAATGCGGTGTATCAGTCGACATCTCTGTTGAATGACACACCGCATTCGCGAGCAAGCCCGCTCCCACATTGGTTATGCAGTGTCACAAAAATCTGCTGAATCGCATCAGTTACCCCGGTAACACCACACACGTAACAATGCGGTAACACACACAATTGACTTCCCGAGTCCTCCTCACGACTATAGGCGTCCCGCTGCCGCCAACGCGGCGCTAAAGGGCGCAATCCAGGCCTTATAAGCACGACAAAAGACCGTGCGCCTGAGTAAATGAAGAATCACGCGCGTTACTCGCAGTAGTTTCCATAGCGCCTGAACGAGGATTTTTTACATGCCAGCCATCACCCTGACCACGCTCCAGAGCCTCAAGCAGAAAGGTGAAAAAATCACCATGCTGACCTGCTATGACGCGACCTTCGCCCACGCCTGCAATGAGGCCGGTGTCGAAGTGCTGCTGGTGGGCGACTCCCTCGGCATGGTTTTGCAAGGTCACGACAGCACCCTGCCCGTTACCACCGCTGAGATGGCCTACCACGTGGCCGCCGTCAAACGCGGCAATGCCGACGCCCTGATCCTCGCCGACCTGCCGTTCATGGCCTATGCCACCACCGAACAAGCCATGACCAACAGCGCCCTGCTAATGCAGGCCGGTGCGCACATGGTCAAAGTGGAAGGCGCCTTGTGGCTGGCGGACTCGATCCGCCTGCTGGCCGAACGCGGCGTGCCGGTGTGCGCGCACATGGGCCTGACCCCGCAATCGGTCAACATCCTGGGCGGTTACAAAGTCCAGGGCCGCAGCGAAAACCAGGCGCGGCAGATGCGTGCCGACGCCATCGCCCTGGAACAGGCCGGTGCTGCCATGTTGCTGCTCGAATGCGTCCCGAGTGAATTGGCTGAAGAAATCACCCAAGCCGTGGGTATTCCGGTGATCGGCATTGGCGCCGGCAGCGGCACCGACGGCCAGGTACTGGTGCTGCACGACATGCTCGGCCTGTCGATCACAGGCCGCGTGCCGAAGTTCGTGAAGAACTTCATGGCCGGGCAAGTCAGCATTCAAGCGGCACTCGGCGCTTACGTCACTGAAGTCAAAGCGGCGACTTTCCCAGGCATCGAACACGGATTCTCTGCATGAACACCGTCAAAACCGTCCGCGAACTGCGGGCTGCCGTCGCCCGTGCTCGCGGCGAAGGCAAACGCATCGCCTTCGTCCCGACCATGGGCAACCTGCACAGCGGTCATATCGCGCTGATTACCAAAGCCTCCCAACGGGCGGATTTCGTGGTCGCGAGCATCTTCGTCAACCCGCTGCAATTCGGCGCCGGCGAAGACCTCGACAAGTACCCGCGCACGTTGGCGGCGGATCAGGAAAAACTGCTTCAGGGCGGCTGCCACCTGCTGTTCGCCCCGACCGTCGAAGAAATGTACCCCGACGGCATGGCCGGCCAAACCCGCGTCAGCGTTCCGCAACTGTCCGAAGGCCTGTGCGGCGCCAGCCGTCCGGGGCATTTCGAAGGCGTGGCGACGGTGGTCAGCAAGCTGTTCAACATGGTCCAGCCGGATTTGGCGATCTTCGGCCAGAAAGACTTCCAGCAACTGGCGGTAATTCGCGCGCTGGTGCATGACCTGAACATGCCGATCCAGATCATCGGCGAACCGACCGTCCGCGCCACCGATGGCCTGGCGCTGTCGTCGCGCAACGGTTTCCTCAGCGAAGAACAGCGAGCGACCGCGCCTGTGGTCTATCGCACGCTGTCGTCGATTGCCGATGCGATTAAACAGGGTGATCGCGATTATCCGGCGCTGATCGAGGCGCAGATTAAACAGCTTGAAACGGCTGGATTGCGTCCTGATTACCTGGAAATCCGCCATGCCGTGACGTTGCGTCAGGCCACTGCGCAAGATCGGGATTTGGTGGTTCTGGTGGCGGCGTTCCTCGGGACGACGCGGTTGATCGACAACCTGCACCTGAACCTCGACGCGTCCGCCTAAACACCGCAATCCCCCTGTGGGAGCGGGCTTGCTCGCGAAAGCGGTGTGTCATTCAACAGAGATGTCGACTGATACACCGCTTTCGCGAGCAAGCCCGCTCCCACAGTGGGTTTTGTGGTGGCTTCCAGAGCGTATTGCCGCCCTCAAAGCCTTCGGGCAAACTGCCCGCCGTTCGATTCCGACCTGGGGAAACACTCATGCACGCCATCATGCTCAAGGCCAAGCTGCACCGCGCCGAAGTCACCCACGCAGTTCTTGATTACGAAGGTTCTTGCGCCATCGACGGCGAATGGCTGGACTTGTCCGGCATCCGTGAATACGAACAGATCCAGATCTACAACATCGACAATGGCGAGCGCTTCACCACCTACGCCATTCGAGGCGAAGACGGTTCGGGCATCATTTCCGTCAACGGCGCTGCGGCGCACAAGGCCAAGGTCGGTGATCGGGTGATCATTTGCGCCTACGCCCACTACAGCGAAGCCGAACTGCTGAACTTCAAGCCGCGCATGCTCTATATGGCGCCGGGCAATGAGCTGAGCCACACCAGCAATGCCATTCCGGTTCAGGTTGCCTGACAGCGCGCCCCTTCCGTTTGTCGGGGCGTTTCCCGTTTGAATGTTAAAAAAGTACAGAAAACGAGTCATACAAAGCGAAGACAGATCCGCACGCGAGGTTTACTGTTACCGCCCTGCGCTATTTAATCGTCTCCAAGCAGATTGCCCGCAATCTCCCACCCAGCGGTCGGGACGTTCCGGGATCTTCAGTGTCTTAAAGGCAGTTCAAGTAAAAGGAAAATCGCAGCGATGGCGTACTACCGCACTCCTCACGACGTTACCGCTCTGCCCGCCTGGCAAGCGTTGAAAGACCACCGCCAAGCCATGCAGGATTTCAGCATGCGCGAAGCGTTCAATGCCGACCCGCAGCGCTTTACCCAATTCACCCTCAGCAGCTGCGGTCTGTTTCTCGATTATTCGAAGAACCTGATCAACGCCGAGACCCGCAATCTGCTGGTGGGCCTGGCCAACGAAGTCGACCTCAAGGGCGCGATCAAGTCGTTGTTCGAAGGCGAGATCGTCAACTCCTCCGAAGGCCGCCCGGCACTGCACACCGCATTGCGCCGCCCGGTGGGCGACAAGTTGTCGGTCAACGGCGTCAACGTGATGCCGGAAGTGCACAAAGTGCTGAACCAGATCACCGACCTCGTGGGCCGTATCCACGATGGTCTGTGGCGCGGTTACACCGAGAAGCCGATCACCGACGTGGTGAACATCGGCATCGGTGGCTCGTTCCTCGGCCCTGAGCTGGTGTCCGAAGCACTGTTGTCCTACGCCCAGAAAGGCGTGCGCTGCCATTACCTGGCAAACATCGACGGCAGTGAGTTCCATGAACTGACCATGAAGCTGCGCGCCGAGACCACGCTGTTCATCGTCTCGTCGAAATCCTTCAACACCCTTGAAACCCTGAAGAATGCCCAGGCCGCTCGCGCCTGGTACCTGGCCCAGGGTGGTTCGGAAGCCGAGCTGTATCGTCACTTCATCGCGGTCTCGAGCAACAACGCCGCGGCTGTGGCCTTCGGCATCCGCGAAGAGAACATCTTCCCGATGTGGGACTGGGTCGGCGGGCGTTACTCGCTGTGGTCCGCCATCGGTTTGCCGATCGCCCTGGCCATCGGCATGTCGAACTTCAAGGAACTGCTGTCCGGTGCCTACACCATGGACCAGCATTTCCAGAGTGCTCCGTTCGACCAGAACATGCCGGTGCTGCTGGCGTTGCTCGGTGTCTGGTACGGCAACTTCTGGGGCGCGCAAAGCCACGCGATCCTGCCGTACGACCACTACCTGCGCAACATCACCAAGCACTTGCAACAGCTGGACATGGAATCCAACGGCAAGAGCGTGCGCCAGGACGGCACGCCAGTGTCCACCGATACCGGCCCGGTGATCTGGGGCGGCGTGGGCTGCAACGGTCAGCACGCTTATCACCAGTTGCTGCACCAGGGCACCCAGCTGATTCCGGCCGACTTCATCGTGCCGATCGTCAGCTTCAACCCGGTGTCCGACCACCACCAGTGGCTGTACGCCAACTGCCTGTCGCAAAGCCAGGCGTTGATGCTCGGCAAGACTCTGGCCGAAGCTGAAACCGAGCTGCGCGACAAAGGCCTGAGCGAAGAAGAAGTGCACAAACTCGCGCCGCACAAGGTGATCCCGGGTAACCGTCCAAGCAACACCCTGGTGGTCGAGCGCATCAGCCCGCGTCGTCTGGGCGCACTGGTGGCAATGTACGAACACAAAGTCTTCGTGCAAAGCGTGGTCTGGGGCATCAACGCCTTCGACCAGTGGGGCGTGGAGCTGGGTAAAGAGCTGGGCAAAGGCGTCTACAACCGTCTGGTCGGCAGCGAAGAAACCCCGGCTGACGATGCTTCGACCCAAGGCCTGATCAACTACTTCCGCGGTCGTCACCGCGGTTGATCTGACGCCACACTGCAACACCCCCTGTGGGAGCGAGCCTGCTCGCGAAGGCGGAGTGTCATTCAACAGATAAGTTGACTGACCTACCGCATTCGCGAGCAGGCTCGCTCCCACAGTTGTTTTAGGGCATGACTTGAACCCGCTGGGCACTCGGCGCATCTTTATGACTTGTTTACCAAAACAAGAATAAGGAACCGTCATGTTCGATATCAGCACGTTCCCCAAAGCCGATGCCGTACGCCGGGCAGCCAACCTGAGTCAGGACGACTACCAGCGTCTCTACCGACAATCCATCGAACACCCCAGCACTTTCTGGGCCGAACAGGCCACGCGCTTCCTCGACTGGAGCACACCGTGGCAAACCGTCCAGCGCTATAACCTGAAAACCGGCGAAGCCAGCTGGTTTGCCGGGGGCCAGCTGAACGTCAGTTACAACTGCATCGACCGTCATCTGGAAAAACGTGGCGATCAGATTGCAATCATCTGGGAAGGCGACGACCCCGCCGAATCCGCCCAGATCACCTACAAAAAACTCCACCACAACGTCTGTCGCCTGGCCAACGTGCTGAAAAGCCGTGGTGTGAAGAAAGGCGATCGCGTGTGCATTTACATGCCGATGATTCCCGAAGCGGCCTACGCCATGCTCGCCTGTACGCGGATTGGCGCGGTGCATTCGGTGGTGTTCGGCGGTTTCTCACCGGACTCCGTGCGCGACCGAATTCTCGACGCCGACTGCCACACCGTGATCACCGCCGATGAAGGCGTGCGCGGTGGCAAATTCGTGCCGCTCAAAGAGAAAGTCGACAAGGCGCTCGAGAGTTGCCCGAAGGTCAGTACGGTGATCGTGGTCGAGCGCACCCAGGGCGAAGTGAACTGGGTCGAAGGCCGGGACATCTGGTATCACCAAGCCCTGCGCGATGTCAGCGACGAGTGCCCGCCGGAACCGATGGACGCCGAAGACCCGCTGTTCATCCTCTACACCTCCGGCAGCACCGGCAAACCCAAAGGCGTGCTGCACACCACCGGCGGCTATTTGCTGCAAGCGGCGATGACCTTCAAATACGTGCTTGATTACCGCGACGACGAAGTCTTTTGGTGCACCGCTGACGTCGGCTGGGTCACCGGCCACAGCTACATCGTCTACGGCCCGCTGGCCAACGGCGCGACAACGCTGATCTTCGAAGGCGTGCCGAGTTACCCCACCAGTTCACGCTTCTGGCAAGTCATCGACAAGCACCACGTCAACATCTTCTACACCGCACCGACCGCCCTGCGCTCGCTGATGCGTGAAGGCCCGGAGCCGTTGAAGGAAACGTCCCGCGAAAGCCTCAGACTTCTCGGCAGTGTCGGTGAGCCAATCAACCCGGAAGCGTGGGATTGGTACTTCAACGTCGTGGGCGAACAGCGTTGCCCGATCGTCGATACCTGGTGGCAGACCGAAACCGGCGGCATCATGCTCAGCCCATTGGTCAGCGCCCAACGCATCAAACCGGGCTGCGCCACGCAGCCGATGTTCGGCGTGCAACCGGTGTTGCTCGATGAAGTGGGCAAGGAAATCAAAGGTGCCGGCAGCGGTGTGCTGGCGATCAAATCCAGTTGGCCGGCGCAGATCCGCAGTGTCTACGGCGACCCGCAACGCATGGTCGAAACCTACTTCAAGCCCTACCCCGGCTACTACTTCACCGGCGACGGCGCGCGGCGCGACGAGGACGGCGACTACTGGATCACCGGGCGTATCGACGATGTGATCAACGTTTCCGGGCACCGCATCGGCACCGCCGAAGTGGAAAGTGCCCTGGTGCTGCACGACAGCATCGCCGAGGCCGCGGTGGTCGGTTACCCCCACGACGTCAAGGGCCAGGGCATCTACGCCTTTGTCACGCCCATGAACGGATCCGAACCCAATGATGAACTGAAGAAAGAACTGCTGGCCCACGTCAGCAAGGAAATCGGCAGCTTCGCCAAGCCGGACCTGATTCAATGGGCGCCGGCCTTGCCGAAAACCCGTTCGGGCAAGATCATGCGGCGGATACTGCGCAAGATTGCCTGTAATGAACTGGATAGCTTGGGTGACACGTCGACCCTGGCTGATCCGAGTGTGGTGCAGGAGTTGGTCGATAAACGCCTGAATCAATAACATCCGGACTTGGAACGCCCTGTAGGAGCTGCCGAAGGCTGCGATCTTTTGATCTTCATTTTCAAGATCAAAAAATCAAAAGATCGCAGCCTTCGGCAGCTCCTACAGGGGCACTCCAGGTCCGCCTTTTTTTCGCCACTGAGTCGCCATGGAATTCATCCGTACCCGCATCGAAACCCAGCTCATGAGCCTGACCGGTCTGTCCTTGGGCAACCTCGACCTGGAGAACCCCAAGGGCGATCCCGGCCTGTTCGGTCCAGAGTCCATGAGTTGGCAAGTGCATGGTGATTTCAGCAGCATGTTGATCGGCGGCATCAGTGCGTTGATGCTGCAAGCCTTGCATCCACTGGCCTTGGCCGGGGTCTGGGATCATTCGAATTTTCGCGAAGACATGATCGGCCGCTTGCGCCGCACCAGTCAGTTCATCTCCGGGACGACGTTCGGTTCGCGCAAGGACGCCGACTGGCTGATCGAGAAAGTGCGCACCATTCACCTGCAAGTGGTCGGCACTGCGCCGGATGGTCGGTCGTACGCCGCCAGCGATCCCGACTTGCTGACCTGGGTGCACGTGGCCGAGGTCAGCCACTTCCTCGCGGCGCATCTGCGTTATCGCAATCCGCATTTGTCCCTGGCGGATCAGGACCGTTACTACGCGGAAATCGCGGTGATCGCCGAGCGTCTGGGCGCCCGTGATGTGCCGCACAGCCGTAAGGAAGTGGCCGAATACCTTGAGCAAATCCGCCCTCAACTGCTGTGCGACGAACGCAGTCGCGAGGTGTTGCGATTGCTGCTGAATGCGCCCGCCCCCAGTCGTCTGGCCAAACCGTTTGGCGGTTTGATGATGCAGGCAGGGATCGACCTGCTGCCGGATTGGGCGAGTGACATGCTCGGCGTCAGCCAAACCCCGCTGCAACGCCAGTTGATCCACGCCAGCGTCAAGCGCAGTGCGCCGATGCTGCGCTGGGCGATGAGGAATGGCTCGGTGCAGCGGGCCAAACGGCGGATGGGGTTGTTGACCTAGGACGCGCTTAAAAGCTTCGCGAGCAAGCCCGCTCCCACATTTGAAATGCATTCCCCTGTGGGAGCGGGCTTGCTCGCGAAGGGAGCACCGCGGTCTCACGCCAAGCTGTTAAACTCCCGCGCCAAATTCCCTCCTCCTGCAAGGCGCCCAGCATGTCTTCCTTGAATCAGGCGCTGCGCGCCGCCCTCGATCATCGCCAGGACCTGCTTGCCGTACTGCATCAGCAGGGCACCGATTGCTATCGCCTGTTCCATGGCAGCCAGGAAGGCGCCGGCGGCCTGACCATCGACCGTTACGGCCCGCAATTGCTGGTGCAAAGCTTTCACCAGTCGTTGGAGCGCGACGCACTGCTGCAACTGCACGACAGCATCAATCAACACCTGGGCCTCGACACCCTGCTGGTCTACAACGACCGCTCCCGGGGCAATTCGCGCATCGACCGCGAAGACACCGTCTACCAAGCCGACGAAGCCGCGCTGCAAGACCTGATCGGCCACGAATGGGGCCTCAACTATCGGGTTCGCGGCCGTCACGCCGGGCAAGACCCATTGCTGTTCCTCGACCTGCGCAACACCCGTGGCTGGGTCAAGGATCACAGCAAAGGCAAAAGCGTGCTGAACCTGTTTGCCTACACCTGCGGCGTCGGCCTGAGTGCGGCGGCCGGTGGTGCGCGCGAAGTCTGCAACCTCGACTTCGCCGAAGGCAACCTGGCCGTGGGCCGCGAAAACGGTCTGCTTAATCCGCAGTTGCCGGCCATGGAATTCATTCAGTCCGATTATTTCCCGGCGATCCGCCAACTGGCCGGCCTGCCGATCAGTCAGCGCCGCGGGCAGAAACTGCCGAGCTACCAGCGACTGGAACAGCGTCAATACGATCTGGTGCTGCTCGATCCACCGGCCTGGGCCAAGAGCGCGTTCGGCACCGTTGACCTGCTGCGCGACTATCAGAGCCTGCTCAAACCCGCGCTGCTGACCACCGCCGACAATGGCGTGCTGATCTGCTGCAACAACCTGGCAAAAGTCAGCATGGACGACTGGCGCGAGCAGGTGTTGCGCTGTGCGGAGAAGGCCGGGCGACCGGTGCGCGAGTGGTCGGTGATGACTCCGGGCGCGGATTTTCCGTCGATGGATCAGCAGCCTCCGTTGAAAACCCTGATCCTGCAGCTCTGACTCTCTGGGAAATTTCCTACACCTTTTTCTGAACAATCCTGAACAGGGCGAGTACTTCGGAACCGAAAACGCGTGCCATACTCCAAGGCACTCCGATCAGACAAATGAAGCCGCACATGCCCAAAGGATTGATTCGCGCTATCGGCGCCTTGCTGACTGCTCTGGCTCTCTACAGCCTGCTGGGGTTTCTGATTTTGCCGGGCATCGCCTTGCGGATCGCCAACCAGCAGTTGGCCAATTACGCCACGACGCCCGCACATATCCAGCGGATCGAACTCAACCCCTTCAGCATCGAGGTCACCCTGTGGGGGCTGATCATCGGTGAGCCGGGCAAGGAACAGGTCGGCTTCGAACGGCTTTACGCCAACCTGCAGATCGACAGTCTCTGGACCAAGGCGCTGCACCTGTCCGATATCGAACTGGACAAGCCCAAGACTGAAATCCTTTTCGGCAAGGACGGCAAGCTCAACCTGCTCGGCCTGTTCAAAATCCCCGCCAGCGAACCGACCCCGGCCGACCCGAACGCCAAGCCGTTCCCGCTACGGGTGGAGCGAATCAAACTGGCCGGTGGCTATGTGCACTTCCAGGATTCGCGCCCCAGCGAGCCCATCGAATTCCTTTACGACAAACTCGATTTCGAGCTGAAGAACCTCAGCACCCTGCCCGATGACAACGCCGACATGACGCTGGTCGCGGCCGGCCCGGCGGGCGGGCAGATCGACTGGACCGGTAATTTCAGCCTGGTGCCGATCGCTTCCGAAGGTAAGCTGAAAGTCACCGACGGCCAGATGAAAGTCTGGTGGCCGTATGTGCGGGATGCGCTGCCGCTGGCCCTGGAAAACGGCGTGCTGAACCTGAGCACCGACTACAAACTCAACCTGGCCAAGGAAACCGAACTGCTGCTGAGCAATGTTGCGGTCAGCGTCGCGCCGTTCGCTATCAATGCACCGGACGGTCGGCCACTGGTGAAACTCGAACGCCTGGACGTCAGTGAAACCTCTATCGATCTGGCCAAGCAGCAGGTGGTGGTCGGCAAGATCCGCAGCAACAAACTCGAAACCTGGGCCGCCCTTGAAGCGGACGGGCAACTGGACTGGCAGAAACTGTTCGCCAGCCAACCGTCCAAAGCTGCCGTCAAAGCCAAAGCCGAACCGGCGACCACTCCAGCCGCCGCCGATTCACCCAAACCTGAACCCACCCCGCCAGGCAAACCGTGGCAGGTGCTGCTCAAAGACGTGCAACTGCGCAATTACCAGGTGCACCTGGCCGACCGCAAGGCGCAACCGGCCGTGGCGCTGGAAGTGGGTCCGCTGAATGTGGATCTGCAGAATTTCGACAGCCTCAATGGCTCGCCTTTCGCCCTCAAGCTCGACACGGGAATCGGCAAGCAAGGCAAGATCACCGCGGACGGCGAGGTCAATCTGGCGCCGGTCAGTGCCAAGCTGAAAGTGCAGACCAAAGACATCGACCTTCGTGTCGCCCAGTCCTACATCACTCCGTTCATTCGCCTGGAACTGCGCAGCGGCATGCTCGGCAGTGACCTGGCGGTTGACCTGAAAAGCACCGACCCGCTGGCCTTCAGCGTGACCGGCCGGGCCCAGGTCGATCAGTTGCACACCCTCGACACCTTGAAAACCCGCGACTTCCTCAAGTGGCAGCAACTGGTGCTCGAAGGCCTGAATTATCAACACGGCGACAGCCTGTCGATCGACAGGGTCAACCTTTTCCAGCCCTATGCGCGCTTCATGATCAACGATGACCGCACCACCAACATCGATGACCTGCTGGTCCCGCAACCACCCGATTCCGGCGCCAAGACTGCCGCCGCCAAACCGGCAGCCGGCAAGGACAAACCGCTGGGTATCCATGTGGGCGGCATCGCGATCAATGACGGTTCGGCGAACTTCGCCGACTTCAGCCTGACGCCGAACTTCGCCACCGCCGTGCAACAGCTCAACGGTGCGATCGGCACCATCGACAGCCGCCAGGCAAAACCCGCCACTGTCGACATCAAAGGCAAGGTTGACCGTTATGCACCGGTCACCATCAAGGGTGCGGTCAACCCGTTCGACCCGATGGCCAGCCTCGACATCGCCACCAGTTTCAAACGGGTGGAACTGACGACACTGACGCCCTACTCCGGCAAGTTCGCCGGCTACCGCATCCGCAAGGGCCGGCTCAATCTCGACCTGCATTACCTGATCACCAAGGGCCAGCTCAAAGCCGAGAACAAAGTGGTGGTCGAGCAACTGCAACTGGGCGAGAAAGTCGACAGCCCGGACGCCACGAGCCTGCCGCTGAAACTGGCAATCGCCCTGCTCAAGGACGTTGACGGCAAGATTTCCATCGAGTTGCCGGTGACCGGCGACCTGAACAATCCGCAGTTCAGCATCATGCCGATTGTCTGGCAGACCCTGCGCAACCTGATCGTGAAAGCGGCCGCCGCGCCGTTCAAAATGATTGGTGGTTTGATCAGTGGCGGCGGTTCGGAGGACCTGGGCACCGTGTCGTTCGCACCGGGTTCGAGTGACCTGAGCAAGGAAGCCGAAGCATCGCTGGTCAAACTCTCCGGTGCACTCAAGGAGCGTCCGGCCCTGCGCCTGGAAATCGAAGGCACCGCCGCGCAAAGCAGTGACGGGCCGTTGATCGCCGAGCAACGTCTGGAGCGTGAATACCAGTACAACTACTACAAGATGCTCCAGCGCCGTGGCGACAAGGTCCCGGCCCAGGCGTCCCTGCTGCAAGTACCCGATGGCGAGAAAGGTCCGCTGCTGGAAGGCATCTACCGCACCCGCCTCAAGACTCAGCCGCCCGCTGAATGGAAAGATCTGGGCAAGGAAGAACGCACCGCCAAAATGCGCGCGGACGTGATCAAGTTCTGGAGTTCCAGCGACGTGCTGTTGCGGCAACTGGGTCAGGAACGGGCCAGCAGCATCAAGGACTTCCTGGTGGACAAGACGCAGATGGCCGATGACCGCGTGTACTTTGTCGACGCCAGCCTGGGTGAAGCGCAAAGTGATGGTCGGGTAGTGACCCCCCTGCATCTGGATGCCGAGTGATGATCAGACAATTGCTGATCGGCCTGACCCTGGCGATGGCTGCCAGTCAGGCCAGCGCAGCCGATACCCTGCGCTGCGGCAGTCAGTTGATCAGCGTGGGCGACCGCTCCAGCGAAGTACTGCAGAAATGCGGACAACCCGTGGCCCGGGATGAATTGGGCTACAAGCGCAGCGCCAACCGGCGCGAAGAGTTCCAGGTCGAGGAATGGACCTACGGGCCCAACAACGGGATGTACCAGTACCTGCGGTTTGAAGGTAATCGGCTGAAGGAAATCACCAGCAAGCGCGGCAACTGAACCACCACAACTTTCAAGTTGAACACCTACCCATGTGGGAGCGGGCTTGCTCGCGAATGCGGTGTGTCAGTCCACAGTGATGTCGACTGACACTCCCTCTTCGCGAGCAAGGCCGCTCCCACATTTGTTTTTGCGCCGCCCACAATAGAACAGGCCCCCGACACGAATGTCGGAGGCCTGTAATGGCCACATCCTTGTGGCCTTCGCATGAACTCTCCAGAGGCGGCAGACGTATTGCTTGGCCCGTCTGCCACGCCTTCTCCCGGTTCAAGCGGAGAAGTCTTGCCTTACTCGGCTTTCAGGCCATCAGCGGAAACCGCTTTGACGCCTTTGATTTTTTTGGTGATCGCAACAGCGGTGGTTTTCTGAGCTTCGGTAACGGCTACAGTCGACGACAGCGATACAACACCTTTGTTGGTTTCTACTTTGATGTCGGTGCCTGGAATGCCTTTTTCGGTTACCAGGTCGCTTTTGACTTTGGTAGTGATCCAGGTATCGGAAGTGGTTTCTTTAGCTTTGGTCATTTCACCAGCCGCCAGAGTCATCGGGGCTTGGGTGGTGGTGGTTTGTGCAAAAGCAGCACCGGCCATGGTCAGGGTCAGCGCGGCAGCAGTAGCGATAGCGAACTTCTTCATACGAGTAACTCCTGTTTTTCTATAAAGTCTGCTGCGTGTCTTCTCAGCAGGGTTACTGGGTATATTGCGAACGCTGTGCCAACTTTGAGACTGACAATAAATCCTTATAAAACAACAAGTTATGAATTATTCAAAAATCCGGATTCATGCAAAATGCATGACTATCGGATTATGTACATGCAAGATGCCGGTTTTATCGTTGGCCTAAGGCCATGAATTGTCGGGGTTTTCTTATTTACAGAGAATTTGCTGAACCCATAAAAAAACCCCGCGAAATTACGCGGGGTTTTGGCTTGCAGAAATGACGTTAACGTTATGTTGCAGAACCAGTGCAACTCTTAGGCAAGAAATCCTGCTGAGCCGTGCTGGTGCAAACCCAGCCAGTCGTCGAGCGCGTCAACGTTATCGTCTTGCCCAAGACCGGCGCTGGCGCGTTGGCGATCGTACAAACGATGGTGCCACTGCCATCACTGGCTGTCCCGGAAGCTGTCGTCGTGCAGTTTGACGTTGTGCCAGCCCCACCAATTGACGCCACGGTTGTCGGGCTGGTCCCGTTATTCATCATTTCTTCAAATGGCACCTTCAACGCGGAAATTTCCGCCAGGCCCGCCGTCACCTTGGCCTTCGCTTGGTATTTGGAGTAAGCCGGCAACGCAAACGTCGCCAGAATCCCGATGATCGCCACCACGATCAACAGCTCGATAAGCGTAAAACCCTTCTGAGTATTCATAGACAAGCTCCATGCATGAGTCGAAATCTCATGATCTGATTAAGCCTCAGCATACTCCGTGCCAGGCCTTCGCCGCCCTGCGTGCTGGGCGCGGAGTATCAAAAGCGCCCTTTCCTACCCCCTGCAACCGCACTATCTGACACTTTTTGTCACCTCAACCCCTCTGGTTTGGTTCCTCGTCTTGACTAGGCTATAAGTCATGAACTGTCTGCGTCCGGTATCCCCATGAATGACATCGCCCTTAGCGGTCTGGCCAAGCAATTGGTGCTGGCCGAACTGCTCACTGACAAAAGCGCGCAACAGGCGTATCAGCAAGCCCAACGCAATCGCATTCCCCTGGTCAGCTACCTGGTCCAGAACAAACTGGTAAAGAGCCGGCAAGTGGCGGAGATTGCCTCGGAACATTTCGGCATGGCCCTGCTGGACCTCCACTGCCTGGACAAGGAAACCCAGCCCAAAGGCCTGGTCAGCGAGAAGCTGATACGCCAGCACCACGCCCTGCCCCTCTGGCGACGCGGCAATAAACTGTTCGTGGGGATTTCCGACCCGACCAATCATCAGGCGATCAACGACATCCAGTTCAGCACCGGCCTGAGCACCGAAGCGATCCTGGTGGAGGACGACAAGCTCAGCGACGCCATCGAGAAATTTTTCGACAGCCACGCCACCGGCCTGGAAGAGATGGCCGACGTTGACCTCGATGGCCTGGACATCGAGTCGCCTGATGACAAAACCCACGATTCCATCGCCGGCCAGGACGCCGATGACGCGCCGGTGGTGCGCTTCGTCCACAAGATGCTGCTCGACGCGATCAAGAGCGGCTCTTCGGACTTGCACTTCGAGCCCTACGAAAAAACCTACCGCGTACGGATGCGCACCGATGGCATTCTGCGTGAAGTCGCCAAGCCGCCGATTCAACTGGCCAACCGGATCTCCGCCCGGCTCAAGGTCATGGCCAGTCTCGACATCTCCGAGCGACGCCGGCCCCAGGACGGGCGGATCAAGATGCGCTTGTCCAAGAGCAAGTCCATCGACTTTCGGGTCAACACCTTGCCGACCCTGTGGGGCGAAAAAGTGGTGATCCGGATCCTCGACCCGTCCAGCGCCCAGATGGGCATCGACGCCCTCGGCTACGAGCCCGACCAGAAAGCCCTGTTCATGGCCGCCCTCAAGCAGCCACAAGGCATGATTCTGGTCACGGGGCCTACCGGCTCGGGTAAAACCGTGTCGCTGTATACCGGGCTGAATATCCTCAACACCGTGGACATCAACATCTCCACCGCCGAAGACCCGGTGGAGATCAACATGGAAGGCATCAACCAAGTCAACGTCAATCCCAAGCAGGGCCTGGATTTCTCCCAGGCCTTGCGTTCGTTTCTGCGTCAGGACCCGGACGTGATCATGGTCGGCGAGATCCGCGACCTGGAAACCGCGGAAATCGCGATCAAGGCCGCCCAGACCGGACACCTGGTGCTGTCGACCCTGCACACCAACAGCGCCGCGGAAACCCTGACCCGCCTGCACAACATGGGCATTCCGGGTTTCAACATCGCCACCTCGGTCACCCTCATCATCGCCCAACGCCTGGCGCGCAAACTGTGCAGTCACTGCAAGACGCCGATCGAGATTCCCCGGGAAGCACTGATCAAGGAAGGCTTCCCCGAGGAACGCATCGGCTCATTCACGATCTATGAGCCCGTCGGTTGCGATCACTGCAACCATGGTTACAAAGGGCGAATCGGGATTTATGAAGTGGTGAAGAACACGCCGGACCTGCAACGGCTGATCATGGCCGAAGGCAACTCCCTGGAAATCGAGATCCAGATGCGCAAGGACGGCTTCAATGACCTGCGCACTTCGGGGCTGATCAAGGCCATGCAAGGCATCACCAGCCTTGAAGAAATCAACCGGGTCACCAAGGACTGAACATGGCGGTCAAGGCAGCAAAAATCAGCGTGTACGCCTGGGAAGGCACGGACAAGAAAGGCACGAAAATCACTGGCGAGTTGAGCGGTCAGAATCCGGCGCTGATCAAGGCGCAATTGCGCAAGCAAGGGATCAACCCGGGCAAAGTGCGCAAGAAATCCGTGTCGATTTTCAACCTGGGCAAACGCATCAAGGCCCAGGACATCTCCCTGTTCACCCGACAGATGGCAACCATGATGAAGGCCGGCGTGCCGCTGTTGCAGTCGTTCGACATCATCGGCGAAGGCTTCGACAACCCGGCCATGCGCAAACTGGTGGACGAGGTGAAACAGGAAGTCGCCGCGGGTAACAGTTTCGCCGCGTCCCTGCGCAAGAAGCCGCAATATTTCGACGAGTTGTACTGCAACCTGGTAGACGCCGGTGAACAGGCCGGTGCCCTGGATACGCTGCTGGATCGGGTGGCCACCTATAAGGAAAAGAGCGAACAGCTCAAGGCCAAGATCAAGAAAGCCATGACGTACCCGCTGGCCGTGGTGTTCGTCGCGATCATTGTCACCGGGATTCTGCTGGTCAAGGTGGTGCCGCAATTCAAGACCGTGTTCTCCGGGTTTGGTGCCGAACTGCCGGGGTTCACCCTGATGGTGATCAGCCTGTCAGAGTTCATGCAGGAGTGGTGGTGGGTGATGCTCGGCGCACTGGGCGCAGCGATCTTCGGTTTTCGCCATGCCATGAAAAAGTCCCAGGGCTTTCGCGACCGGATGGACACGTGGCTGCTGAAGCTGCCACTGGTGGGCGCGCTGATGTACAAGTCCGCCGTGGCCCGTTATGCCCGCACACTGTCGACCACGTTCGCCGCCGGGGTGCCGCTGGTGGATGCCCTGGAATCGGTGGCCGGTGCCACCGGCAACATCGTGTTCAAGCGCGCGGTGCTGCGCATCAAGCAGGACGTGTCGACCGGCATGCAGCTGAATTTCGCCATGCGCACCTCCGGCGTCTTCCCGAACATGGCGATCCAGATGGCCGCCATTGGCGAAGAGTCCGGCGCCCTCGACGACATGCTCGACAAGGTCGCCAGTTTCTACGAGGACGAAGTGGACAACATGGTCGACAACCTCACCAGCCTGATGGAACCGTTCATCATGGTGGTGTTGGGCGTGGTCGTCGGCGGGCTGGTGGTTGCCATGTACCTGCCTATTTTCCAACTCGGCTCAGCGATCTGACATGCCCTTGAATGAATACCTGACCCTCTATCCGCTGGCCTTCGTCATCACGGCGCTGGTGCTCGGCCTGCTAATCGGCAGTTTCCTCAACGTGGTGATCTGGCGCCTGCCGAAAATGCTCGAACGGGAATGGCGAACGCAGGCTCACGATGTCCTCGGCCTGCCCATCGAATCGCCCTCTTCGACCTACAATCTGATGCTGCCCCATTCCCAGTGTCCGCACTGCGCCCACAAGATCCGCGCCTGGGAGAACATCCCGGTGCTCAGTTATCTGTTGTTGCGCGGTCGCTGCTCGAACTGCGCGGCGCCTATCAGCAAGCGCTACCCGCTGACCGAACTGGCCTGCGGTCTGCTATCGGCATTCATTGCCTGGCATTTGGGTTTCGGCTGGCCTGCCGGCCTGCTGCTGGTGCTGACCTGGGGCCTGTTGGCGATGAGCCTGATCGATGCCGAACATCAATTGCTGCCCGATGTATTGGTGCTGCCGTTGTTGTGGCTGGGGCTGATCGTCAACAGCTTCGATCTGTTCGTGCCGTTGCACGATGCGTTGTGGGGCGCGGTGGCCGGCTATCTGGCGCTGTGGTCGGTGTTCTGGCTGTTCAAGCTGATCACCGGCAAGGACGGCATCGGCCATGGGGATTTCAAGCTGCTGGCGATGCTCGGGGCCTGGGGCGGTTGGCAGGTACTGCCGCTGACCATCCTGTTGTCATCGTTGGTGGGGGCCATCCTCGGGGTGATTTTGCTGCGTTTGCGTAACGCGAAAACCTCGACACCGATCCCCTTCGGCCCCTATCTGGCAATTGCCGGCTGGATTGCGTTGCTCTGGGGTGGTCAAATAACCGACTTCTATTGGCAGTTTGTCGGTTTGAAATGAATACCCCTGTGGAAAAACCCTGGATTCTCGGCCTGACCGGCGGCATCGGCAGCGGCAAAAGTGCTGCGGCCCAGCACTTCATCGACCTCGGTGTGCACGTGGTGGACGCCGATCACGCGGCGCGCTGGGTCGTGGAACCGGGTCGCCCGGCGCTTGCGAAAATTGCTGAGCATTTTGGCCCGGGCGTGCTGCAAGCCGACGGGCAACTGGATCGCGCCGCGTTGCGCAAACTGATCTTCGAAGTCCCGGAGGAACGCCGCTGGCTCGAAGCGTTGCTGCATCCACTGATCGCCGAGGAAATTGTCGAGCATCTGGCCAAGGCACAATCGCCTTACGCGATTCTGGTATCACCGCTGCTGATCGAGTCCGGCCAGTACGCCATGACCCAACGGGTCCTGGTGATCGACGCCCCGGAACAACTGCAGATCGAACGCACTCTGCAGCGTGACCAGACCAGCGAACAACAGGTCCAGGCGATCCTCAAGGCCCAGTCCAGCCGTCAGGACCGCGTGAGCCATGCCGACGATGTGGTGGTCAACGACCGGGACCTCGCCTGGCTGCACAGCGAGGTCGAGCGCCTGCATCACTTTTATTTAACTTTGCGTGGAGGCCAGTCATGAGCCAGACCCCAACCGTCAATTGCCCAACCTGCGGCGCCCCTGTCGAATGGAGCGCCACCAACACCTACCGGCCTTTTTGCTCGGATCGTTGCAAACTGATCGACCTGGGCGCCTGGGCGTCGGAAGAACACAAGATTCCGGTGAGCCCGGATGCCGAAGACGACCTGTTCAGCGAAGACTTCGAACCGCGTCACTGACCCCGTCTTTATCCATAGGCATCAGGGCCGCATAAAACCGTAGTCCTGACTGTCATCGAGGTTCTCGGCGAGAAACTGCAGCTCATCCGCCAGATCCTCGACACTGCGCACCGCCTTGCTCTGTTGCACCACCGCACTGAGCAAGGCGCGCAGGCTCAACCCCGGATCAAACCCCACTTCCTGCGCCGCATCCAGACTGTGACGCAACTCCTGCCTTGCCCATTCGTAGACACTCATTTCGATGCTCCTGAACGTTTTGCCGAGCATGAGTTGGCGAGCGTCAAACCGGTTTGATGTGGATCAAGACTTGGGATCGTCGTCTTTCCACGGCGCCGAAAGGTAACGCGTGCGGTTGAACGTCTCCAGCCACTCGGGACTGAACACCACCAGCGCGCTGATGATCATCCCGTTGATAAACGCCTCGGGAAAAATCAGCAGCCACAGATAGCCGACAAAATCTTCCAGCCAATACGGCATCGCAAAACGTTCGTCGAACCACAGCAATGTCAGCGCCAGCAGCAGGCACAGCAAGGCCGACAGCGCCGCCGCAAAGAAACCGGAAACGAAGATATACACAAAGGGATTACGCGGCTGGGCACGCTCGACCAGGATCGCGCAGCATTCGGTGACCAGCACCGGCAACAGGATAATCAACGCGCCGTTTACCCCGACGGCATCCAGATCCTGGCGCCCGAGCAGCACCAAACCCATTTGCGCTACCAGGGCGCCGACAATCGCCAGCGGCCAGTCCAGCAACAATGTCACCGCAGTCATGCCAATAAAGTGATACGACACGCCGGTATCGAAATCCCGCCGCACCAGCCACAGCATGAACAACGCGAACACCGTGCCGAACAGCAAATGCTGACGGCGACTGTCGGTGAACAACTCGACCCATGGCGCGCGGCAAATCGCCCAGATCACCACGGGTACGTAAATCAGCCAGCCGACCGCCAGGCTCTGCGGTGACAGCAACTCTGCGCCGATCATGACGCCATCCCCTTGAACACCACGACACACTCCTTGTTGGGTTACGGCTCCCTGCCAGCATACACCGGCGCAAAAGTGCCTCCAGTGGATGCAAAGCTTTCTGCTTGTCGCATTTGATATTGAAGAATAAAGTCTGTCGCGACCAACCCGCTGGAGGCATTGATATTCCTGAAATCTCCAAACCAAGAATCTCTTTGGAAAGTCTGTCGCTGCTGCCAAACGGCAATATTTTCTGTGTTCCTCTGCGAATAAAGTCTGTCACGCGGTCGGCTAAGTACGCAGGTGGGTTGGTGTAGCGGCGTTTTAATCAACGAGCCGTTGCATTTGCTCAACTGACTGACAGCACGAATGCCTTAGAAAGGGACTACGACGGCCTGCTCTTGCAGGCCGTCGCTGGATTGACGCATGAGATGGTCTGAGACATGTCGGGAATGAAAGCCTGAGCCAGGCTCTAATGGGAAACGAAGCAATTGCTTCGTGTAAATCACTTTTATGCCTTGTTAACTACCGTGATTAACAGTGCAAAAATTGGGTTTACAAGGAAGTGAAGGTCGCCAGTTTCAGTAGATACGCTGGGTATCCCTTTCTGAGTGGGTAATTGCACTGACTTGCCCACCCATTTGCATTCGACCTGACCAGTCATTTGCATCGGATTTGACCATCACGCTTCGTGACCATTACCGGCAGAGAACGGCCCAGAGTGTGTAAAAACGCTTCGCCAAAATTGAAGTGTACGCGTCTACGTTAAATCTGAAATTTATCGGCACGTCAGCAGATGTAAATTTCGCGTAGAAGCGCGATTTCCAGTCCAGTTTTGAGTACCTATCGCGCTCAAAAACGTTTTTACACAGCCTCGGCCAAAAGCTGCCGGTCGAGAGCAGTACCTAAAGCGTCTTGATGTACGTGCTCGCAGAGACGTCGCTGCGTACCGCAAGACCGGACAGAAAATGCTTCAGCGGCTCTCACCTCGGCAGAATGGCGATGGCGGCGGAAGCGTGCGCTTAAGCGCTTTGAATGTGGAGTTCATGGAGCGCTTACGATGCATCCAAACAACCCTCAAAACCCTCGAAGAATAAGGAGGGAAGATAACTCTAAGAGATTGGGCCCTTCTGAGTTATCTGCTACGAGCTGAGCATCGCCGTCAGACTTCACCAACAGAACACGGTTATGCCGAACCACGCCCGCGAGGGCAACGCCTAGCAGGCTGACTGCTGCAGGTGCGTAGTTTTAGTCCGCACGCCCCTTTGGAGTGCGATATCCTGAGACCCAGGAGGGAACTGCGGAGACGTGTTATCCGTCCAAACGCCGAACCCGATTGAGTCGCTTGCTAGCCACGCCACTGGAGGTACAGTTTTTAAATTATCAATCTACCACCACGTCCATGATTTTTTTTTGTCTATTGCATTTTTGATGTACCGCTCTACCACACCACGCACTTTTCCTTCTAGAGTTCCACTATTTAAAGCTTTTTCCAGAGCATCAAGCCCGTATCGTGCTTCGACCTCTCTCGCAATTTCAGTTAAATAGTCCGATACTTGACTTACATAAAAAACCTGAGGATCAAAAAACAATGATGGCGAAAAAGCCATCAAAACATTCTTAGTGACTAACGTATCTAAGGCTCTACTGCCCTGGTAATGAGGTAACCTAGCTCTTAAGTAGTTCTCATCCTGACTAGAAACATATTTCTTAATTATGCTTTGCAAGGGATCATAGAATCTCAACAGTAGTAAATCAGAATGTTCACCACCAATCATCCCCACAACAAAACCAACTATTACTATTGCACTGCTCAATGTCGAACTAACTTCAGAAAATACCGAGCTAAACAATAAATATGACCAAGTCGCAGGGTGTTCTATATTTCTGCCGGAGTCGATCTGAGCTCTCGCCAATTGGTCAACGACTGTGAGCGTAAGCGCGGAGCCACTTTCAGAAATCCCTGAAAGAAATTCTGGAACACCAACCACCCAGGCAGCCAAATACCTCTTGACCTCTTTACCGCCGCCACCCAACAACGTAAGAACACCCAGCAAGGGCAATTCACGCGAAATATACTGTATTGCAATAGTAGTCCGAAGACCAATATCTAAACCGAAAACGTAAAATAGCTCTTCGGCGTCCACTTCTACTTTATTTGCCAATTCCTCAAGAAGTTTGGCACGACCCTCATCCGAAACGGGCCAGAAACTCTTAACCAGAACTAACTCAGGTCGCGACTGCATAATGACAAGACGATTACCGTAGTCAGCTATTGCCACTAGACTTTCAAGCTCCGCATTTGCAACGAGCTCAATTAAAACTCGATGACCTACACTACCTTCTACACAATTTTTTGTTGAAGAAATGACATTTCTCAAATCCTCTTCAGAAAAACAAATATTTGAAGGAAGAACACTACCGGCACCGATATCGATGAGTTCGTCACGAAAAATGCACACTATATCAATGAAGTTTTTTGCAGACTGCGCAGCCTTCAATTCAGCCATGAATGCATCACGCATCAACCTCGAAAGATGCGCGTCATGAGCTATTTTGCGTACTTGCTCAAGACGGACTCCCATCGGGGCTTCTATTATTTCAGATTGCAATTGCGCTAGAGTTGGCGCTAATTTCTTAGGGTATTTACTTTCTATAACATAACGACCGAGGAAGGCTCGAAGGCTTGTTGCTCCCGAATATGGCAGGTCCTGTAGCAATACCAAATGACCATCTTTAACAACCATATTTTCCGAGTTGGAAAAATCGGACTCACGTTTCGAAAAGCGTAGACTACACGCAGCGTCAACCCCAATAGGCGTGTCTAATGGGCATGTCACAAAAGCAAACTCTCGACGCAGGCCAGGCCACATCTGTCGCCACAGAGCTAATGCAAGCAACTCATTTTTTTCACCTACAGAATACGGAAGAACTATATTGGAGTGAGAGGATTCACCGTAGATTTGAGTAAGCGCACTCATTGCACGAAAATCTTCTTCTATATCTATTTTTTCCGTTGTTTCTGAAAAAAATAGGATTGGCGATATAAAATCATGATCCGCGCCATCCTCAGGATGTCGAAAAATATCTTTCAGCGCCATGAGATCTGAAATTAACGCTAGAGCTTGATAATCTAAAATTATAGAGTGCGTCCATACACTGCCTGGCCGGTATCCTCTCCCAGCACTCCAAGTTCGGGCTAGCACATGTTTTGCAGCACTACGCAAAGGGTAGGATGCCAAATATGACTGCCCTTCTTTCATTTCTAAAGCAGCCATTGAGTCGCTCATAACCAACATAACCGATCTAGACTGGCTATCCAAGTCGATGGAGCTAGCTAATTCTTTATGACCACGTTCATAACCATGCAAAATCTGGTCAATTAATACCTTATTCCGACGCATAGCCTTAAAACTGCCCTGACATCAGCCAACTCAGCGGCGCTGAAAGATCATGCTGTTGAGCGCCATGCCCTACAACCATAATTCGCTCAGAGGGGCGAGCTACTTTTTCGAGTGACGCCTTCATCTGCGGTAATTTACCGCCTTGCGCGCTAATACCATAAATTCGAGTATCCCATAATACTGTATTTGAATTTAAGAACTGGGCCAGCATTGGCCGATGCTCTAAAAACCAATCTTCAGGCGTCCGTCCCGTCGTACTCACCACGTCCCAAGCAGAAATCATAACAGCGACTTTTCGATTACGCGGGTTCAGGGGACGTCTATTTGCCACTTGAAGAAACTCAACTACCTTTACTTCCTCTGGCATATTTTCCGGTTTGAATGCGTCCGTTTTTGGTGAATCATCAGAACTATCGGCAGGCTCCGGCGGACCAAGGATATCCATCAAATCGGAAATTAGAAGCATATCGTCTTCTCTATCAGCATTGGTAAATAGAAGAATACCATCGGTCTTTACCAACGCATCATAAAGCTCTCTGTTACATTGACCACTGCACGCGGGCTGCTCAAACGCCTCGCCACGTAAATCCGGGATCGAGAGCATTGACTCTACACCGCTTTGCCGGTCTCGAACATTGAACTGCACCCATCCCTCAGTATGAGGTTTGGTCCTGCTAACTCTTTTACAGGCCAGCCAATCATCCTCTAAACGATTCAAGTGAGCTTCGTTATCAGCCAAGCCGGTAAGCTCTAATTCCGTATGCACTTCATTGGCTACAAAAAGATGTCGTAGCGCAGCAATAAATGTGCTTTTTCCAGAGTTTGGCATCCCAACAATCAATTGATGCATCATCGTTTCTTACTCCGATACACATGCATTAACTTGTCCATCTCAGTCAGATGTACAGGCCAAGCAAAATCTTGCTCAACTGCAACTGGATCGGGCTCTTTTAAAATCTCATCGAGCAATTCTTTAAGGCCTTCGGCAATCTGTGTAGCCCCCTCTCTAGGCCGAGCAGCAATGAGTAACGGAGAAATCTGCACTCGCCCCCCAGTTCGTTGGCTTAAATCAGCGGCCAACGCATGAAGTGAACTTCTGGCTGCTTCTAGCTCTTCGTTTGATTTAGCCAGATCTGCTTTTGTTCCAATTAGGCGAACCGTTTTTTCAGCCAAGAGCAATTGTTGATCCATGGTCATCAACAATCTGCGAATGCGCGAAGTAGGTATGTGGGGCGTCTTTAAGAAATGCTCGATGTCCACTAATAAAAGTATTATATCGGCTCTGGAAAGCTCGCTAAATTCAACGATGCTGCCCGGATTATCTAGTACATTGTCAAAATGCTCCCCAGACCGATCAGAAAAAATTATGTCTTTGATTCCCTTGGATGTGGCCAATCTTAGGTGTGTAAAGCTGAGCCTGGCTGAAGTTGGTGTGCGCGCAGTATTCGGAATCAGCCCATTGGAGGCTACGCGCGCTAAATGACACCTTTCCTCATATCCTCGAAGCGTTTCGGAGCCGGCAAACTGAGCGTCAGAAATTTGTCCTCGATGCAGCATTTCATACATTGTCGCGATCATTGTTGTTTTGCCGACTTCAGGACCAGCCACTACTCCTACAACGATCCCTCCTCGTGCGCGTAACAACGCATCACAGCTTAAGGCATCAAGACTACTGAACCCGCGAGTACTAACCAAATCGCTTGAACGAGGGGAGTCCTCAACAGGAACGGAAACTTCCTCGGCGTCTAAAATAAGTATGACGTCAGGGCATTCTTCAAAGTTTAGGCCATTGATACAAACCCCGGACATCGGCCCATCGCATCCTGCAAGACTGCAGCCGTAAGCATTGACATCCATGATCATTTGCTCAGACTTGTGAACACCAGTCGCTCGCGATACACCTGCAGCGCTAGGTCCAGTGGATTCAGTGTTGTAGATGGATCAATGTTTGTAAGGCGTTTAAATCGTGGATGCCAATCTTCGGCATCGGCGCTATCAGCTGCCAACCCTTGTGCAGCGCTAAATGGTAGCAAGTCGGCTATTTTTCCAACGGCTATGGCACCATACGTTTCGTTCCGCCAAGCCCGATTCAGATTAGTAGCAGCCTCGATAATACTGACATCCTCAAGTCCACCCTGACGCCCGCTCTCAACGACCAAGCTTAGTAGAGCCGGAGCTGCAAATAGGCCGAGCTTTGTGGGATTTTTGTCAAAAAGCTCCCTTCCTGCCCGTAATGCTGCCTCAACAGTAGCGATCTGACGAAATGGCTTTGCCGCATCCGTACTCCAACCTCCAGTTACCCACCAGTGCGTACGTAGCTCTCTTTCTAGAGCAGTTACATAAGCGAGAGTCTCATTGTCGGCCTTAGCAGAAGCTGTAGCGGCAGACTCAACATACTTAATAAGCTCTTGAACGGAGCCCATTACACTAGCTTTCGCTACATGAAGATGCTGCTGATTGGTTGCGGCGTCTAAAGCAACGACTATTTCAGCCAACGCTTTTGGCTGCTTGGGAGCAGTCCTGACACTGGGAACTACGTTGCTTTGTCCCTGTGCCTCAGCCAACGTACGCTCGGCAAGTACAAGCAATTGCTCGTCCAAAACAGGTTTCCGAAGCCCCCCCATTGAGGCAGTCATAAGGCAAAGCGCCAGCATGCCGCTAACGTTGGTTTCATTTTCCAACTCATAACTAGCTATTGAGGTCGCCAGTAAAATCGCTTCTTTATCCGCTGGCTGAACATCGAACGTAGGGTCCTTTTGGCTAAATGCTTCGAAGAATGCTGGCGGCGCCCCGTCGCGCACCAAACCGAATATATATCGAAGTAGCTCTGGTATACCATCAACATTAAGAGCTGCGGCGGCAGCTTCCACTCCGACTCCGCGAGCCTCAATCAGCGCAGCATCTGTCGCCAATCCAAACTTTCCGTAAAGGATCCCCATCCGCTTTATCGCTTGCATCATTCCTGCTCCAATTTTCGCATAAGGTCTTCAAGCGCATCCATTTGTCCCGAATCGCGCGCACGAATTAATGAGAGCTTAAACCGCTCAACATCTGTTAAGCGGCTATCATTTTCCTCCGCTAGCTTGAGATGCCCGACAATCTCATTTTTTTGCGAGAGTGTAAGCTTGAAGAACCGGTAAACAGATAGGCGGAAACGATGCTGCGGTTCCACAATTGTCGCCCTCATCGCGCTACTAACTGTTGACACCGGCGGCCCGGGGGGGGCGGCGGCGACCGGACGCGCCTGATTGAACATCGCAGCTGGTAGGTTAGGTAATTTTATGTCGGCACGATGAATGGGATCGTATCCAACATCCTCGATAGATCGGAACTGAGCGGGGTCTCCCTGCCAGTCCCGGGCATGTACCTCTACCTTGAGTTTTCGGGGCAGTCCGGGGTCAACGTACACCTCAATGATATTGTAGCCAGGTCTCCAATTTGGCTCAGCTCGATGGGGATTGACTGATCCAGCAAAAAGCTTAATCCAGTCCCGCCCTGGCACGATGCGTTGATCATGCTCATGGCCAAAAAGTTGAATCCGAGCACTATTATTGAAGGCTCTCTCCGCTTCCTTCTGATCGGCTAGCCACATTGGAGGGTGATGCGCCATCACCAAGTATTCAATACCCGTTTGACAAGGGAGAGTCCAAGCTCGCGACCCTAAGAACAAGCTACCTTCAACATCAGACAATCCTGAAAGCAGCGCCGTGTTGAGGCCCCGGATTCGAAGAGTCGTACCGTCATTTAGAGCAAAATCGTGCTCCCAGACGAAAGTATTCGCATCGGCAAAAAATGATGACTGGTAACGCGCCGCAAATTCGTTATAGGTGGATATAGGTAGGTAAAAGAGGCTACAAGCATCAGGTTGGATCAATCGCCTGGTAAGTGCCTGATCGCGATCAAAGTGATTCTTGCCTCTTCGAACAGCATCATGACCATCCTGAATCAGCGGGTTTTCGACAATTACGCCTTGATCCACGTCATGATTGCCCGGGCACATAAGGACGTCTTCCGATCCGCACCCTGCTGCCTCGCAGACCTCCTCAAGCCAACTAGCCGCCTCCTCAAACTCAGTGCGCTTTCCTGCGTAAGCGATGTCACCTGTCACGAGAATGGCATCCGCACGCCCTAATTCCCCGCACATCTTTGCGATGTCGCGAGTGACTGAATTTCTTAACTCGCGGTCAGGATCGAAGCCGATTTGAGCGGCCCTGTGATTGAAGTGAATATCTGAAAGGTGCACAAATCGCAGCCTATTTGCTCCACTCATAAACGTCTCAATCTCAATGTAACCAGAATTATTCGCACCTACTGCCTCAATCAACCGTTAGTTTTTTTTGACACTAAAAAATAAAGGAGAGTACGCCCTCGGTGGTCCCTCTCGCCAAGCGCAGTCGCGAATCAAGAATAAAGCTCATGTCGTATGGCGGTGTTAATAATCAACCGCTAAATTTTTTACAACTTCTCTTTATAAATCAAAAGCTTGAAAAGCGTGCAACATTACATCCAGGTCGCCGGACCACAATGTTTAAAGCGGTAGAGGTATTTTTAGCATGCCCTTCTCCAGGACCGTAGGCGATCGCTAATTAATATCACGCCGCGCTGGGCTCTACGATCTCCTAAGCTCTCTCGGCCACGCCGCCTCCAAGGGGTGAGCGGTAGGGGGCTAAATTTTCTTTTTCGGCGGAAATCCAAGCTTGGTCAGCCTGCGATCATGATCATAAAGGCGATCTACAGAAGCTATACCTTGCAGGGAAGTGAATCACCGCTGGCTTTCTAGACGTATCGGAGTCTGCTTCTGACCGAGGCTGTGTAAAAACGTTTTTGAGCGCGACAGGTACTCAAAACCGGACTGAAAATCGCGCTCCTACGCGAAATCCACATCTGCTGACGTGCCGATAAATTTCAGATTTAACGTAGACGCGCACACTTCAATTTTGGCGAAGCGTTTTTACACACTCTGGGCCGATTGCCGCCTGTCGCCTCAGTCAGCTTTGGTTCAGTCTCAAGTGGCGGCATCGATACGCAGCAAACATAAATCCTCCAGCTACGGTTGCCAGGTGTTACAGCTGATCAAGAGGAGACTCGCTACTGGAGAAATTCGTCATGCTGATAGAATCGTACTAGCTACTCATAACATCCCTCCGAGAATCGGCATGAACCCAAAACTAACTGAAGAAGAGATGCGCCGGGCGTTGTTCGGTGCTGACGAGCCGGTTGCGCAGGACAATACGCCTCCCGTGCAAAAGCCTCGCACGGATATCGTGATCACGCAGTCGGCGAAGGTGGCAGAGAAAAAGAAGATCGCGAAAGCATTTACGCCTAGACTGAAAGTCACGCTTCGGGTGGGCAATGAATTTGAAGGCAAGACGCTCGAGATGATCCATCAGGCCGATACGTTGAGCACCCTCCTAGCTGGGCAAGAAGCGACTAGGGTGGCAAGGAAAAAATTCCGATTTGTGGAAGTGGTTTCGATCGAGTCGATGTAGGTGGATTTTCACTAGGCTAACGGGCTAGTCGTTGAAAGGCTTTCATTAGCTGGCTAACCCGAACGACCTCACTGGAAGACCCCCGCCTTGACGTCACTGGCGGTAATCGGCCAAACACCGACCGTTCGCATTTGCCTGTTTGAAGATTAGGTAAAGCGCGCCGGCGCGATTCAGGGTGTAGCTGAGTCGCTCGACTTCGGCGTCAGAACTATCGCGCCGCCGATCACTTCAATGGTCAGTACGTCGCCGATGCTCAGTCCTAAACTGGCGAGTAGGTCCGGCGGCAAGTCAATGATGACGTCGCCACTTCCATCCGCAGGATCTTGGCATTTCACTGTCCAGCGTTGGGCTTCGGTCATGACGTTACTCACACTTTGGTCTTAGCGGGCACGATTCATTATGCTCGCAATGTCTTCGCCAGTTGAAGCGTGATGCTGACTGCTGATGAATTCTTCTGACCATCTGCTGCCTATCGTGGCGGGCAGCTGTCGGCCAAAAGCGGACAGTCTCACTGGGACTGGGCTGACGCGCTGAAAGCGCGTCCGGCGAGCGTGCTTGAATGCCTTGCTATGTATTCCTTCGCCGAGTAAGCGGGAAGACAAATGGCTTTTCTTGAGTTAAATTTATTTCGTTTAGCTTGTATTTAAGTCTAATATCACTACAACTAAATCGTCGAATTAAGTTTTCCACTTTAATATCACTTAGCTTGTGATTCCAAGGGTGAATTATAGAGCCACCCCTAACTTTATCGAAGCCATACTTTTGTCCCAGAGCTACAGTGATAGTATTTTCAATCTCTGTTACCCAGAAACAATCGCCAATTGATCTAAAGGCCGCATGTAAGTGAGTTGCTTTTCTCTTTCCCGTGAGGCCGCTCTCTATATATTTGATGGCGCCATTTTTATTTAATGTAGAGTAAGGGCTTTTTTTACCATGGCTTCGCAGCCTTGATCTCAACCCTTTAGCTGTACCCACATACCATGAGTTCAGCTCAAGCTTCAAAATATAGATATACCAATTTCTAATTTCTTCACTCCTTTTCCGGAATCAAATTGTCCATAACGATTAAGCTAAGTCTTCTGAAACACTACTCGATTCGCACTGAGCGTGTCTATTGCAAGTGAGTTACGCCGCACTGCAGGATTAGGTCTGTTGAGGTCGAAGCGTCTCATGCAGGTATCTAGCGGAGCGAGGGGTAACCCAAAACGTCCGCTCTCGGCCAGGAGCTGTCGCCCGCACGGGGGGATGTTCGCCCCCCCTACATTGGAGTTACCGTACTATCCTTGGACCAATACCATAATGTTGCCCCCCACGCTGAACCGCTAAAACTAGGCATGATCTCACCCTGTTTGAAATGCCTACGAGAGTTCGCCTGCGCCGGGCTGAACCAGTAACCAGCCTTGCTACAAGGTTGGCCTGCTTCAATGCGAGAAGGAGAGGTCGAGCCAGTTTCTTCTTGGTCAAAACGTGCGTACCAGCGGTCAGTACTGTCTTTTTCGAAGCAATTGCCATAAGGCGAATAGCTATGAAGTTGATCAGGATTGGGTATGCGTACAGGTTTAACAACCTTATTAACAGCGACGTAAGCGGCTGGCAGCCCATCTTCCAAAGCTCCAAGCTCAGGGTATTCACCAGCGCGAATGATCAATCCATTGTTATACGTGAGAATTTCGATGTCACCACGCCCACTTAACGAGTGGCGTATGGTGGATTCACCACCAAGTCGCTCTACAAAAGTGCTTCCAAGGACCGTGTACCAGTTGACACCTTTTATGTGCTCCAGCAACTCTAACGAAGATGCGTGAGGCATCGAGTCTACTTCGAGTCCGGAATACTGCTGCGCTAATTCATACTCAGTGGGCGCGTAGCTGTGATAGTCATAGGGTAAAACGCTTGAAAGGCCGCCGTACCCGTGTTCCACTTCAAGCTTCTCGCTGAGATAACAAAGCCAATCTTGATATCTGGCAGCCCCACCAGGCTGCTTGAGTAGCGACCACGGGAATACCAGTTTAATGTGGGAGCGGATCTGATCTCCGTGAATTTCAAAAGAGTTGAGCATAGATAATCTATACTCATCAGCCTGAGTGGACTCGGCAGCACTACCCAAAAGCCAACTAAATTCGTCATTTGAATCGGTTTTTGAAATTTGCTCGCGAACCTTGTTGAAACTGGCATCGGTCAGCTTTTTTCGTCTACGATAAAACATTCCTTTCAAGAGCGGTTGAAACTCTTCGTAAAATCGTGCAAAGCACTCATCTATTTTGCTCTTCGTTTCCCGCGTGTATCCTTTCTTAAAATATAATGTGATGATTAATCCCAGTCTTACCACTGGCGTACCATCGGGCAATTCAAAAGACAAGTCAGCAGCGCGGTCTTCTAGGTTTTTTAATGATTTATTCACATTGGTTCTCAATCAAAAATTCAGTGCTTGGCGCGGAACTGGACTGGTAGCAAGTTTTGCTAGTATTGCTGCCAGAACAACCCAGGATTGCGCGGCTATTTCAATTATCGCTAACAATCCTGTTAGAAGAGCTGCTGGTATCGCAGCGGCGACTATCAACTCACCAATGACAATGATCACTACCGCCGTAGCAACTATTTTGCCAATATTCATTAGTAGTTGCACCCAATTAACTTCACGCAGAGCCTCTAGCGTCAAATCAGTGTAACGCTGAACCTCCTGCCAAATGGCGCGGAGTTGATCATCGGTCCAGCGTAATATTTTCCCACCGGTTTCACTGACCCACTCCCAAGCTTTTTGTGATTCTCGACGCACCCATTCACCTTTAGTGCTCAACCACGTTTGGGCGTCTTGCAAATGCTGCTGAAATTCTTGCGATAGTTGCCGGATGCCGTTAGCACCTTCTTCTAAAAGGCTGTCTACCGCTGATTGCACTTGCTGGGTCCAGTTTTCAACAAGCGCTGGCGCTGGCGTTGGTTCTGGACCGTATACAGGAACGGGCACTGGAGCAGGTCTTGGCGGTACCAATGAGGGCCATTGCAATGGATTGAAATAGCCGGTCGGTTTGTGCTCTTTGTTGTACTCCTTGTCGCGCTCGCGATCATCTCTGTCCCGGCAGTCGCTAATCTCCAGTACAGAGAACCGGTCACTACCACCAGCTATACGCAGGTAGGCTCGTTCCTGTTCCTGCGAAAGCTCGTCGTTGGGGAATTTGACCTCGACCAACCGTTCCAAATTATCTGGATGCATGACTCCTTCGTGGTCAGGACCAGCCCGTCCAGGCCAGCGAAGCGCACGACTTTTCACAATCATGACGTCTGGTCGACGCAATAGTCCCTTGGTATTGCCCACCGGAAAGAAGGTTAACGTATGACGTCGATCCGGATCAGGTACTTGCCCAGGGAGCGAGAGCGAGGTACTGAGAAACGGTTTCGGTGGGTTCGGTGGTATCGGGGTCATGTCGAAACTGACCTCGGCTTTGTAATCCCAGCGAAAATCCCAACGATACTCGTCAGCGCGGATCAAACCGCTCATGACCAGCTGTTTCAACTTTACTTCCGTAATTTCCCCACTGGGGAGTAGCTTGATCGACAGCCGTGGAAAACGAGCAGCGTAATTAGCTTTTTCCATCAAGTAAGGTTTGTTGGTGGGACTCGGTAATTTAGCTCTTGTCTCCGTGCCCTCAATGCTCGTCGTGGTGCACCCCTGTGGTGCCTGTGGTTGGACAGTAGCCATGTTATTCGCCCTCCGAGTTGGCGTTTCGATAGTCCAGACTCATTTCTCTGGGCGCACTCTCACCAGCCCTGATCAATGGTTCCAATGGCTCAGGCTTACGGACAGGTATCATAAGGTCAACTTCAGCTGGATCGCTGCTATGCACCAAGAAAGTCTTGCCTTCATCGTTCGTATAGCCCGTCAGACGGCTCCCGTCGGCACGTTTGAGGGTGTAGGGAGTGCCGGTAAGGGGTTCGCCCGTTTTGTCGTCCAGCAAGACGTAGCGAGCCTTATGGCTACGTGGAGCCCCTTGTAGTAGCTGACCGGGCCGATCCTTGTCGGCAGCACCCGGTAACAACGGACCGAGAATCTTGAGACCCGAACCTGAACCTGGTCCGCCACCCGAATTGACCTTGACGTTCGCCCCGCTGATCGTCACGCCGCCCGCATCAACCTTGACGAAACTACCCCCTGCTTTCGCGGTCAACTCCATGCCACCTTCCACTACGACCTTTTCGCCAGCGTGGTAGTGAATTTCCTGACCTGCTTCGATGAACTGACCCGTACCGACTTTGACGTGTTGGGTCTGGCCGACAGTCAGGTGATCATCGGCACGCGCTTCGGTTTTGCGGTCGGTGTGGGTGATGCGGTGTTCTTCAACTTTGAATTCGCTGAGAGTGTTGGCTTCAACCGTATCGTGACGTTCGTTGCCTACGCGAATTTTCTGGTCATGTTCGATGTTTTCGTCCCAATCGCGCTGGGCATGCAGGAATATCTGCTCCTGACCTTTTTTGTCTTCAATGCGAAGCTCATTGAAACCCTTGCCGCCCGGTGAGCTGAGTGTTTTGAACACGGTGCGGGTTTTGTTGGCCGGCAGATCGTAGGGGATGATGTTCTCTTTGTGAAACAGGCAGCCTGTGACGAGTGGCTGGTCGGGGTCTCCTTCAAGGAAGGTCACCAGTACTTCCATACCGATGCGAGGGATCGCAATGCCGCCAAACGAGGCACCCGCCCAGCCGCTGGCCACTCGTAGCCAACAGCTGGTGTTGTCATCAGCTTGACCTAAACGGTCCCAGCGAAATTGCACCTTGATTCGACCGTATTGATCACAGTGGATATCTTCACCCTTGGGGCCGGTGACCACGGCGGTCTGACTGCCCAGGACCTTGGGTTTTGGATGGTCAAGCGGCGGTCGATAATTGGCAGTCCACGGCGTCGCCAGAAAGCGGTTGCGGTAGCCCTGGTGGAAGTCGTCCTTGTTGTCAGTAACATCGCTGGTGATCGATTCGCCGAGTACCTGTGGCTGCTTGCCTTCATGGATCACTTCCAGCAGTAGCCAGAGGTCGTTCCATTCATCGCGGGGGTGATCACTGAGTGGTAAAAAGTGTCCGGTGATCAGCGAAGACTCATCACCTTTACCTTCGGCCAGTTGGTAATCGCTGCGGTGCCGTTCAAGTGCACGGGTCGCCAATTGCTTACCACGTTCGCGATGGGTGAAGCGACCAGGGTAGTCATAGTCTTCCAGGTCTGGCAGGAAGTCGCTTTTGGCGGTACCTTCGGGTAGCAGACGTGGCTTTTCAAAGTCATAGTCGCGGCGACTGACCCGAGTGGTACGGGTTTCCAGTCGCAGGTTGAAGCGGTTAATTACCGGCTTCTCTGCGGCCATCCCAGAGTCTTGCAGGTAGGCCACGGGCGCCAGTTTGCGAAACACCGTCTGGTCATCACCAAACACCAGCTTGTGCCCTTGGGAGCTGTGCTGGAAGTGGAAGTGGATGCCTTCTTCTTCACACAGACGCTGGATGAAATGCAGATCAGATTCGTTGTACTGGGTGCAGTAGATACGTTCGGGATAGATTGCGCCGAGTTGAAAGCTGTAGGCATCGGAAAGAATTCCGCGTGCTTCTAATACCTGGGCGATGATTTTCGGTACGCTAAGGTGTTGGAAAATTCGTTGGTCGCAGGTGTGAAGCAGGTAACTCAGTTGCGGCGTCAAAGTGATGCTGTAGCGCGTCAGACGCTTGCCTGAGTCACCTTGGGCTACACGGTATACCACCCCGTGGACCATGCCCTTTCCTGTGGCCCCAAAGGTCAGGTACGCCGTTTTGTGCAGTAGTTCTTCGAGCTTGAGGTCGGGTCGGGGGCTGACCAATTCAATGTCAAAACTGTACGGCTGATTGAGGGCTTCGCGACCGACGAAACTCAGAACTTGAAGGTCAGTGGATCCACCTTCAAGGGTCAGGGAAATGTGCGTTGCATTCGCGTCCAGCATGCCTTGATCCAATCCATGAATATCGGCTTCTGATGGTGCAGGAATGCATAGCTGGCTTCAATGCTTGCATAGTGAAGAATCGAAAAATCAGATTTTTCCTACAGGACCAGTGTTGTTGTCGTTCGACGTCCGGTTTACGAAATCTTGAATCAGCTCAACAAGATCACATCCAAGCACGTTACATAGGTCGTGAATCTGGATGATATCCAACTGGCGAGCGCCTCGCTCCACGTCGCTCATGGCCGATTTCAGCCTGTCACAACTGACTGAAGTCGACCCATAGCTGCCCTTCGTGAGGGGCTGCTGACGGGCAAGCGCGGACTTCCAATATTGTATGCGAATGCAGGAGAGATTCACTGGCTAGTTAAGGTCGAGCTCATGTGCGATGGGTGCGCCTCTTAACGACCGTCTGCTGGACTATCCGGCGATTAATCTTCTCCTTCCATGCCAACTGGTTTGCTGAGAGCTTTCGGCTTCGCATAGTTTGAAGAAGAAAGCTGTACTCCTTTTCGCTGTAGAGATAACCCATCTTCCAAGCATGCTCGATCAAGTCGCGGTTCGCATTCGCCTTGAGGTCGCCCGCGATGCGCTTGAGACCCTCAAACAGATTGCCGGTATCGATCTGGAGAAAGCGGTTAATACAGACGTTACCGACATAAGTTTGATTGCCATTCACACTGTTCCTGATATAGCAGTGTTCTTTTATGTCCTGACCACAGGGGCACTGATCGAAATCCTCAGTCACCTCGACAGCCGCAAGCTTCCACTCTCGACGCGCCACATCGAAACTGTTTGAGACGGAAAGGTTCAAGATGTGAGCTTTTAGCTTCACGAAATTTTGGCTGTCCACAGCAGTATCTCCTGTCCTAGCCTGTTTTACCGCACCAATGAATGCGTCCCTTCCTGATCCAAAAATGAGAGCGACATCCTGTAGTTCTCCAGATGGACGGATGTAGGGTTGGTCTGTTTTCAGCATCCACAGAAAGAGTCCAACTCTGCCTTGCCTCCTTGATCAGTGCTACCTCAAGGACATCCCCACAGCCACACGGGCACATAAATCCAGCTGACCAGCTTTCTCCATCATCAACCAGATGGATCAGCTGATTCGGGCGGATGTATTTCGGTAGAGTGTCGCCTTTGACTCGGTAAGTGCGGAGCTCCGTTTCAAACCATCCAGAGGCAACCTTCCGAATTGCTGCCCAAATCCGAACCAGCCAAGTCATTGTTCGCCTCTCAGAGAGGGTAGACCCAGTAGAGGTTCGCTTAGGCCAGAACCCAGTGTTAACGATTCTTTGGCGGCAAAGTCAGCTTCTGAAAAGTACTCGAACTCCTTCTCGGCCAGACTAAACATGGTTCGTGCACAGCGACTATTTCCATCCAGGCGATATGGGTAGAGCCTGGCTATCAGCTCGTTAACAACCATGCTTGCGGCCTGCATGTTAACGGTGATCACTGACGGAGCTTGCTCTAGACTGCCGGGCATATAGCCGGCCTTCACCTGTTCTGCATGGGCCGCAGGATCCCGTCGAGCTAACTCTTCCGCTCTCAGGGACGCTGGGGTATAGACCTTGCGGTCGAGTAAGGTCGACCCACCAGGCTGCACGTAGTCGACCCGACCATGGACATCGAGAATTGCGAGCTTGCCATTTTTGTCTCGGCGCACCGGAATGACTACTCCAACATCAAAGAGCGGCATCATGAACGCGGCGCCAATTGCATCGCAGATAAAGCGCCCCTCTTCACTGTCTACGCAACAGAACAGGATATCGGCCTCGGCCACAGCAAGAACTGCCTCCCTTGTAGCGACCGAAGTCGACACGCATTGCAAGCGCATGTCAGGTCGAAAGCCAGCCACGGCCCTACGGAGCACGTTCACTTTCAACTGACCAGTAAGAGCATCAGCGACTGTGGAGTTGATGATCCGATTGAGGTTCCGATCTTCGACCTGGTCGAAATCAACGACTACCATTCCACCGAAGCCAATACGCGCGAGCTGTTCTGCAGCAATGCTGCCAGTGCCTGAGTAGCCAATTACCGCTGCAGCAAGCCTGCCCAACTCTGATCGCATTTGTTCTGAAAAAGCCATTGGGCGCTGCAAGGGCTGGTCGTCATCACTCCAGAAGAGATGGATATCGTCCCCATACACCGCTACCAAATTGATCGGTTCCATCTGATGGTTGCAGTCAAATGTCCGGGCTTTGATGGCCCCTCCCGGCACTATGATCGCGCTCCCATGAACCACATCTGAATGATCACCTTGCTCGAGATTGGCAAACACCTGAGGTATGACCAAGGCATCAGATTCCGAGTCCGCAAGGGAGAAATCGTAGAATCCTCCTGGGTGGGAATGGATTAGTACGAGTGAAAGGCCTTCAGGTTCCGCTAGGTCGAGCGCCTCAAGCAGGCTTCTTCCAGACCACTCAAGATGGTCATGAACTCGACTGCACTGGCCATAAGGAACTAGCACTGCCTCCTTACACAATAACTTCAGTCTTTTATCTGTTTGCATACGCTTGCAGAGTAAAATTGCCGCTGCTTCCAGACCGTCAGGTGGAAGAAGGTGTTGTTGAAGGCGCGCATGCAGCGCGCCTGTCAATATCAACGTCGTGTTAGCACTCATTGCCCTAGCTCCCGGGCAATGGACTCGTCGACCAGCCCCATGTGTGAGATCACAGAATCGCGCACGGGAGACCACTGCCCTGGATTTCTGTGGCGAGACCAGCGCTGGAATTCCTCTCCGTTTACCACCTGCCGATGTTCAGTTTGCGCAATCTGGCCACCGCTTTTCAAAGTCAGCGGCGGGTTGCAATAGAACATGTCGATCTCTGCGGCCGGGTAGTTCTGCGGAATTTCTATGGCCAGGCAGGTGCTTGTTTGGAGATATCCCTGCGGCACTGGGTAGTCCCGGATCAGCAACCAACGTCTGCCATCATCAACTGTTTCCCAAACCAGCCCCCGAGCATCCAGATAGGTCTCGTCTTTAGCCAGCAATACGAAATTCCGCCGCATGGAACACGCGACTTCGCCGTTATTGATCGTGTCAGAGAGGAGCTGAAGGCGCTCAATGCCAGGCTTCGTCAGGTCAATGCTGTCCGCCAAACCGACTTCGCGCTTGGGCTCGCCACGCACCTTCAGACGAATGATCCACCCCTGGTCCGGATCGATCCCGGCCAAGATCAGAGCATCGCGAACGATAATCTGTGGCTCAGACGACTCGACGATTACCCCGTGTACATCCAGTTTCCATTTGCGCCGGCGAGTGTAAATACGCTCAACCCCTGGAGCCAGGAGATCAACAACATCTCCCTTCTCCAGTTGCAAATCAGGCTCATCGCGTCGTTCCAGCCACAATTCCATCGTTACTGGCACACGACCAACCTTACGAACGTCCTCTGTGCTGAGTGGGCCTGCCCAGTCAAAGCGTTCGTCGTTCAACATGAAGTAGAAAACCCCATCTGCTTGCATCGCTAAAAATTCCGCTACCTGTTCGTTGCGAGGTAACGGGATGGTTTCGTCGAGGCCAAGCTCTTCGGTCGGCCCGTGTTCTGGCCAGCTCAAAAGTGCGTACTCTGTAGTAGGCTGCAAGTCAGCCGCAGCCAGAATCTGGCGAGCTGTAGGCGTCCAGTCGTGAACACCTACAAGCTCGCCATTAATTTTTACTACGGCGGAGCGGCTTGCGTTCGACTGATGAGATGGCTCGAGAGGAAGGTTGGTAGTCATTGCCTTGTTCTCCATCTAGATACTTTTTTGTTCGGTGGGACCGAACGACAGGGCCACAATGCTCCGCTCCGTTGTATCTGTCAACAGGTACAAATTCGTTCGTTATAATGGTATGGTGGTCGACCCACTTACGAAGGAGACACCCGTGGCATCACCCCTTGGAGAAAAAATTAACGGCAGGAGGCGGGATTTAGGCATGTCGCTGGAGCAGCTGGCGGCTCTTACCGAGTCGAGCAAAAGCTACTTGTGGGAGCTAGAGAATCGCGACAAGCCAAACCCGTCCTTAGACAAGGTGACCAAAATCGCAATGGCGTTGGGTCTATCGCCAGAATCGTTGCTAGGCTCCTCCTCTCCAGATCTGGCAGTAGAGGCGGACAAAGAGTTCTTTCGCAAATACCAAGATCTGGACGATAAGGACAAAGAGCGGCTTCGGAAAATGGTCGACGATTGGTGGAGCTGACTTAGCATGGCCATTACCCCTAAGAGTGAAGCGATTCGTATATCTCGAGTTTTGGAGCAGGTGTTAGGGGGTGACCGCTTTCCGGTCGACATTAGGGGGTTAGTGCTTGAGTGGTCGTCGCAGGCCTGCCCCGACCAGCCAATTCAGGCCATCAAACCAGTTCCACTACCCACATTTGAAGGCATGCTGGTTAAGAGTCCTAAAGGTGATGGGTGGATAATTGGCGTTAATGAGGACGTTGAGTCAGAAGGTCGAGTTCGCTTCACAATTGCCCACGAGTTTGGGCACTACATGCTCCATCGCGAACGCCAATCTCGCTTCAATTGCTCAAATGAAGACATGCACTCCTGGGATCCCCATGGGCGTGAAATTGAGGTCGAAGCCGATACCTTTGCATCGTATTTGCTGATGCCGCTCAACGATTTCCGGGCTCAGGTAGATGGGCATCCGTTCTCGATGGACTTGCTTCGTCACTGTGCAGATCGATACGGTGTTTCAGTTACTGCAGCAGCCTTAAAATGGCGTGAGGTAGCACCGGGTAGAGTTATCGTCCTATCAGCCAAAGACGGCTTCCTTGATTGGTCCTGCTCAAACGAACGGGCATTCCGATCTGGTGCTTACTTCGCCACTCGGAAAGAAACCATTGAACCTCCCGCTCAGTCAGTACTGAACCGTGCAGTGCGATCAGCGACTGGTACGTCCGGTATCATTCCTGCGAGCGCCTGGCTTTCTCGAGAATCAGCAGAGCTTGAAATTGAAGAGCATGCCTTTGTAATCGAGGGTAGTAAGTTCGATTACACGCTAGGTGTTTTGATCCTACCTGACATCGAAAGACATCTCATGGACGAAGATGAGCTGCTATCGCCGTTAACTGGAATCCCCTCGTTTCGATAAAGGTATAGGCTTCGCCGGCTATAAGCGAATGACCGCTTCTGGCCGTTCTCTGCCGATCATGGTTACAACGCGTGCTGGTCAAATCCGATGCAATCGCTGGTTAGAACGAATGCAAGTGACTGGTCAGGTCGAATGCAAACGGATGGTCAAGTGGAGCGCAATTTTGCAGAGAGTGCACCGACTGCAAGAAGTTTGGGTAAAGCTTCTCGTTTAGGCAAGACTACTAACGCAATGGAGCGCTTAGCGTGTTCGCCCACTGTAAATAATTATGCAAGCGCAGCAATACCAATTTTGGCCACCTGTGCGCCCTGTGTTAGCGCTGACGGGATCTGACATAGCCTGCCGGGATTCATTAACCCACCCGAATACTCAGCAGGCGATGGTCTTGTTTGAGATTTCAGTGCCTGCATATAGCTCAGTCAACATCAGCATCCTGGGTCAAATTCATGTCAGCGGAACACACAAGCATTCAGGCGGTCCATATAGGGTCATTTACGGCTGTCTCGATGATGGGATAGACCTTTCACTAGGCTATTACTCGAAGTTATCGGAAGTACTAAAGACCAATAAGCCGCAATATGTAATGCCGAAGATCGCGATGAAATTTACGAAACCTCAGTTGTACGCCATGATACTGCTTAGTGAGGCGGCCTATTAGCTATATGGCGATTCACATGTCTTATCCCTTTCATCAAAGCATACTGACCATTCATAATGGCCGCCTGGTTGCCCCCTCACTCCTTGCGGATCTCAGCTGGATAAGGAAGCCTGTAGCTACTTATCACGCTCTATTAACCGCTGAAGCGACGCAGTGAGACTTTCCACGGTGGGCGCCTTGCGTGGCTCTCTTAACTTTATCACGTCGCCACTATTTACAGATTTTTTTACGTGACTGCCTTCCAATGCTTTTACTGCATTTTTCTCTTTGAGAGTGAGTGAAGATCTAACCAACTGTTCAGACACGACCTCGTCTCGCTTTTTCTCTGAGGACGCTGTAAACGCTAGGGCTGTGGATTGAGGAAGCGCCAGCGGACACCATAAGTCAGCCCTTCCACTTTTCCCTGTAATGTTTTGACGACAGATGATTTCCACGTCCACCTTATTTACCACATATTCAGTTGACTGGTACGCAGACTTTAGATCATGCAAACCAATATGAACCGCCCCCCTAGCTCGAGAGTGCTTGTAGGCGATCCCCAGAAGCAAAATACACAGACGCTTGATGCCCGCGGTATACACATGAAGAGTTTCGCAGAAAGCATCTATTTCAATATTAATTGCCCCACTGGACACCCTAACGCACTCCTCAACATACTTGCGCCAACTATCATCACCCAATAAGTCTGGCAACAAGATTCTTGGATTCACCATTAAGCGTTGCCGATCCTGCTGGGGGCGTCCTAGTAGCTTTTGAAGCATACTATAATTAGCCACATACAGCATAGGCACACCCAAAGTTGACAGGTTCAGTAATGCCTCAGCCAATTTAGCGCTCGCGTCTCCACTTGTATAAAATTGAAATTCATCAGCAACAAGCAGTGAAACACCTTCTCGAAATGCTTTTTTTCTACAGTATGCCAGCACCTGATCAACTGTCTTTCTTCTGTTTTCACCTTGTTTTTCCGGTGGTAAGAATTTGGTCAGCATCGGAATAATGCCTTTCTTATCTTTTACATTAATCTCCCACATGGAGGTAAACGCCATATCCGAAACGCCGGGCCCCGGGTCGAAAGTTCCATTCACTGGCATTAAACGCCGAAGAGCTTTAATCAGTTGGCTTTTACCTACTCCTGCCACTCCAGACAGGCACAAGGGAAACACATCAGAATACTCCCCTGAATAGATCCCCCGAAGATAGGCATCATTACTGGGATATGAGCCCGTAGAATGACGCAATGCTATTTCAAGCAGCTCACCGATTAAACCGCATGCAGACTCACTGGGAATATAGATAGCTCTCAATGTATCCACAAGTGAAGCCGAAGCCATGTTGGCGGACATAGTCTCAAGACCACAAACTGGATCAGGTTTAACAATACTGGCTTCGCGAATATCACGTAAGCTTGTATATGGTGAAAACCTGTCAATTAGTCGGGTGCTCCCCATCCTAAGACTTCCCGCTCAAATTCCGTTTTAAATCAGCAACCTCTCGCTTATATCCATCGCCTTTGGAAGGAACACCCTCCTGAAGCTTTACGGCACCGGATGCTTTCCCCGTCGCCGCCTCAAATTTTTGATCGTAATAACTGGCGACTGCCGGCTTGCTCTGCCTTAGCTTTGAATGAGTTACTTTCAAAACATGCTCCTCGGCACACAGGTCAGCCAATGAAACATACAATTGACTGGTATCATCGCGGATCGGCAAGAGAGCATCAAGCTCATACAATCGGCCATTTATTTCGACCCATAAATGCCGGACACACATCTCTAAAAGATATGCATCCACCTCAACACCGTCGCTCTTCCCAACGCCATCAAATATCCCTGTCTGCTGAAGCTCTACCGAGTTAAATCGTCGATGATGGAAGTAAACCGCATCTTGCCGCAAAGAAACTTTAATTGGTTTCAGAAAATTCCTCACTGCCTCCTCAAAACTCATTGGGTAAGCGTCCGTACGCGCTCGCGAATCCAAAAAACCATAGATACCGGCAGGAGTAGTGCTTACCCCATGGTTTATCATCTCTGGAGTACATCTAGCAGTGGCATCAGAGGTCCAATTACTCTCTACTAAGTCTTTTATCTCGTTCTTTGCCATCTGAACGATATTCAAATTACTCTGCCTGTATTTTGGCCGTCCTTCTATAGATTTAACTCGAGGATGAGAAGACTCGATCGAAGCCTTGGATTGGCCGGAGTATGAGGGAGGGAGACCTCGCGAGTTGATCCATTTGCAGTCATCGAATAGATCTTTAGCAGCGCCAGGACCTCGATCAACTATAATATTTGTGGACAATCCAGTGCTTTGCCAATCGTCATCGTCTAAATCACTCATTCCAAAAATCCTAAAAAACTCTGACTTCTTGATTGCCATCGAAAACAACGCCATTAGGTACCCACTCATATCTTCCTTGTCGAAGGAGAACCCTATACCAACGAGATAGCCGGACACACTGCAGACCGCTCTAACAACACAGAGAGGATCCATAACGTTTCCTTCTATAAGCCCAACAGGTCGTGCCTTGCTGTAATAAGCGTCTAATTCAACCCGTTGCAAAAGATTAGATAGCCTTTCTGAGAACTTACCTACACTCCCACTGATCTTTGTTCGTACTGCCTCCTCCCCAAAACTCAGTATTTGCCGAGACTTTTGAGAAAAGCTCTTTGTGACGTGATATCTAAACTGCGGAAGACTTGGAAAAGGTTTACCCCCCTTCTGAATATATTTAAACTCACCCCTTGACACCACAATTGATTCACAGCCAAACACGCTACACACTACCTGCCCATATATTTTCTCCATACTATTTAATGACTTACTATACTGAGCATACCCCTTAGTAATCATATCCAACATTTCTTTTGTCACTCCGTATTCCTGCCCTCCTTCATGCAATGGTTTTCTACCGAGCTTTTTCACTTTGGAAACCTCCTGTCGGTCCCAATGACCTATGTTTGAGAATTTCGGCATCAACGACCAAATATTTCTACCAAATAATATATATGTATAGAACCAAAGCCTAATTCGCTTGGCATGTTGAGCGGGACTTAATTCTCTTGCATATTTATTGAGCCTTGAGTCCAAACCAGGATCACTTAAACCTCCTTCAAATGATTCTAACGCACCAGATATGTACATAAACCGATGAACAACTCTATCTGCGTATGAAATAACTTTTGACTTTCGTTGCCTCTCAAGCTGGTAAAAATTTGTTCCTTCGTAATCACGAAGCCATGGAGGGAGGCTCCATTGTTTTTCAGCACCAACTATACGCCCACTCAAAAGCCCATTTTCAAAATCCAAGGCGCTCATCGAGAGCAAAATTGATTTCGGTTCCTTTCCTAATGAAAAGAAAACCAAATTTACGCGCATTAGCTCCTGATTATTTGATAAAAAATAGTACGTTTCACCAGCAAGAAGTCCGTTATACCCGCGCTCACTTACCAACTGCATTCCAACGTTCATATTTTCTTACTCGGTAAACAGATACTGATAAACACTCAAAACATCCCGCTTCTCCTCTCTCATGGGCTTATCAACAAGTACCGGATCAAAGAGGCTAACTCTCAACTGGCGCGTCCAGACCGCATTGTAAAACACACGCAATAAATGCTCTCTGTTGGCATACATTAGATATCGATTAATTATAGAAAAAGGAGTATCACTCTTAACAACACCAGAATTCAGGTCTTCTATCAGGTCCGCAACTAAATTTTTCGCAAGAGGTATCGACCTGTGGTGCCATGAAAACAACAAATCCAAGTTAACTAGTACCTGCACATCGAGTTCATCCGGCACCACCCTTACTGTTCGTATTCCTGCACCTCTGTAATAGCGCTCTTCTAATTCGTGCCTAAATTCAGCAGCAAGCATATCCTTTTTCTTCTTCAAAGGGCCTTTTACCTTTCCGTAGTCCTTTTCTGAAAAGTCTTCACGATATTTTTTCACTGTCCAATTGACACAATATGGATAATTTTCGCCCCCCATACAGAAAAGCAAAAGATCGCCTATATAAGGAAACGCCATCCTTTCCCCACCTTCACTCTTAGGCAAATGAAATCCATGATGCCAACTCACATCGCCCATTCGTTCGCATACTTTCAATGTCCCCTCAAAACTTTTAAGCAGCATTCCAGCGCTCGCTTGATGACCATACAAGGGGTGCTCCGAGGATGTCGCCCACAGCATTTTTTGCTCATGTAGATCAAAAACAGAAGGGTTATAGAGAGCTAACAGTGCGGCCTGTTTCTCGGCAGAGGATAGAAGATGCAGCGATCGACCTAACCGCTCACTTCTCATTATTGTTGCCCAGGAAATACGGGGCGCCTCGAACTTCGTAGCCTGTATGGCTGGAGTATAATCGGCCCCAAACATCCCTGTTTTCTGACGGGCATATATCTTCAATAGATTATTTAAGTTGGCTTTCATCTCGTTATGCCTCGAATACCCACGATGCACATCCCGCCCGCACTTTTTTTCGTGCACAGCAGCTTCTTTCCGCCTGATCACCCGTGGGTTTACAGGCCGAACAATTTCATGGACGTATGGGTATACCGCCGGACTTGACGTCCGCCGCTCAGAGACACAGAATGGAGTTATCAGGACGCAATCTGATAGCTCCACGGAAGCCCGAGGTCCCACCCTCGGGCTTTCTGTTTTCTTGAATACCCTTCAGCTTATTTTGTCTTCATTTTTTGACCTATTCAGATTCTCTGATTGCCGCTGAGGAACCGCGTCAGGGCTTGCTCTTGGGTGGGTTTCTCAACCCGAGTGCTACAGCAATTGCATGTGCCTTACCTCTAAGGCACCTTGAGCGTCCGCTTAACACTGCATACACGTCTACCCGTGAAAACCCGTGCGCATCGGCCCAAGCGCTTACAGTCATGCCACTCTCTGCAAACTCAGCACGTCTAAGCTCCAGCTTTTCACGAGGTATGTCCATGATAAGCGTCCTTCAAATTTGTCTAATTTTTTTATAATCACTCATTCTTTCGTTAAAAATCAAGACAATCCTCTTAGTTAAACTTTTAACTCATATCTCGTATGCGTAATCAACTTTCGTAGCGATACATCACGCGTACAAGTAATTACAATCTGCAACGTTAGGACCCAACACACTGCGCTTTTCTTCTAGCGAAAACCGCAACATTAACTCCCCCTCTGATTATTTTATTTTCTGTCTATACTCTGTTGGAGGAGAGCACTCGATCTAGGCACGACGGATGTTTAAGCTAAGACTTCTTGTGGCATAGAGCACAATGCAGGGAATACGGACCTCACCGAATCTGCATTCACTGCCCTGAAGGCAATGAGTCTCCCATCGAGGTATTGATAGTTGTTTGCGGGCTCGACCGACGGCAGCGAACAGTCTCTGAAACTACCTCCCGTAAATCTAACAGTATCCGAAATGCTGTCCTGGTCTTCGATTTCAGTTTGCAAAATCCGTAGTCGAAGACGTGCTCAGCGAAGCCAACGTAATTCTTTTCGCCTTGCACTGCCTAGGGACACCTGACAGGTGGACTTCCAGCCCAAAGCCGTTGACCTGCCATCTGTCAGCATGTGTTGCACGCGATTTTATTAGGAGCCTTGTGATGCCCCTGAAATGGCTGCCCGATGAAACGCTGTATAGCCTGTGTTGCCGCGAGCACAGCGTTAGCGGAAATACCTCCCACGCTGACACATGCGTAAGTCTTTTCGATCACCCATACGTGGGGAGCCGGACTGACTTTCCCGCACGCCTTGATGCGCTCACGAGGAATACCAAAGGTGTTCTAGGCTCACCGCGGGAAATCATCAATAACCACTCAGTGCTTCCGTTCTTTCTGCACTGGCAATCAGAGCAATTCAAATCACAAATACTACGTGCAGCATTAGTTTCAAGTACAAAAGCCGTAGTATCTGCGAAATATAGATTGGGATTAATGAGCAGTAGCTTTCCCTCAAGACTGCCTCTCAAAGCTTGCTCAGCTTGTATAAAGGCAGACTTAGAAAAATACTCAACCCCCTATTGGCATCTTTCGCATCAATATCCAGGGGTCTGGTACTGCAAGGTGCACAAGCTACTACTACAAGAACATTCAGTCGACGCTGAACTGTTTCGAATAAAAATCTGGCAGTTGCCATCCCTTAACACCCTGCTACCTCTAAACACGGAAGGACATACCTTAATAAACACCGAGGCACTCACCAGCATTTCAAGATTGAGTTCAATATGCGAAGCCTTCGGCAGGCTTTCTATAGAAATATCACTCGACCAAGAAACAGTGCTAAAAACACATTATGAAGCATTGGAATCCTTAACACTCAGAGTCAACTCAAAGCTGTTATTAACAGTACTCTCGCATAGTTACTGCCTTGCAATACGCGACCTAATCAATATACCAGAGCTTTCCGTATTGCCCTTGACAGCACAAGAAGCAAAATCACAACTAGCAACACTGTTCAAAAAAAGAGCCTCAAACACACACCCACTTCGTCATCTTTGTTTTGTCTATTTCTTACATGGCTCATGGGAAACCTTTTGGAAAGCTTACAACAGAAACACCATAAACAATCATCCCATTTATGCACTCTGCTCTTCAGCAGGAGCAGTTTCCACCTCGAAGACCACATCGGACCTAAGTGCAAAAATATTAGCATTAAAAAACACTGTAGAATGTAGTAGCAAAGAAGCATCAAAAATATTAGGGATTAACATTGAAACACTCATCATCCATGCAGAGCGTTGCGGAGTACCGTATCCCAAAAGACCGAAAAAGCTTACGCCTCTGATACGGACCTCAATCCTAAATGAATTAGGCAAATGCATCGACTTACAAAAAATCTCAGATCTATATCAAGTATCCATAAAGACTTTAAAGACTTTGCTAAGGGCTAACCCTGAAATTTATCTGGCACATAGGACAGAAAAGCACAAAACCTTTATTAAATCATATCGTCAGCGTTGGATCCTTAACATTCAGCTGCACAAAAAAGAAACCATAAGAGAACTCCGAGATCTCGATAGCCAGGCTTACACATGGCTCTATAGGCATGATCAAAAATGGCTTAAAAACATCAACAAAACGAGAACAAAACACACAACCAATAACAGGCTTTCACTCTGGAAAATCAGGGACAACGCACTATTGGCCTTGCTGCTTCCCGCTATACAATCGCTGCAAGAGAACAAATGTCTATCCCTGCCCAATATATTCAATCGAGTACCCAGACTTAAAAAACACATTAGAAATCTTGGAAAGCTACCAAAAACCTACGAAGCTTTAACTGCTAGCAACATCATAAGCAACCCTTGAACACTGCAACCACTTTCTGCCTATTTATACCTCTCGCCTCATAAACTCAGCTCCTCATAGAGTCTTTGACGCCCACCAACTCTCAAACTGTGTTTCGATTCATGATCACTTAAGCGCTCATATTCAAATTGAATAGCCGTCAAGAATGCTTCGAAGGTATCAAACAAACAGAATCCGGTTAGAAGCTTTCTAGATAGCGGAGCGGCTGCTACATTATTTCTAGGGAAAATTATTCTTGCTGAAGGATTTCGCCACCCGCCAAGAACCTTACTCAAAAAGCCGCCATCAAAATTCGAATAAATATAATCGTTTATATTATCCAATCCACACCCATGCCCTACAACTCGCTCTCCTATAGCTTTGTTAAAAGCTCTAGCTAGAACCTTATTAGGTATAGGCGCTAGATTGGCAATCATGAATTCTCTTGAAAAAACCGAGAATAACTGGCCAGTTATATCTCGCTCTTCGACTGAAATTGAGCCACGCCATCCACAATCGCATCCGGCGATATGTACATTTAACACCTCAGCTCTTTTCAAAAAACCACTAGAGCAGTCGGGGCACGCACTGAAAACTCTTATACCGTGCTTCCAACATGAATACACACCGGGGATTTGGTGAGAACGATGCAAATAAGCCACTCCATATTTCTTACGATCCTCCTTCAAACACTCAGAACAAACCCAAACTTTATTTTCGTCACCTGAGATAGACTTCGACGAGTATATCTCTTCACCACCCACTAAACCGTCAAAAAACCTGACATTACGGGCAACAAAGGCTGAATATAATGGGAGCATGCTATTGTTGTATATCATGCCTTGAGCAACTTCTATGCTTTTATCACCAAATCGACTCAAGCCCCCCCTAATATCATCAACACTCAATGACGACAGGTTAAATGCTTTCTTTCCAAACAGGTCCAAAGTTGTTTCAGTGGCTGAATACCCACCGGAGACAACGTGATAACGAGAGAGAAGAGACGCTAAGCTTTCATCAGGAAACGATGACAATAGAAATTTAACGGCATCAACCACAACATTGCCCCACATCAAAACCAATGCACAAAAAAATACAATAACAAATATGCAAAGTCCATCTAACGTCGAGTTAACTCCAATTACCATCAGCTTTTTTACATCTAACCTCAACGCGGCCATCTGAGGATGGCGTCGTCAAAGGCTCCCAACCTCCATACACGGCCAGCCTCCCCCGCAGAAAGGGGATGGTATGAAAATGATGTCATCCAGGCGAACGAGCGCCGACCACCAATGATCTGCTGCCGAGGAAGCATTCAGCCAGTTCCTCCCTCACCCACATCGCCCACGACTCGAAATCGAGACAGACTTTTTTCTTTTGCGACAGACTTTATTCTTAAGGATCACATTTGAACGCTAAGCTTGGGCCTATGGATGACTCAGATTATTTACGCCTGCTGACCATCGCGGCCGAGCAAGCCAACGCGTTCCTGTCCAATGCCCGCAAATGGGAGCGTGAGCGTTGGGTCTGCCAGCGCCTGCTGCAAGGGCTGAACATTCCCTATCGCGCCGACGAATTCGCCCCCGCCGGCGAGCCGCCGGACGTGCTGTTTCGTGATGCCAGTTTCGAGGTGTTCTTCGTGCTCGACGAAGGCCGGCGCCTCAACGACGAATGGCGCGACGAACTGCAACGCCGGCGCAGCGCGTTTTCCCTGAGTTCGCTGGTGCGCCGCGAGGCCAAGCCCCGGCGCATTCCGGCCAATGAATTCCTGCTGAGACTGGCGCCAACCTTGCGCAAAAAAGCCCACAACTACAAAGAACGCGGCATGGACCTCGGGGAACTGGACATCATCGCCTTCGCCAGCCTCAAGCGCGAAGTGCTGGACCTCAACAGCCATTTCCCGCCGCCCACCGAATACCTGCGCCAGGGTTGGCGCTCGTTGTCGCTGGTCGGGCCGACGTTCGCCCGTGTGCTGTTCGCCCATCCGGACGCGCCGGATTTTCTGCGCAGCAACCTCGGGCGCAGCATCGTCTTCGATGTCGGGATCAGCCTGTGAGCCCATTGCAGGAATTGATCGCCGAAGTCCCGCAAATCGGCCGCGTGCGCTGGATCGGCGTGCGCCCGGCGTCCCATGTGCCGATGATTGAGCTGGAGGTCGTGGAAGCGCGACTGGAGGCCGGTTTAACCGGCGACAAGGCCCGCCCCGGTGTGCGCAATGCGCGGCAGGTGACGTTGATTCAGTGGGAACACCTGGCGGTGATCAGTTCGCTGATGGGCCGACCGGAGGATAAACCGGTATTGCCGGGCGATCTGCGGCGCAACATCGTTGTCAGCGGCATCAACCTGTTCAGCCTCAAGGGCCGGCGCTTCAAGATTGGCCAGGCGATTTTCGAAACCACGGGTTGGTGCCAACCCTGCGCACGCCTGCAAAACAACCTCGGCCCCGGGACCTTTCAGGCCGTTCGCGGCCATGGCGGAATCACTGCCCGGGTGTTACAAAGTGGAATCATTCGACTGGACGATACGGTGAGCGTCGAGCCTGTCCCCGACACCGGCTATGCTCCGTTCAACGTTCGTTAAATCAGCCTGTAGCTTCTACACATTCAGCAACATCTACCCCTGACGAGGCCCAATATGACCAGCCGCCTGAACCCCGACGACCAGAAGCATGTCGAAGAGTACCTGCATTTGTCCCAACACCGAGTCGAGCGCCGGCCTTTCCGGCCGTGGATGCTCCTGGTGCTGGTGCTGGCAGTGACCATTGGTTTGGGCCTGTTGAGCCGCCTTATCGGTTACCTGACGCTATGAGCTGCCTTGCGCTCGCTCGGGTAATCGCACCGATTTCTTTTAGCCTTGCGAGATATCCCCATGACTCATCGTATTGTCATCGTTGGCGGCGGCGCCGGCGGTCTGGAGTTGGCTACCCGTCTGGGTAAGACTCTGGGCAAGCGTGGCACGGCCAGTGTGATGCTGGTCGACGCGAACCTGACCCACATCTGGAAACCGCTGTTGCACGAAGTGGCGGCCGGGTCGCTGAACTCTTCCGAAGACGAACTCAATTATGTTGCCCAGGCGAAATGGAACCACTTTGAGTTCCAGCTGGGGCGCATGAGCGGGCTCGATCGCGCACAGAAAAAAATCCAGTTGGCCGCTACTTATGACGAAGCCGGCGTGGAATTGGTGCCGGCCCGTGAATTGGGCTACGACTCGCTGGTGATCGCAGTCGGCAGCACCACCAACGATTTCGGCACCCAGGGCGCGGCGCAGCATTGCCTGTTCCTCGACACCCGCAAACAGGCCGAGCGTTTCCATCAGCAACTGCTCAACCACTACCTGCGCGCTCATGCCGGGCAAACCGATGTGGTGGAACAGATCAGCGTGGCCATCGTCGGTGCCGGTGCGACAGGCGTCGAGCTGGCGGCGGAACTGCACAACGCTGCCCATGAACTGGCGGCCTACGGTCTGGACCGGATCAAACCGGAAAACATGCACATCACCCTGATCGAAGCCGGGCCACGGGTGTTGCCAGCCCTGCCGGAACGCATCGGCGGGCCTGTGCATAAAACCCTGGAGAAACTCGGGGTCAACGTGATGACCAACGCGGCGGTCAGTGAAGTCACGGCGGAAAGCCTGATCACCGCCGATGGCAAAGTGATCAATGCCAGCCTGAAAGTCTGGGCGGCCGGGATTCGTGCACCGGGTTTCCTCAAGGACATCGATGGCCTGGAAACCAACCGCATCAATCAGCTGCAAGTGCTGCCAACCCTGCAAACCACCCGCGACGAAAACATCTTCGCCTTCGGTGACTGCGCCGCCTGCCCGCAACCGGGCACCGACCGCAACGTACCGCCCCGGGCCCAGGCTGCGCACCAGCAGGCGTCGTTGCTGGCCAAATCCCTGAAGCTGCGGATCGAAGGCAAGACGTTGCCGGAGTACAAATACACCGACTACGGCTCACTGATCTCGCTGTCGCGTTTTTCGGCTGTGGGTAACTTGATGGGCAACCTTACCGGCAGCGTGATGCTGGAAGGCTGGCTGGCGCGGATGTTTTACGTGTCGTTGTACCGGATGCACCAGATGGCGTTGTACGGCGCGTTTCGCACGGCGATGTTGATGCTGGGTAGCAAGATTGGGCGTGGGACTGAGCCGCGACTGAAGCTGCATTAACACAAAACCCCTGTGGGAGCGGGCTTGCTCGCGAAGAGGGAGTGTCAGTCGACATCACTGTTGAATGACACACCGCCTTCGCGAGCAAGCCTGCTCCCACATTTGTTCCGCATCAACTCTTGGATGTGTGTCTCACTGTATCCCGCCCCATGATTTCGCCCCTTCGCTTACAAACTCCCCCTTGCACGACACAGTAGCGATACACCCGCCCGGCTAAATGGCCACACCCGAGCAAGGCAGCGCCTGCTTCGGTCAACGCCGCACTACGCGGCATCCTTTATCGAGCGGTTGTGTCGTGCAACCCAGGAGATTTCAAATGTCCCGTACTACTAAAAACACTATCGGTCTGCTCGGCGCTGTTTTGGCCGGTGGCATGATGTTGACTGGTTCCGTATTCGCGGCCCAGCCACTGACCCAAGGCTACCTGCTGGCATCGGCCGAGCAAGTGGTGAAAACCCCGGAAGGCAAGTGTGGCGAAGGCAAATGCGGCGATGCGTCGATGGCCAAGACCGACACCGATGGCGACGGCAAAGTATCCCGCGCCGAATTCCAGGCCGTCGCGCCGAAGTCCAACTTCGACAAGATCGACACCAACCATGACGGCTTCATCGACGAGCAAGAGGCTTACAACAACGTAAAAGCCAACTTCGAAGCCAACGGCAAGAAAATGCCAAAAGGTCTGTTCGAACACCTGAAAGACCAAGACGGCGCCTAAGCCTCAGTACAAACAAGCCGCGCATTCCTCGACGGGAAGCGCGGCTTTTTTGCGTCTCGCGGATTTACACCCGGAAGCGCTGCACCATGCCCTGCAAGGCATTGGCCAGTTTTGACAGCTCATGGCTGGAGGCGCTGGTCTGGTCGGCACCCGCAGCCGAACGCACCGACAGGTCGCGAATGTTCACCAGGTTGCGATCGACTTCCCGAGCTACCTGCGCCTGTTCTTCAGCTGCGCTGGCGATGACCAGGTTGCGCTCGTGAATCTCGTGCACCGACGCGGTAATGGTCTGCAACGCCTCGCCGGCGCGTTCGGCCAAGACCAGGGTGCTGGCGGCCCGGGAAGCGCTGGCCTGCATGGAATCCAGCGCCAAGGTCGAGCCGCTGCGCATGCCCTGGACCATTTGTTCGATTTCCTGGGTCGACTGCTGGGTGCGATGGGCCAGCGCCCGCACTTCGTCGGCCACTACCGCGAACCCGCGACCACTCTCCCCCGCCCGCGCCGCCTCGATCGCGGCGTTGAGCGCCAGCAGGTTGGTTTGTTCGGCAATGGCACGAATCACGTCCAGCACTTTGCCGATGTCCTGGGATTGATTGGCCAGGGACTGCACCAACTCACCGGTGTGCTGCACGTCATTGGCAAGGGCGCTGATCGCGCTGGCGGTTTCGCTGACCCGTTCCTGGCCCAGGTGCGCCGACTCGCTGGACTGGCGCGTAGCGTCGGACGTAGACACCGCGTTGCGTGCGACTTCTTCCACGGCAGTGGTCATCTCGTTGACCGCCGTCGCGGCCTGCTCGATCTCGTTGTTCTGCTGTTGCAGGCCCTGAGTGCTGTCGAGGGTCACCGCGTTCAATTCATCGGCCGCCGTGGCCAGTTGGGTGGCCGAGCCGCTGATGCCTTGCAGGGTTTCACGCAGGTTCTGCTGCATGGTCGCCAGCGCCTTGAGCAAACGGCTGACTTCATCACTGCCGTGGGTTTCGATGGGATTGGTCAGATCGCCCCGGGCCACGCTTTCCGCAGCGTTCACTGCTTCATTCAAGGGACGCACGATGCTGCGGGTCAGCAACATCGCCAGGCCGACGGTGGCCAGCGCCGCCAGGGCGATAAACAGGCTGACGATGGTGCGCGAGGTTTCGTAGTGCGCGGCGGAGTTCTGGCTCTCGGCAGCGACTTGTTTGGTGAACAGATCCGCCAGGTCAGTGAGTTGTTTGCCGGAGCCATCGACCACGGTCTTCATGTCCACCAGCAGCAGTTTGGTCAGCTCATCGCGACGGCCCTGTTCGGCCAGGGTAAACGATTGAGCGATGCCCGAGCGGTAGGCGGCGAAGGTGCTTTTGAACTGGTCATACAACTGCTTGCCTTCAGCGGTGTTGACCAGCTTGTCGTAGGCGGCAATCTTGTCGCTCAGTTCCTTGTCCCGGGTGTCCATCTGGCTGCGGTACTGGGCGATGTTCTTCGGGTCCTGGTCCAGGGCCATGCGCAGGGAAATGGTGCGAATGCGCAGCATGATCTCGCGGATCTCATCGCCGCCACGGATGCTCGGCAGCCATTGGCTTTCCACCGCCACCTCGCTGTCACGAATGCTCGACATCTGCCCCAGTGCGAACACCCCGAGCAACGCCACCAGCACCGCGATCAGGGCAAAACCCAGTGCAGCACGGGGGGCAATATTCAGCTGACGAAGCAACATAACGAGCGCCTTTTGTTTTTATGGCTGGGGATGGACGCGCTGTGCGCGCACCGTTGGCTCGTTATCGGCAAGTTGTACGATGACTTGAAGCGGGTTTGCACTTTTTCGAAGACAAAAAAAATCCCCGTATCTTTCGATACGAGGATTTTTAATATGGTCGGGGTAAGGGGATTCGAACTCCTGACATCCTGCTCCCAAAGCAGGCGCGCTACCGGACTGCGCTATACCCCGGTTTGAAATTGGCTCCGTGACCAGGACTCGAACCTGGGACCCAATGATTAACAGTCATTTGCTCTACCGACTGAGCTATCACGGAACTACATATTTCAATTTACAACGGTGAAGCTTGTTGCGTCTCTTCGACCCGTTCGCATCGCTGCGTTCGTGTGTCTGAGGCGCGCTATTCTACAATCTTAAGCACCTCTGTCAACCCCCTAAATTGCATTCAAGTTAATGATTTGCAACTTATTTCAGATTTCTGCTTGGGGAGCAGAAACCCTTCCGGGCGACTTACTGCGGGGCGCACTTTACAAGCCTTTTCCTTTCAGTTCAACAGCCTGGCGAAAAAAAGGCCTCGCAATGCGAGGCCTTCTTTATTTCACTGGCATCACGCCTCAGTCGAAAACGATTTCGTCGTTTTCCACCCGGCCGACAGCCGTCTCGCCCGGCATGAAACGCCCGGACAGAATCAGCTGCGCCAGCGGGTTCTCGATCCAGCGCTGGATCGCTCGTTTGAGCGGCCGTGCGCCATAGACCGGGTCGTAGCCGACGGCGATCAACTTATCCATCGCCTCAGGGCTGAGCTCCAGTTTCAGCTCGCGCTCGGTCAGGCGACTGCGCAGGCGACCCAACTGGATCTCGGTGATACCCGCGATCTGATCCCGGGCCAGCGGTTCGAAGATCACCACTTCGTCGACCCGGTTGATGAACTCCGGCCGGAAGTGCGTGGAAATCGCATCCATCACCGCCGCACGTTGTGCCTCACGATCACCCACCAGTTCCTGGATCTGCACCGAGCCGAGGTTGGAGGTCATGACAATCACGGTGTTCTTGAAATCCACCGTGCGGCCATGGCTGTCGGTCAATCGGCCATCTTCCAGCACTTGCAGCAGAATGTTGAACACGTCCGGATGGGCCTTCTCGACCTCGTCCAGGAGGATCACCGAATAAGGCTTGCGACGCACCGCCTCAGTCAGGTAACCGCCCTCTTCATAGCCTACGTAGCCTGGTGGCGCACCGATCAGCCGGGCCACGGAGTGTTTCTCCATGAATTCGGACATATCAATCCGCACCATCGCCTCTTCGGTATCAAAGAGGAATTCCGCCAACGCCTTGCACAGCTCGGTTTTACCGACGCCGGTCGGGCCGAGGAACATGAACGAACCACTCGGACGATTCGGATCGGACAACCCGGCTCGCGAACGGCGCACCGCGTTGGAAACCGCGATCACCGCTTCGTTCTGGCCGATCACACGCTGGTGCAACAGGCTTTCCATCTTCATCAGCTTGTCGCGCTCGCCTTCGAGCATTTTCGACACCGGAATGCCGGTCCACTTCGACACGACTTCCGCGATCTCTTCCTCAGTCACCTTGCTGCGCAGTAACTGGTTCTCGCTTTTGCCATGCTGGTCGACCATTTGCAGGCTGCGCTCCAGGTCCGGGATGATCCCGTATTGCAGCTCGGCCATGCGGTTCAGGTCGCCTTTACGGCGGGCAGCTTCCAGTTCCTGACGGGACTGTTCGATTTTCTGCTGGATCTGCGCCGAGCCCTGGACTTCGGCTTTTTCCGAGTTCCAGATTTCTTCGAGGTCCGAATACTCACGCTCGTGGCGGACGATTTCTTCCTGGAGTTTTTCCAGGCGTTTCTTCGCCGCGTCGTCGCTTTCTTTCTTCAGCGCCTGGGATTCCACCTTCAGCTGAATCAGGCGACGCTCCAGACGATCGAGCACTTCCGGCTTGGAGTCGATCTCCATGCGGATACGGCTGGCAGCCTCGTCGATCAGGTCGATGGCCTTGTCCGGCAACTGGCGGTCGGTGATGTAGCGATGGCTGAGTTTGGCTGCCGCAATAATCGCACCGTCAGTGATCGCCACCTTGTGGTGAACCTCATAACGCTCTTTGAGGCCACGCAGGATCGCGATGGTGTCTTCTTCGCTCGGTTCTTCCACCAGGACTTTCTGGAAGCGCCGCTCAAGGGCCGCGTCCTTCTCTATATATTGGCGGTACTCATTGAGCGTGGTCGCGCCGACGCAGTGCAGTTCGCCACGGGCCAAGGCAGGCTTGAGCATGTTGCCCGCATCCATCGAGCCTTCGCCTTTACCGGCGCCGACCATAGTGTGCAGTTCGTCGATGAACAGAATGATCTGGCCTTCCTGCTTCGACAGCTCGTTCAGCAGGGATTTCAGGCGCTCTTCGAACTCGCCACGGTACTTGGCACCGGCAATCAGCGAGCCCATGTCCAGGGACAACAGGCGCTTGCCTTTGAGGCCGTCCGGCACTTCGCCGTTGATGATGCGCTGGGCCAGGCCTTCGGCGATGGCGGTTTTACCCACGCCAGGCTCACCGATCAACACCGGGTTGTTCTTGGTGCGGCGTTGCAGGACCTGAATGGTCCGACGAATTTCGTCGTCACGGCCGATCACCGGATCGAGCTTGCCTTCTTCGGCACGCTTGGTCAGGTCGACGGTGTATTTATCCAGGGCCTGACGCGACTCTTCATGGTTGGCGTCGTTGACTGCTTCCCCGCCACGCAGGTTGTTGATCGCGTTTTCCAGGGCTTTCTTGCTCACGCCCTGGCCGAGCAACAGTTTGCCGAGCTTGCTGTTGTCGTCCATGGCGGCGAGCAAAACCAGTTCGCTGGAAATGAACTGATCCCCCTTCTGCTGGGCCAGGCGATCGGCCTGATTGAGCAGACGCGCCAGGTCCTGCGACATGTTGACGTCGCCGGTCGGGTTCTGGATTTTCGGCAGTTGATCGAGCTCTTTGGTCAGCTCTTTGCGCAGGCTGTTGACGTCAAAACCCACTTGCATCAACAGGGGTTTGATCGAACCACCCTGTTGCTCAAGCATGGCTTGCATCAAGTGCGCCGGTTCAATGCCCGGATGATCGAGGCCGACAGCCAGGGATTGGGCGTCGGATAGAGCCAACTGCAATTTGCTGGTTAAACGGTCTATACGCATGGGTCACCTTCCTTTTGAGCAGGCCGGACCTAAGAAACCATCCTGAATGAAGAAACCTGCCAGATGCTTCACTAGATGTGGTCAATTCTGGGAGTTTCAAGCGTCGTACAGTTGATGCAGGTCAGGAAAGCTTAGCCTTCGAGCCAGACAAGGGAGGCAAACCGACCAGTGCGTGGACTGCGGCGGTAAGAAAAGAAGCGAGGATCGGTCACGGTACAGAAACCGCCACCATAAACAGCGATGACACCACGGGCCGCCAGACGCAAACGCGCCAGCGCATAGATGTCGGCCATGAACTTACCAGCGTTCTGGCTCGGGACGAAGGCTTTGGCCGCTTCAGGCAGTTGCTGGATAAAGACTTCTCGGACTTCCGGGCCGACTTCAAAGGCTTGCGGGCCGATGGCCGGGCCGAGCCAGACCAATACATCTTCCGGCGCTACAGCCAACGTGTCGAGCGTCGCCTCCAGCACACCCGCCGCCAGCCCGCGCCAACCGGCATGGGCGGCGGCAACGCGAGTACCGGCACGGTCACAAAACAGTGCGGGCAAGCAGTCGGCGGTCATCGCCGCGCAGGCGATACCGGGGGTTTGCGTCCAACTGGCGTCGGCAGTGACGACCTGACTCGGGTCTGCATGAGCCACGACAATGCCGTGGACCTGTTGCAGCCAGGCCGGTTGGATAGAGAAATGATCGGTGAGGCGACGGCGATTTTCGGCCACGGCTACGGGGCTGTCGTCGACGTGATCGCCGAGGTTGAGGCTGTCGAACGGCGCCAGACTGACGCCGCCCGCGCGGGTGGTGACGCAGGCTTTCACCCCGGCAGGCGCAGGCCAGTCGGGAATCAGCCAGTCACTCATCCGATGAACGCCTCACGGTCTTGCTTGAGCAGGGTCAGCAACCAGACGAAATCGTCCGGCAGTGGCGATTCCCAGCTCATGCGCTTACCGGTGGTCGGATGATCCAGCTCCAGGAACCGCGCATGCAGGGCCTGACGCGGGAACGCCTTCAACGACTCGACCATGGTCACACTGGCTGCCGGCGGGATGCGGAAACGACCGCCGTAGGCAGGATCTCCGACCAACGGGTAGTTGATGTGGGCCATGTGCACGCGAATCTGGTGCGTACGACCGGTTTCCAGCTTTACCCGCACGTGGGTGTGGGAGCGGAAACGCTCGAGCACGCGGTAGTGGCTGACGGCTTGCTTGCCACCTTCCATCACCGCCATGCGCTGGCGTTGCTGGCCGTGACGACCGATCGGCGCGTTGATCTTGCCGCCGGCGGTAACCACGCCGATCACGATGCACTCGTAGATCCGGCTGACGCTGCGGCTCTGCAACTGTGTAACCAGTTGCGTCTGCGCTTGAATGGTCTTGGCCACCACCATCAGACCGGTGGTGTCCTTGTCCAGGCGATGCACGATACCGGCGCGGGGCACATTGATGATGTCCGGCACGTGGTGCAGCAAGGCGTTGAGCAAGGTGCCATCAGCGTGGCCGGCAGCCGGATGCACCACCAGGCCCGCAGGCTTGTTGATGACCAGGATGTCGTCGTCTTCGTAGACGATGTCGAGCTCGATGTCCTGAGCGATCCATTCGCCCTGAGCTTCCTGCTCGGCAGTGAGTTCAAGAATGGCACCACCATGAACAATGTCTCGTGGGCGGATAACCGCCCCATCCACAGTCAGGCGGCCGTCTTTGATCCAGGCGGAAAGGCGCGAGCGCGAGTGCTCAGCGAATAATTGTGCGGCGACTTGATCGAGGCGTTGGCCGCCCAATTCGGACGGCACCTCTGCGCGAAGTTCAATTTTATCGGACATGCTCAGACTAGGCGTCGGCACAGCCTTTGGTTTCGGCTGCGCGCTTGTGGTTAAATACGGCGTCTTTTGCCCCGAGGCTATTCAACGGGGCGCTCATCATAACAGGACGGCCCCGCCCAAGACAGCGGCCGTCATAGGGACGCAAGCCGCCATGCAAGTGAAACACCTGCTGCTGATCGCCATCCTCGCATTGACCGCTGCTTGCTCATCGAAGGAAGTCGTAGACGAAAACCTGAGCGAAGTCGAGCTGTACCAGCAGGCTCAGACCGATCTGGACAACAATAGCTACACCGCCGCCACAGCCAAGCTGAAGGCGCTGGAGTCGCGTTATCCGTTCGGGCGCTATGCTGATCAGGCTCAACTCGAGCTCATCTACGCCAACTACAAGAACGCCGAGCCTGAGGCTGCCAAGTCTGCCGCCGAGCGTTTCATTCGTTTGCACCCACAGCATCCGAACGTGGATTACGCGTATTACCTCAAGGGTCTGACCTCTTTTGACCAGGACGTCGGCCTGCTGGCGCGCTTCCTGCCACTGGACATGACCAAGCGTGACCCGGGCGCTGCCCGCGACTCGTACAACGAGTTCGCCCAGTTGACCAGCCGCTACCCGAACAGCCGCTACTCGCCGGACGCCAAGCAGCGCATGATTTACCTGCGCAACCTTCTGGCGTCCTACGAGATTCACGTCGCCGACTACTACCTGACCCGTCAGGCCTATGTCGCCGCCGCGAACCGTGGTCGTTATGTGGTGGAAAACTTCCAGGAAACCCCATCGGTCGGTGACGGCCTGGCGGTGATGGTCGAGTCTTACCAGCGCCTGCACCTGGACGAACTGGCCAACACCAGCCTCGAAACCCTGAAGCTCAACTACCCGAACCACCCAAGCCTGGTGGACGGTCAGTTCAAGCCGTCGGTCGACGAAGCGGACAACCGTTCGTGGCTGAGCAAGGCCACCCTGGGCCTGATCGAATCCCGTCCGCCGCTGCCGCCGGGTGAAACCCGCGCCAACCAGGACGTGCAGAAGCAGTTCCAGGACGCGAAAGACGCGATTCCGAGCGAGCTCAAGCCGAGAGACAGCAACGGCGACGTGATCGAGGAAGAGCAACACGAAGCGGAAGGCAACAACAGCGACCGTTCGTGGTTCAGCTACATGACCTTCGGTGTGTTCGACTGACACCACAGGCTGTGCAAAAAGGGAGACTCTTGAGTCTCCCTTTTTTATTGCGGCGATTTATTACGCTGTGCGCCTGACATGTCCTTGGCTAAACTGCCTGATCATCATTCATAAAGCAGCCCGCCATGGTTCGTTTACTGTTCTGGATCGCCCTGATTGCCGCAGCGGTATGGTTTTGGCGCAAGTTCAAGGGATCCGCTTCCGTCTCCCGCCCCAATGCCGAACTGGATGCGGCACCAATGGTTCGCTGCGCCCATTGCGGCGTTCACTTGCCCCGCGACCGCGCGCTAAGCCTTCAACAACAGTGGTATTGCAGCCAGGCTCACCTCGAGCAAGGCCCGGGCTCCAGTGATCGCTGAGGCCTCCAGCCCCGGCAGCAAACAGGCCCAGCGACTGCTGCGCCTCTATCATCTTTACCGTTTAAGCGTCGGCATCACCCTGGTGTTGTTGATTTCCAGCAACATGGACAACCAGTTGCTGACGCTGGCCAATAACGACCTGCTGCGCAGTGGCAGCTGGTTGTACCTGGTGCTGAACATTCTGCTGGTGGTGTTCCTGGAGAACACCCGGCGCCCGGCACAATTGTTCAGCCTGACCCTGGTCGACGTATTGCTGCTGAGCGGTCTGTTCTATGCCGCCGGCGGCGTGGCCAGCGCCATCGGCAACTTGTTGATCGTGTCGGTGGCCATCGGCAACACCCTGTTGCGTGGGCGGATTGGCCTGTTGATTGCGGCGGTCGCGGCCCTCGGCATTGTCGGTTTGAGCTTCCTGCTCAGCTTTACCCACCCCACCAGCCCCAGCGACTACCTGCAAGCCGGGACCCTCGGCGCCCTGTGCTTTGCCGCGGCGCTGCTGGTGCAAGGGTTGATCCGACGCCTGGAAGTCAGCGAACACCTCGCCGAGCAGCGGGCCAGCGAAGTGGTCGGCCTCGAAGCCCTCAACGCCCTGATTCTGCAACGCATGCGCACCGGGATCCTGGTGCTCGACGAGCAGCGGCGGGTGCAATTGGCCAACCACAGTGCCTTGTCCCTGCTGGGCCAGGACAGTCTTCACGGCCAGTTGATCGATGATTACTCACCGACTCTGGTCGAGCGCCTGCAACTGTGGCGCAACAACCCGACCTTGCGCCCCCAGAGCCTGAAAATCGCCCGCTCCGGCCTGGAACTGCAGCCGAGCTTCATTGCCCTGGACCAAAGCCCGCACCATCAGACCCTGATCTTTCTCGAAGACCTCGCCCAGATTGCCCAGCAGGCCCAGCAACTGAAACTCGCCGCCCTGGGTCGCCTGACCGCCGGGATCGCCCACGAGATCCGCAATCCCTTGGGCGCCGTTAGTCATGCCGCGCAGTTGCTGCTGGAATCCGAGGAACTGAACGGCGCGGATCGGCGTCTGACCCAGATTATCCAAGACCACTCTCAGCGAATGAATCGGGTTATCGAAAACGTCCTGCAACTGTCCCGCCGCCAGCAAACCACCCCACAACGGCTCGATCTGAAGCCGTGGATTGAGCAGTTCGTCGCCGAAACCCGCGAGGCTGCGGCCGAGCGCCAGCAGATTCACCTGCGTATCGGCTCGGGCCACTTCAAAACGCTGATGGACCCGAACCAACTGACACAGATTCTCGACAATTTGTTGCGTAATGCCTGGCGTCACAGCGGCTTGATCCATGAAACAGCCGAGGTCTGGCTGGAGCTGTTTGTCGACGCCGACAGCCAATTGCCGGTGCTGGAAGTGCTGGACAACGGCCCCGGCGTGGCGCCGGACCAGCAGGCGCACTTGTTCGAACCCTTCTTCACCACCAGTAGCCAGGGCACTGGCCTGGGGCTTTATCTGTCCCGTGAACTGTGCGAAAGCAACCAGGCCCGCCTAGACTTCAAACCACGCCAAGGCGGCGGCTGCTTTCGCATCACCTTTGCACACGGACGGAAACAAAGTTGAACATGAGCCCACGGCAAAAAGTCCTGATCGTCGACGACGAACCGGATATCCGCGAACTCCTGGAAATCACCCTGGGACGGATGAAACTCGAGACCTTCAGTGCCCGCAACCTCGGCGAAGCCCAGGCCCTGCTGGGCCGGGAAACATTCGATCTGTGCCTGACCGACATGCGTCTGCCCGACGGCACCGGCCTGGAGCTGGTGCAACACATCCAGCAACGTTATCCCCAAGTGCCGGTGGCGATGATCACCGCCTACGGCAGCCTGGAAACCGCGATCAACGCCCTCAAGGCCGGTGCCTTCGACTTCCTGACTAAACCGGTGGACCTCACCCGCTTACGGGAACTGGTCACCAGCGCCCTGCGCTTGCCTGCACCGGGTGGCGCCAGCACGGCCATTGATCGCCGGTTGCTCGGCGATTCACTGCCAATGCGAAGCCTGCGTAAACAAATCGACAAACTGGCTCGCAGCCAGGCGCCGGTGTACATCAGCGGCGAATCCGGCAGTGGCAAGGAATTGGTCGCCCGCCTGATCCATGAGCAAGGCCCCCGCGCCAGCCGGCCGTTCATTCCGGTCAACTGCGGAGCAATACCGTCGGAATTGATGGAGAGCGAATTTTTTGGCCACCGCAAAGGCAGCTTCAGTGGCGCCATTGAAGATAATCCCGGACTGTTTCAGGCGGCCCATGGTGGCACCCTGTTCCTCGACGAAGTGGCGGATTTGCCGCTGGCGATGCAGGTCAAGTTGTTGCGGGCGATCCAGGAGAAAGCCGTGCGCAGCGTCGGCGGGCAGCAGGAAACCGTGGTCGATGTGCGCATTCTCTGCGCCACTCACAAAGACCTCGACGCCGAAGTCAGCGCCGAACGTTTTCGCCAGGATTTGTATTACCGGCTCAACGTGATCGAGCTGCGGGTTCCGCCCCTGCGTGAACGCCGGGACGACATCGAGATACTCGCCAGCCATGTGCTCAAGCGCCTGGCGGCCGGCACCGGCCACCCTGCCGCCAAACTGCATCCGCAAGCCCTTGAAGCGCTGAAAGGCTACCGCTTTCCGGGCAATGTGCGAGAGCTGGAGAACATGCTCGAACGCGCCCACACCTTGTGCGAGAACAAACAGATCGAAGCCAGTGACTTACGCCTGGCTGAAGGGAACTGCGCCGCAGAAACGGGTGTGCCAGACCTGACGCGGATCGACAATCTGGAAGATTATCTGGAAAACGTTGAACGCAAACTGATCCTCCAGGCATTGGAGGAAACCCGCTGGAACCGCACGGCGGCGGCACAGCGGTTGAATTTGTCGTTTCGGTCGATGCGTTACAGGCTGAAGAAATTGGGGTTGGATTGAGGGCCTCTTCGCGAGCAAGCCCGCTCCCACAGGGGGTCTCTGTCGTTCACACATTATGTGATCACTGAAGATCCACTGTGGGAGCGGGCTTGCTCACGAAGACGATCGGACAAACGATAAATATCTAAAGCCTAAATCCGCCCAGTCGGGGCATACGGCGCAGGGTCAATAATCGGCGCCCTGCCCAGCATCACATCCGCAAACAACTGACACGACGCCGGCGCCAGCACCAGCCCATTGCGGTAGTGCCCGCAGTTAAGCCAGAGCCCGACAAACCCCGGCACCCGCCCAATGTAGGGAATGCCTTCCGGCGACCCCGGCCGCAACCCGGCCCAATGCCCCACCACCTCGGCATCCGCCAACGCCGGAATCAATTCCACAGCCGAGGCCTTCAGGCTTTCAAGCGCCGTTTCGGTCGGGGTCTTGTCGAACCCTTCGTGCTCCAGCGTACTGCCGATCAGGATATGCCCGTCGCGTCGGGGGATCGCATAACGCCCCTTGGCCAGCACCATGCTCGGCAAAAAGTCCGCCGCGCACTTGTAGAGAATCATCTGGCCTTTGACCGGTTCGACCGGCAGTTCCAGACCGAGACTCTTGAGCAATTCACCGCTCCAGGCGCCCGCCGTCAACACCACTTGATCGCCGTGAATAGCCCCCGTGGACGTTTGCACGCCGACCACCGTGTCGCCTTCGCGGATAAACCCGCTGACTTCACACTGTTCATGGATGGTCACATTCGGCAGGGCCAACAGCGCTGCCTTCAGGGATTTCACCAGCCGCGGATTGCGCACGTTGGCCACATCGGCCATGTAGATCGCCCGTGAAAAGCCACCGCCCAGCACCGGCACCGCGTCATGAGCCGCCGAGATATCCACAGCCCGCAACGGGCGGTTTTCCCGCTCGGCCCAGGCAAGTGCTTCAGCCTCGTCATCCAGATCCAGCCAGTACAAACCGGTGGTGTGCACTTCAGGATCAACCCCAGTGGCGGCAAACAACCGCTCACCGAGCTGTGGATAAAAATCCTGGGACCAGTGAGCCAGCGCTGTGACCGCCGGGCTGTAGCGCCACGGATACAGCGGCGAAACAATGCCACCCCCGGCCCAGGAAGATTCCTGGCCGACGTTCGAGCGATCCAGCAGCACAACGCTCTGCACTTCGGACGCGAGATTGAACGCGGTCAGCAGGCCAATCACCCCGCCGCCGACAATCACCACTTGCTGTTGACTGCTCATGTTCTGATCCAACCGTTCAATAGACAGAGGGCGCAAAAGGCGCCCGAAAAAGAAACTCAGCGGCCCCAGCAATCCTTGGTCGCCAGCCCGGCGGTGGCGTTGAGCATGCTTCTGACGCCGGTGTTGGTGATGGTGAAATCCCCACACTTGTCAGTCGCCATGGCCGTACCGGCCTTGCGCACAGCCGTAACCAGGAAGGTCTGGTCGGTGATGGTCGGTGTGAGTGTGTAAAAGTCGTTCCCCGTGCTCAGGCCGGTGGCGCCGGTGTAGATATTGTTCTTGGAATAGAACCGCTCAAGAATCTGCGCCTGCTCGGTCAGCAGCCCGGCGACCTCGGTGCGACGCCCCTTCTTCACGTATTCGGTGAGGCTCGGATAGCCAATGGTGATGACGATACCGATGATCGCAATCACGATCATGATTTCGATCAGGGTAAAACCTCGGTTGGATCTGCGCATGCCTCAACTCTCACTTACTGTATTTGTCGCCACATGATGCGACGGCTGCCGCCACCGCCAGGTTTCTCCACCAGGGAGGTGATGCCACCGCTGGAGTCGTTCACGATCTTGCGGGCCGCATTGTTGACGATCGCGTTCAACGTCGGAATCCCCCCGGTGAAAATCACCCCGCTGGAGATCGAATCCGTACTGTCGACCAGCCCATCGCCATTGGTGTCGAGCACCGCGTAGTTGAGCATCTTACCGCTGAACGCATCCAGTTCGACCAGTTTGCCGGTGCCGAAACTGGCACACGGGTCGGTGGTGTCGACACTGGCGGTGGTGAACACGATCCGGCCGGCCGCCAGGCTGGCCTGATTGATCACCCGTTCACCGGTCAGCACATTGTTGTACACCAGCGGCAGGTACCAGCCCTTCTCGGTAGGGTAGGTCGTGTCATTCTGGCTGGTGGTGATGAACTGCCCGCCGGCACTGCCCGTGGTCACCCCGGTCACCGACTGGGCCTGCAAACTCGACACGGTAATCTGCCCCGACCCGCCATCGGCATCCCACACGGAGTAAAACGCCTGGAGATCCTTGTTGGTCTTGTCCGCCGTCTCATTGAATTTCCCGGTGCCGAAAAACACTTGCTTACCGCCCAGGGAATTGTCCGCCAACAGCGGTTGCGCGGTAATCGGCTGCGTGGCACCACCCGGGGTCGTGAACAATGGCTTGCCGGAAAATGCCAGGCCCCAGGTGTCGGTCGTGGCACCGCTCAGGTCGAACTTCCACAGGCGTCCTTTCAGGTCGCCCCCATAAGCGGCCTGCACCACGTTCTGCGAGTTGACCTTGAGCTTTACCGAAGACAGGCCATTGGTGGTTTCCGTGCTGTCGACGACGATTTTCTTGATCAGCGAACCGTCGCGCACATCCACCACATACAACGCCGCCACGCCCGAGTTGCTTCCGTAGCCGTTGGAGATGAAGGCCGCCCAACGCCCATCGGCCAAGCGTGCCACTTCCGGGCGGGCGTAGGCATAACCCAGATCATTGAAAACGTTCGCCGTGTTCGCCGTGGCCGGCGCACTGAATTCCCACAACGCCTTGAAGGCATTGCCCGCCGCTGCGTCGAACAATTGCACCGCGTAGAACGTCCTGCCGCCCGCCCCTGTCCCGCCCAGGGCAAGGGTTTTCCAGGCGGTGCCGAGTTGGGCGTCGAACACCCCGACCTGACCGTCCACCAGAAACTTGTGGCTCACGCCGTTGATGTAGGTCGGATCGGCGATGTAACGCAATGACGGCAACACGCTGGAAGGCATGTAGGCATAACGCCGGGCACCGTTGGCGGCGTTGATGACGTTGAGGAAGCCGTCGTTGGCGTTGACCACCAGGCTCGCGCTCATGTTGGCGGCTTTGGTCGCCAGATAGGTGGTGTACGTGGAATCGCCCACCAGGTCTGAAGCGGTCTGGTCCGAGGGCGAGGCCAACGCGAGGGGCGAGTTGATGATGTCACCCAGCAGCACCGTGCGCACTTTCAGCCCGGCTTTGTTAGTGCCCTTGCTCCACTCCACCAAATCATTGCCGACAATCCCGGTCGGCAGGTTCAGGCCGAGTGACGTTTGCTGGGCCGGGGAAAAGTTGCCGAAGGACAGGGTTATCGCGGCGTTGGTCAGGGTGTTCCAGGACTGATAGGTCGGAGCCGTGGAAGCGGGCACGATGGCCGTGTCGGTGGTCCATAACACCGCCGCAGTGTTGACCGCGCCGCTGGCCGTGAATCCGTAGGCCTTGATCGTCCCGCGCCAGTCCTTGGGGTCGTAAGTGGTCTGAAAGTAACTCGATCCGCTGCTCAACGTACTGCTGCTGGTAACACCGCTACCACCCGAGCCTGCCTTGGAGGTGATATTGCTCAATGCCGAAGACAGCGCCGTGTTCAGGCCGGCGGCGTCGTTAGCCTGGTAATACAGGCCTTGGCCGTAAGCGGCGGCATCCGACAACATCTGGTTCGCCGAGGTGAAGCCCACGGTGTAAGTGTTCATGTACTGCTTGGGAAAATCCGCGGCGGTCCAGTTTTTGCCCGCCAGGTCCGTACCGGTCGAACGCATGTCGATGTCGAAGGCAAACTTGGCGATGTCGTCCAGATAGAGGGTGTCGCCCTCGTCGTCTCCAGCTGGGTCATTACCGTCGTTGTTGATCCCGTCCCAGTTGGGCAAGTGGGTGGTGCCCAGCGGATCGTTGCTCGGGAACGTGCGGTCGTAGGTCGGCAAGCCATCCGTAATCACCACGCCATAGTTCTTCTGGCATCGGTATTGGATCGGGCTGGTGTAAGTCGTCGGCGTCGAGTTGTAGTAAGGCGCCATGCCGCGAAAGTAGCGGGTGATTTCGTAGTAGGTTTCGGCCAGCGGCGTGTTGGCCACGGCGCCCAGCCCGTTAATTGCGCTGATCAGTGCGTTGTAGTTGGTGTCCGCCTGGGCCTGGGTGACGCTGCCCGTGACAACCGACAGATCGCTGACGGAGCGGGCAATGTAGCCACCATTTCCGGAGTTGTTGCTGGTGGGCGGATTGAACGTCGCCAGACCGATACGCAAGCCTCGGTTACTGGTGACCAGGGAGGTAGAAACGTTGCGCGCCACGTTGATGCGGTAGTCGGTCGGAATCGAGCCGTTGGTGAAATCACGGTTGCTGCCGTTGGCCAGTCCCACCAGGTACGACAGGTAATCGTCGGTGTAACGGGTGTTGCCGTTGCCGACAGGGTCGGGAAGCTTGATGCATTGGGGTGTCAGGCTGTTGTTGTAAAACGCGTAGGCGCCCCCCGAACATCCTGAAGTTGGCAGGCTGGACAGGAAGATCGAGCTGCCGACGATGTCAGAGGAGCTCAAACACAAGCCGATAAAGGCGTTGCACTGCCTGGCCGGCGTGCGATTGACCGCCGGATCGAACCCCGCCGCATAAATGATGGTGTTCATGCTGCCCGAGTCATCGATCAGCAGCATCACATTCGGCGGCACGGCGGCGGCGCTCAACAGCGGTGAATCCGATGGCGTGAAGGCGTAGGCCGGCGCCATCAGGTACAGGCTTAGCAGCGCGCCGAACAGCACCTGTGCCCATCGTCGCCCCCCACCACCGCGAGCATCAATACTTGGCATAGATGCTCTCCACCACACTGCGAACGTTGTTGCCGACAATGCCGACGGCTGTGACCCGGTACAGCGTCGCCGAGGTATTGCTCGGCACATTTACGGCAGTCAGTGTGGTGCCGATGTTCTGCACCCCGTAGAACCCGCTACCGGCGGCGATCCAGTTAACCCCCGATGTGGAATTGAGCCCGGCGCCGGTTACCGTTGCCGATTCCGCCGGCGGCGCGCATTGCGCCGTGGTGCCGCACACCGCCAGCGTGTAGTTCGCCAGCTGCACCGCGCTTTCACCGATGCGCAGGTTAGCCTCGGCCAGTTGGAAGGATTGATTACGCAAGGTCACGCTACCGGCCATTTTTTCCTGGAGTGTGGCGTTCTGCATCGATGAAATGCCGATCAGGGTCAGCAGCAACAGGAAGACCAGGCTGATCAACAAGGCCATGCCTTGTTGGCTGTTTTGCATATTTGACGGGGTTCTCATCCGGCACTCACCTACTGAAGCCGGTTGCGCAAAGCGGCAACGACGGTAAAGGTTTGGTTGCGCACGCGATTGTTCGGATCGGTCAGCGTCAGGGTCAGGCGCACGCTACGTATCAGCGCTGGATTGGTTGGATTGGTGCTGTAACTGGACGCCGCCACGTCACTGGTGCTGGTGGCCATGCCGAACAACACGCCGAATGCACTGACGTTATTGATCAGTACCGCCTGGGTCGGCGTGCCGCTGCCGACGCCCATCAACAATTGGTTGTTGCTGAAGCTGTAGATCAAACGACGAATCGGAAAGGCAATTTGCCCGGAGGCCGGTGCCCGCAGGCCCGTATAGGCTGTCGCACTGTTTCGGCAGTCGGAGAGTACCGTCCAGGTCGGCGTACCGCCGTTGCTGCCGACGTCCGCCGTGACCAGGGTGAGTTTGAGAGTGGCGTTGTCCCAACTGATCGGCGCAATCTGACTGGCGTTGAAATCGCCTGTAGAACTGGCATCCGTCACCGTCCCCAGGCAACCGAACATGCCCACCATACGAATTTCCTGAATCATCTTGCTCAACACGAACCGCGCATCTTCCTGCATCCCGGCGGCGGTGTTCTGGCTGACATAGGTGTTCTTGGCCGAGATAAACACCTGCGCCACGCCCAGCACCACGATCAGGCTCAAGACCAGAGCGATCAGTAATTCGATCAGGCCGAAACCCCGGCTGGAATGCCTCATGGTGTCGCCACCGGGTCGACGGCGGCGCGACTGGTCAGGACGAAGCTGCGGCGCGAATTGGCGACATTGGCGGCCCGCGAGTCATCCCAATTGATAGTGATGGTGTACACCCGCTGATTCAGCGTCACGCTGCCAGTGGCCGATGCGCCGCCAAAGTTGACGATATTGGTGGTGAAATCGTAGAGGTCCTGGTCCCGGGCGACGTTGAGGTTGGCCGAGGTCGGGGGCGTCACGGTGTAATCGGCGCCGGAGTTGGCGCGGATGCGGTCCATCATGTCGTAGGCGATAAAACTCGCCTGGCTGGTCATTCGCGAACTGTCGGTGTATTTGAGCGCATTGAGCTGAATCGCCGCCGCGCCTAACAGCCCCACGGTCAGAATCAACAACGCGACCAACACTTCGATCAGCGTCATGCCCTCCTGTGCTCGCTTGCTCCATTGCCTCATCCGCAACTTCCACCCAAAAGAATCCGTCCGTTCAAACACACATTCAGCGTCCTGCTTTGCGTCCCCAGGCCATAAGTGATCACCACCGCCGTGGACGGTGACGACAAACCGCCCAGATTGTTGAAATCGATGGCGGTCACTCCTGAGGTTAGCGCTAGAGTCGCACCGCTGCTCATCGCTGGAACAACCCGCAATACATTGGCCGGAGTGCCAGTACCGTCGTAAACCGTCAGTTCCCCGGTCCAGACGCTGCCGCCAGCGGTCGGCCGCAGCCGCGTGGTAATGCCCCGGTCGATGGCTTCGAGCCGGGCGAAATTGAGAGCGCGCTGCAAGTCACCCATTTCGGTGTCGGCGCGGGTGCCTTGCACCGAACGGGTAAACATTGGTATTGCCATCGTGATCAGGATCAGAAAAACCGCGAGCGTGATCAGCACCTCGACCAGCGTGAAACCTTTTGTACGATGATCCATCGGTGCCCTCCGTTGCCGTCGGCTATACCTGCTTCTACACGCTAGAACATTCGACCGGCACATGTACGGTTGTTTTGCCATTACTCGCGCACGGATTGCGCGAGCCGCAGCACGCCACGGAGGGAAATGCATGCATCAACAAGGCTTCAGCCTGATCGAACTGCTTATGGGACTGGCAATTGCCGGGATTGTTCTGCTGTTGGTCAGTCCGGCGTTCGCCGCGCTTACCGAATCGAACCATCGGGAGGCGGCGGCGCAGTCGCTGATCAGTGGCATACGCAATGCCAGGACCGCCGCCCTCACGCATAACCAGAGCGCGGTGATCCACGGTATCAATGGCGATTGGAGCCAGGGTTGGCGAATTATTCTGGATGTCAGCGGCAAGGGGCCGGAGGACAGTAGCAATCCGCTGCTGGTCGAGCGTGCGAGTGACGCTCGGGTGCCGATTGTCGGCAATTGGCATGTCCAGCGGTATGTGCGCTTCAGCCATCTAGGCCAACCGTTGATGCCGGGCAAGGCCTTTCAAGCGGGGACATTGCACCTCTGCGCGGCCCGCGAGCCCGTCAGTCACCAGCGGATAGTGCTGGCGGCGACGGGCCGCGTGCGCCTGGAAAACCGAAAGGCTAAACAGGCGCTGTGTGCAGAGGAGAAAAGGCTTAAAGCAAAGAACGCACGCGCAACTCTTTAGGCATGGAAAACGTGATGTTCTCCTCGCGCCCAGCCAGTTCATCGGCACCGGTAGCGCCCCAGGCCTGCAACTGCTGGATCACGCCACGCACCAGGACTTCCGGTGCGGAAGCGCCAGCGGTGATGCCGATACGCTCGACGCCGTCGAACCAGCTCTTTTGCAGGTCTTCGGCACCGTCGATCAGGTAGGCCGGAGTGGCCATGCGTTCGGCCAGTTCGCGCAGGCGATTGGAGTTGGAGCTGTTCGGGCTGCCAACCACCAGCACCACGTCGCACTCGTCGGCCAGTTGCTTGACCGCATCCTGACGGTTTTGCGTGGCGTAGCAGATGTCGTCCTTGCGTGGACCACCGATGGCCGGGAAACGGGCACGCAGGGCGTCGATCACGCGACTGGTGTCGTCCATGGACAAGGTGGTCTGGGTCACGAACGCCAGTTTGTCGGGATTTTGCACTTGCAGCGTGGCGACGTCTTTTTCGTCTTCGACCAGATAGATCGCGCCACCATTGCTGCCATCGTATTGGCCCATGGTGCCTTCGACTTCCGGGTGACCGGCGTGGCCGATCAGGATGCATTCACGACCGTCGCGGCTGTAGCGCGCGACTTCGATGTGCACTTTGGTCACCAGCGGACAGGTGGCGTCGAACACTTTCAGCCCACGACCTGCGGCTTCGGTGCGCACAGCCTGGGAAACCCCGTGGGCACTGAAGATCACGATGACGTCGTCCGGCACTTGATCCAGTTCCTCGACGAAGATCGCCCCGCGGGAACGCAGGTCTTCGACGACGAATTTGTTGTGGACCACTTCGTGGCGCACATAGATCGGCGGCCCGAAGACTTCCAGGGCGCGGTTGACGATTTCGATCGCCCGGTCCACGCCGGCGCAGAAGCCACGGGGGTTGGCGAGTTTGATTTGCATGCTGTGCCTCGTGTCTTGCGCGCAAGAAATAGCGAAAACAGTGAAAAACTTACTGTGGGAGCGTATCCGGTCAGTTACAGCGATTTGACGGTGATGATTTCTACGTCAAAGGTCAATGTCTTGCCAGCCAGCGGGTGGTTGAAGTCGATGGTGACCTGATCATCATCGAATTCTTTCACGATACCGGGCAACTCAGTATTGGCCGCATCGTTGAAGATCACCAGCAGACCCGGCGACAGGTCCATGTCCTTGAACTGCGAACGCGGAATGATCTGGACGTTTTGCGGGTTGGGCTGGCCAAAGGCGTTTTCCGGCGCAATGGTCAGCGTGCGCTTGTCGCCCGCCTTGAAGCCGAACAGCGCTGCTTCGAAACCTGGCAACAGGTTGCCGTCGCCGACCTTGAAGGTCGCCGGGGCTTTGTCGAAGGTGCTGTCGACCGTGTCGCCGTTCTCCAGGCGCAATGCAAAGTGCAAGGTGACTTCCGTGTTCTGGCGGATGCGTTGCTCAGCCAATACCTGTTCAGTCATGAACGGTTTCTCCGGTTTTCTTGCTTTTGAACATATCCAGCGCGAGCATCACGGCCCCAACGCTGATGGCGCTATCGGCAAAGTTGAACGCCGGGAAATACCAGCGGTTCTGCCAATGCACCAGAATGAAGTCGATCACATGGCCCAGGGCGATGCGGTCGTACAGGTTACCCAACGCACCACCCAATACCAGCGCCAAAGCGATGGCCAGCCAGGTTTCGTTGCGCCCAAGGCGCTTGAGCCAGACCACCAGCACCGCACTGACCACCACCGCGATCAGGGCAAACAACCAGCGCTGCCAGCCGGAGCTGTCGGCCAGGAAGCTGAACGCCGCGCCGGTGTTGTAGGCCAGGGTCCAGCTGAACAAATCGGGGATCACCACGATTTGCTGGTACATCTCGAGCTTGCCTTCGAAGTAGAACTTGCTGGCCTGGTCAATGACCAGGACCAGCACGCTCAACCAGAGCCAGCTCAGCCGTCCGAAACGGCCAGCCGCGTTAGGCATAGTGACGAACCTCGCCCGCGCCGCTGATGTTGTCGACGCAACGACCGCAGATTTCCGGATGCTCCGGGTTCACGCCGACGTCTTCACGGCAGTGCCAGCAACGGGCGCACTTGGGGAAGGCCGACTTGACGATTTTCAGCTTCAGGCCGCTGACTTCAGTAACCACCGCATCGGCCGGAGCCTGCACGAATGGCGCAACGCTGGCGGTCGAAGTGATCAATACAAAGCGCAGTTCGTTGCTCAGCTGTGCCAGGTCGGCGCTCAGCGCTTCTTCGGCGAACAGCGTCACTTCGGCTTGCAGGTTGCCACCGACGGCCTTCGCCGCGCGCTGGATTTCCATTTCCTTGTTGACCGCGACCTTCACCGCCATGATCCGCTCCCAGTAGGCGCGGCCCAGTTCGACGTTGTCCGGCAGTTCGGTCAGGCCTTCGTACCAGGTGTTGAGCATCACCGACTCGTTGCGCTCGCCCGGCAGGTATTCCCACAGTTCGTCAGCGGTGAACGCCAGGATCGGCGCGATCCAGCGCACCAGTGCTTCACTGATGTGGTACAGCGCGGTTTGTGCCGAACGGCGGGCCTTGCTGTTGGCGCCAGTGGTGTACTGGCGGTCCTTGATGATGTCGAGGTAGAAACCGCCCAGCTCCTGCACGCAGAAGTTGTGGATCTTGGAGTACACGTTCCAGAAGCGGTATTCGCCGTAGTGCTCTTGCAACTCGCGTTGCAGCAACAGGGTGCGGTCCACGGCCCAACGATCCAGTGCCAGCATTTCTTCGGCCGGCAGGAGGTCGGTGGCCGGGTTGAAACCGGTCAGGTTGGAGAGCAGGAAGCGCGCGGTGTTACGGATGCGCCGGTAGGCGTCCGCACTGCGTTGCAGGATCTGCTCGGACACCGCCATTTCACCCGAGTAATCGGTGGAAGCCACCCACAGACGCATGATGTCGGCGCCCAGGGTGTCGTTGACCTTTTGCGGCGCGATCACGTTGCCCAGGGACTTGGACATCTTGCGACCGGACTCATCCACGGTGAAGCCGTGGGTCAGCAATTCGCGGTACGGCGCGTGGTTGTCGATGGCGCAACCGGTCAGCAAGGACGAGTGGAACCAGCCACGGTGTTGGTCCGAGCCTTCCAGGTACAGGTCGGCGCGTGGACCGGTCTCGTGGCCCATCGGGTGCGAACCGCGCAGGACGTGCCAGTGCGTGGTGCCCGAATCAAACCAGACGTCCAGGGTGTCGCTGATCTTGTCGTACAGCGGCGCTTCGTCACCGAGCAGTTCGGCGGCGTCCATCTTGAACCAGGCTTCGATGCCTTCGACTTCGACGCGTTTGGCGACTTCTTCCATCAGTTCGGCGGTGCGTGGGTGCAGCTCGCCGCTTTCCTTGTTCAGGAAGAACGGGATCGGCACGCCCCAGTTGCGCTGACGGGAGATGCACCAGTCCGGACGGTTGGCGATCATCGAGTGCAGGCGCGCCTGGCCCCAGGCCGGAACGAACTTGGTTTCTTCGATGGCTTTGATCGCCCGCTTGCGCAGGGTTTCGCCGGTGGCTGGTTCTTTGTCCATGCCGATGAACCACTGCGCGGTAGCGCGGTAGATCAGCGGGGTCTTGTGACGCCAGCAGTGCATGTAGCTGTGTTCGATGATGGTGGTGTGCAGCAGCGCGCCGACTTCGGTCAGTTTGTCGACGATCGCCGGGTTGGCCTTCCAGATGAACTGGCCGCCGAAGAACTCCAGCGACGGCACGTAAACGCCGTTGCTTTGTACCGGGTTGAGGATGTCGTCGTTGACCATGCCGTAGGCTTTACAGGTCACGAAGTCGTCCACGCCGTAGGCCGGTGCGGAGTGAACCACGCCGGTGCCAGCGCCCAGTTCCACGTACTCGGCCAGGTAAACCGGCGACAGGCGATCGTAGAACGGGTGACGGAAGTTGATCAGTTCCAGTTCTTTACCGGTGGTGGTCGCGATGACCGAACCTTCCAGGTTGTAACGGGCCAGGCACGACTCGACCAGCTCTTCAGCCAGCACCAGCAGTTTGTCGCCGACATCGACCAGGGCGTAGTTGAATTCCGGGTGAACGTTCAGCGCCTGGTTGGCCGGGATGGTCCACGGGGTGGTGGTCCAGATCACGATCGAAGCAGGCTTGGCCAGGGACGCCAGACCGAAAGCGGCAGCCAGCTTGGCTTCGTCGGCAATCGGGAAGGCCACGTCGATGGTCGAGGACTTTTTGTTCTCGTACTCGACTTCCGCTTCAGCCAAGGCCGAACCGCAGTCAAAGCACCAGTTCACAGGCTTGAGGCCCTTGAACACGAAACCGCCCTTGACGATTTCGGCCAAGGCACGGATTTCACCGGCCTCGTTCTTGAAGTCCATGGTCTTGTACGGATTGGCGAAATCGCCCAACACGCCCAGACGGATGAATTCGGACTTTTGGCCTTCGATCTGCTCGGTGGCGTAGGCACGGCACAGTTCGCGAGTCTTGTCCGCGCCCAGGTTCTTGCCGTGGGTCACTTCGACTTTGTGCTCGATCGGCAGGCCATGGCAGTCCCAGCCCGGAACATAAGGCGCGTCGAAACCCGACAGGGTCTTCGAGCGGATGATCATGTCCTTGAGAATCTTGTTCAGTGCGTGACCGATGTGGATCGTGCCGTTGGCGTACGGAGGGCCGTCGTGCAGGACGAACTTCGGACGATCCTTGCCAATCTCGCGCAACTTACCGTACAGGCCAATACTGTCCCAGCGCTGCAGAATCTGCGGTTCGCGCTGTGGCAGGCCGGCCTTCATTGGGAAGGCGGTGTCCGGAAGGTTTAGCGTGGCTTTATAGTCGGTCATTTAAGGCTCTTCATTAGCGATTGGCGCTAGGTGCGACAGGGCACGGGCGGCGGCGACATCCGCATTGATCGCCGTCTTAAGCGCCTCCAGAGAGGCGAAACGCTGCTCTTCACGCAGCTTGTGGTGGAAAACCACCGTCAAACGCCGGTCATACAGATCGCCGGCAAAATCTAAAAGGTGTACTTCAAGGTGGGCCTTGCCATCACCCTGGACGGTTGGCCGCACGCCGATATTGGCGACGCCAGGCCAAGTCTTGCCGTCGATGTCGACATCGACCAGGAAAACCCCGGACAACGGCACGCGACGACGCTTGAGCTGGATATTGGCGGTCGGCGTACCGAGCTGGCGCGCCAGCTTCTGGCCATGCAGCACTCGCCCGGTAATCTGGAACGGTCGGCCGAGCAGGCGTTCGGCCAAGGCAAAATCGGCGGCGGCCAGGGCATTACGCACCTGGGTGCTGCTGACGCGAATACCGTCCAGCTCGACGGTTTGCGCCGCTTCGACGGTAAAGCCCTGAAGAACGCCGGCCTGTTGCAGGAAATCGAAATCCCCGACCCGGTCGCAGCCGAAACGGAAGTCGTCACCGACCTCCAGATGCTGCACGCCCAGCCCGTCCACCAGAATCGTATCGACGAATTCGGCGGCGCTGAGCTTGCTCAGGCGATGGTTGAAGGCCAGGCACAGGACCCGATCAACACCTTCGTCGGCGAGCAGTTGCAGTTTGTCCCGCAGCCGGGCCAGACGCGCCGGCGCGGTGTCGGGGGCAAAGAATTCCCGCGGCTGTGGCTCGAAAATCACCACGCAGCTGGGCACGCCCAACTCGAGCGCACGCTCACGCAGCCTGACCAGGATAGCCTGGTGACCACGGTGAACACCGTCAAAGTTGCCAATAGTGGCGACACAGCCCCGATGCTGGGGGCGCAGATTGTGGAGGCCTCGAACCAGCTGCATAACGCGCTTCTTGCTCATAAAGTGGTCGATTATAACCACACCCGGCGGCCGACGACAGGCAACACCGTAACCCAAAGTAATCGAACCGACAAAACTGCCGGCCCGCCCGTGTTTATCGAGGCAAACGCCTCAGCTCAACGCCTTGCGATTGAAGTCGCGCAAACGGAAACCCATCAACAGCAACATGCCGAAATAAGCGACCACACCGGCCACCACCAACGCGCCCAGGCGCAGGAACCGCTCCAGCATATGCCCCTGATCCCAGGCCGGCATGAAATGCATCCCGACCAGCAACACCGCCGACATCACCAACACGGCAATCACCAGTTTAAGCCCGAACTTCGCCCAGCCCGGTTGCGGCTGGTACATCTGCTGTTTGCGCAGTTGATAAAACAGCAGGCTGGCGTTGATGCAGGCACCGATACTGATGGCCAGCGCCAGACCAGCGTGAGCCAGCGGGCCAATCAACACCAGGTTGAACAGTTGCGTGACGACTAGCGTGAAAATCGCGATTTTCACCGGGGTGCGGATGTTTTGTTGCGCATAAAAGCCCGGCGCCAGCACTTTGATCACGATAATTCCGAGCAAACCGACGGAATAAGCGATCAACGCCCGTTGGGTCATGGACGCATCAAACGCACTGAACTGGCCGTACTGGAACAGCGAAACCGTCAGCGGTTCGGCCAGAATCCCCAGCGCCAGGGAGCACGGCAACACCAGCACAAAGCACAGGCGCAGGCCCCAGTCGAGGATTCGCGAATACTCCTGACGATCCTTGCTGGCGTAGGTCTTGGCCAGGGTCGGCAGCAGAATCGTGCCCAGTGCCACGCCGAGTACGCCGGACGGCAATTCCATCAACCGGTCGGCGTAATACATCCACGACACGGAGCCAGCCACCAGGAAGGAAGCGAAAATCGTATTGATGATCAGGGAAATCTGGCTCACCGAAACACCGAGGATCGCCGGCAACATCTGCTTCATCACCCGCCAGACACCGGTGTCTCGCAGGTTCAGGCGTGGCAGCACCAACATGCCGATCTTTTTCAGGTGCGGCAGTTGATAGAGCAACTGCGCCAGGCCACCGACCAGAACCGCCCAGCCCAACGCCATGACCGGCGGATTGAAGTACGGCGTCAGGAACACCGAAAAGATGATCATGCTGACGTTGAGCAGTGTCGGCACGAACGCCGGTACCGAGAAGCGGTTGTAGGTATTGAGGATCGCCCCAGCCAATGAAGAGAGGGAGATCAGCAATATATAAGGAAACGTCACCCGCAACAGACTGGAGGTCAGCTCGAACTTCTCCGGCGTATCGGTGAAGCCTGGCGCCGTGGCCCAGATCACCCAGGGTGCGGCGAGCATGCCCAGCGCTGTGACCAGCGCCAGCACCAATGTCAGCAGGCCAGAGACGTAGGCAATGAAGGTTCGCGTCGCTTCCTCACCCTTCTGGCTTTTATATTCGGCCAGAATCGGCACGAAGGCTTGGGAAAACGCCCCTTCAGCGAAGATCCGCCGCAGCAGATTCGGCAGTTTGAAGGCGATAAAGAAGGCGTCGGTCGCCATCCCGGCACCAAATGTACGTGCGATGAGCGTGTCACGAACGAACCCCAGAACCCGGGAAAGCATCGTGATAGAGCTGACGGCGGCCAACGATTTGAGCAGATTCATTGAAAGAGTTTGTGCCTGTCGATAAACAGCAGGCGAACAAAGCGCCCACTTATGCGATACTCCGCGCCGCAGCAGCACAGAGCCAAAGCTCGCGAGTTTACAGGTCAAGCGCCGGAAATAAATATCCCGCCTCTTTATACCTACCACTTAGCGGAACGTCTCAACCGCCCTTGACAAGACATCAACTCATCGGCATGATTCGCGGCCTATTTTGTTTGCTATTTCCTAAAAAGTCTTTCGAGGAGCTCGACGGTGGACAACACACC
>NZ_JBIWEL010000025.1:0-3805 GCF_044762525.1 Pseudomonas sp. NPDC096950 | reverse complement strand
ATCAAGAATGTAGTTAAGGCCATCGACGCAAAAGACGCTGAAAAAGCTCAAGCTGCTTACGTTCTGGCCGTGCCAGTTATCGACCGTATGGCCGATAAAGGCATCATCCACAAGAACAAGGCTGCTCGTCATAAGAGCCGCCTGAACGGTCACGTCAAGGCTCTGAACCTTGCTGTTGCCGCTTAAGCGATAAGCTTGTTGAAAAACCGACCTCAGGGTCGGTTTTTTATTGCCTGCGATTTGGCAAATGCGGCGCAAAAAAATGTGGGAGCGAGCCTGCTCGCGAATGCGGTGTATCAGTCGGCATCTATGTCGACTGACACTCCCTCTTCGCGAGCAAGTCGAATCGTCGCACCGACGCTCCCACATTTTTGGATCTTTGTTAACTTATTGAGCGTGCGTCCACGGCAGAATCGGAATCGCCGTCACCGCGTTCTGCGGGCTACCCTCGATCAACCGATCGCTGTAGACCAGGTACACCAGTGTATTGCGCTTCTTGTCCAGGAAGCGCACCACCTGCATGGTCTTGAATACCAGCGATGTGCGCTCCTTGAACACCTCATCACCATCCTTCAATTCACCCTTGAAGCTGATCGGCCCGACCTGACGACAAGCGATGGACGCCTCGGCGCGATCTTCAGCCAGGCCCAAACCGCCCTTCACGCCGCCCGTCTTGGCGCGGGACAGGTAGCAAGTCACACCTTCAACCTTGGGATCGTCGAAAGCCTCGACCACAATGCGATCATTCGGCCCGACGAATTTGAACACCGTCGACACCTGACCAATCTCTTCTGCCGATGCCAACAACGGCATCGCCAACAACAAGCCCAATAATCCCTTTGCTACGCGCATTCCAGTTTTCCTTCAGACCAGGATCAGGTTATCGCGGTGAACCAGTTCCGGCTCCGCCATGTAACCCAACAGACCGACAATCGCATCAGACGATTGGCCGATAATTTTTTGCGCCTCAAGGGCGCTGTAATTGGCCAGGCCGCGAGCAATTTCTCGACCGTCCGGCGCCACGCAAACCACCATTTCGCCACGGCGGAAACTGCCCTGGACCAATTTGACGCCTACCGGCAACAAACTTTTATTGCCTTTTGACAGTGCGGTCACCGCCCCCGCGTCCAGCACAAGGGTGCCACGGGTTTGCAGATGCCCCGCCAGCCATTGCTTGCGCGCCGCCAACAGACCACGCTCAGGCGACAGCAAGGTGCCGATGCGCTCGCCCGCCTTGAGGCGATCCAGCACACGCTCAATGCGCCCACCGACGATGATGGTGTGCGCACCCGAACGCGCTGCCAGCCGCGCCGCACGCAACTTGGTTTGCATCCCGCCACGACCCAGCGCACCACCGGTGCCACCGGCCACCGCATCCAGCGCCGGGTCATCGGCGCGAGCTTCGTAAATCAGGCTGGCGTCAGGGTTGTTGCGCGGATCAGCGTCGAACATGCCATCGCGATCGGTCAGGATCACCAGCAAGTCAGCTTCGACCAGGTTGGCCACCAGCGCCGCCAGCGTATCGTTGTCGCCGAAACGGATTTCGTCAGTAACAACGGTGTCGTTCTCGTTAATCACCGGGATCACCTTGAGGTCGACCAACGCACGCAAGGTGCTGCGGGCGTTCAGGTAGCGCTTGCGATCAGACAGGTCGTCATGGGTCAGGAGAATCTGCGCGGTATGCCGGCCATGCTCACCAAAGCTCGACTCCCAGGCCTGCACCAGCCCCATCTGACCGATAGCGGCAGCCGCCTGCAATTCATGCATTGCACTGGGTCGCACGGTCCAGCCCAGACGGCTCATGCCAGCCGCCACCGCCCCGGAGGACACCAGCACCAACTCGACGCCCGCCTCATGCAAGGCCACCATCTGCTCAACCCAGACACCCATTGCCGCGCGATCCAGGCCCTTGCCGTCCGCCGTCAGCAAAGCGCTGCCGATCTTCACGACCCAACGCTGCGCACCTGTCACCTTGCTCCGCATCATCTTCAACCTTAGTTTGAGGACAGCGCGACCCAGCGCTGCCCGTAACGTTATTCGTGACTACCGATTTCCAGATACTAAAACGCCGCTCCAGTGAGCGGCGTTTAAGTTTATCGCAACGAATCAGTCACGCACGTAAATGATTTCCGGACCGTCTTCGTCATCCACATCTTCTTCGTCCCAATCATCGTCGCCGATGTCATGGACCGACTTCACGCCGCTACGGCGCAGGGCACGCTGGTCATCCAGGGCCTGCAGCTGTGCACGGGCTTCGTCTTCGATGCGCTGATCGAGTTCGGCCAGCTCTTCTTTGTAGGCCGGGTCAGCAGCCAGGCGATCGGCACGATCTTCCAGATAACGCATGATGTCGTGACACAGACGCTCAGTGCCCAACTTGGAGATTGCAGAGATCACGTAGACCGGACCGGTCCATTCCAGGCGATCAACGATCTCCTTGACGCGCTCTTCGTGCTCTTCCTCAAGGATCTGGTCGCACTTGTTCAGCACCAACCAACGATCACGCTCAGCCAGGGACGGGCTGAACTTGGTCAGTTCGCTGACGATTACTTCTGCAGCGTCCGGAGCACTGGTGTCATCCAGCGGCGCCATGTCCACGAGGTGCAGCAACAGGCGGGTACGCGACAAGTGCTTGAGGAAGCGAATCCCCAGACCCGCGCCATCGGAAGCACCTTCAATCAGGCCCGGAATGTCGGCGACCACGAAGCTTTTCCAGCGATCGACACTGACCACCCCCAGGTTCGGCACCAGAGTGGTGAACGGGTAGTCGGCGACTTTCGGCTTGGCGGCCGATACAGCGCGGATCAGGGTACTTTTACCGGCGTTCGGCAAGCCCAGCAGGCCAACATCAGCCAATACCTTCATTTCCAGTTTCAGGTCACGCGCTTCACCCGGCTTACCCGGAGTGGTCTGGCGTGGAGCCCGATTGGTACTGGATTTGAAACGGGTGTTACCCAGACCGTGCCAGCCGCCATGAGCCACCAGCAGACGCTGGCCGGCCTTGGTCAGGTCGCCGATGATTTCCTGGGTTGCGGAGTCGATAACGGTGGTGCCGACCGGTACGCGCAGTACCAGCTCTTCGCCTTTCTTGCCGGTGCAGTCGGTGCTGCCGCCGTTGGAACCACGCTCGGCATCGAAGTGCCGGGTGTAACGGTAGTCCACCAGGGTGTTGAGGTTTTCGTCGGCAACCATGTAGACCGAGCCGCCATCACCGCCATCACCGCCGTTCGGGCCGCCGTTTTCAATAAACTTTTCGCGACGGAAGCTCATGCAACCATTGCCGCCGTCGCCGGCCTTTACTCGAATCGATACTTCATCAACAAACTTCATAACAAAACGCCTCTCGTCATACGGACGAGCCGAAAAAAACTAGACATAAGACTCTTGCAAAAATGAGCGCAGCGACCTCAATCAACGACCGCAAATCCAGCGCTGGAGCCCATCACAAACAGCTTTGCAAGAGACTCACCCCACAAACGAAAAAGCCCCGTCGCGAGACAGGGCTTTTCCAGCAACTACGTAATTATGCCGCGACGACTGCAGTCTTCGGAACAATGCTTACGTAACGGCGATTGAAAGCGCCTTTTACTTCGAACTTGATCACGCCGTCGATTTTAGCGAACAGAGTGTGATCTTTGCCCATGCCAACGCCGTAGCCAGCGTGGAATTGGGTGCCGCGCTGACGCACGATGATGTTGCCCGGAATGATAACCTGGCCGCCATACATCTTCACGCCAAGGCGTTTGGCTTCTGAGTCGCGACCGTTGCGGGTACTACCACCAGCTTTTTTGTGTGCCATGAGTCA
>NZ_JBIWEL010000024.1:8272-108429 GCF_044762525.1 Pseudomonas sp. NPDC096950 | reverse complement strand
CGTTAGCGATTTCCAGTTTTTCGATCTTCAGGTATTCACCTGGGGCGACCTTGTATTGCTTGCCACCAGTAACAATTACTGCGTACGACATGGTATTTCTCCGATAATCCTGCTCACCCAGCTCTTTATAAGAAGAGGTATTGGCTGGCATGGCTGCATAAGGCTGGAAGGCCTGATTGCAATTGCGTAAGGCAGGTGCTGCCCAGGAAGTTCAGGGTGCGCGATTGTACGCAAGCTGCCTTGGCGATGCAAGAGGCCGTCCATCGTACCTTGACACCTGCGGACGTGGGTCCTAGCATGCCGCGCAACCCTTCTGGAGCAACTGTCGCTGATGCAACCCCAAGCTTTCTACCGCGCGGTGGCGGACGATTTTAACGCCGTCGACGGCATCATCAAGAAGCAGCTGACTTCCCGAGTGCCGCTGGTATCGAAAATCGGCGACTACATTACCTCGGCCGGCGGTAAACGCCTGCGTCCTCTATTAGTGTTGCTGTGTGGCAAGGCCCTGGGTCGCGAAGGCGATGACCTGCGCCTGCTCGCCGCCACGATCGAGTTCCTGCACACCGCCACCCTGCTGCATGACGACGTGGTCGACATGTCCGGCATGCGCCGTGGCCGCTCGACCGCCAATGCCATGTGGGGCAACGCCCCGAGCGTGCTGGTCGGCGACTTCCTGTATTCGCGCTCCTTCGAAATGATGGTCGAACTGGGCTCCATGCCGGTGATGAAGATCCTTTCGCAAGCAACGCGGATCATTGCCGAAGGCGAAGTGCTGCAGCTGTCGAAGATCCGTGACGCCAGCACCACCGAAGAAACCTACATGGAAGTCATCCGCGGCAAGACCGCGATGCTCTTCGAGGCCTCGACCCACAGCGCCGCCGCCCTGTGCGAAGCCACGGCGGAACAGGCTGAAGCCCTGCGTACGTTCGGCGATCACCTGGGCGTAGCCTTCCAACTGGTCGACGACCTGCTGGATTACAAGGGCGACGCGGAAACCCTGGGCAAGAACGTCGGTGACGATCTGGCCGAAGGCAAGCCGACCCTGCCGCTGATCTACACCATGCGCGAAGGCACCCCGGAACAGGCCGCACTGGTTCGCCAGGCGATCCAGAAGGGCGGCATCGAAGACCTCGAAAGCATCCGTGAAGCCGTTGAAGCCTCCGGCTCGCTGGATTACACCGCAACGCTGGCCCGCGATTACGTGGCCCGCGCGATCAAATGCCTCGACGCCCTGCCAGCCAGCGAATATCGCGACGCGCTGGTTGAGTTGAGTGAGTTTGCGGTCGCTCGCACGCACTAAACGCACATCCCATGTGGGAGCGGGCTTGCTCGCGAAGACTGACTAACATTCGACATCAATGTCGACTGTTATGCCGCCTTCGCGAGCAAGCCCGCTCCCACAGGTTTATCCGCGCCTCGCCTGCCCCGCCTAAAACCCTATATAATGTGCGACTTTTAGCGATCCTCAATCCAAGGAGCCTTAGTGAGCACGTTGCCACCCTGCCCGAAATGCAATTCCGAATACACCTACGAAGACGGCGCGCAGCTGATCTGCCCGGAGTGCGCCCACGAGTGGTCCGCCAGCGGCGAAGCTGAAGCGGCGTCCGATGACACCGTGAAGAAGGATTCGGTGGGCAATGTCCTGCAGGACGGCGATACCATCACCGTGATCAAGGACCTAAAGGTCAAGGGCACGTCCCTGGTGGTCAAGGTCGGCACCAAGGTCAAGAACATCCGCCTGTGCGATGGCGATCACGACATCGACTGCAAGATCGACGGCATTGGCCCGATGAAGCTCAAATCAGAGTTCGTCAGAAAAGTCTGAAGCTGCTGTCTTCCATCCCGCGCCCTGCGTGGGATGGTGCTTCGCCCTCCCCGCTTCGCCCAGCGATCCCACGCAGTAGCCAAACGCCAGCCGTTTTGACCTTACGCAACCTTTACCCTGAAAAAATTACAAACTGCCAATAGGTCCTTGCTATTTGATGAATAAGAATTATTCTCATTGAAACCAATCAATGGAGATGAGACCCATGACTTATTTGATCGATGCCTGGCTGGACCGCCCACACCCTTACCTCAGGATCCTGCATCGGGAAACCGGGGAAGTCTGTGCGGTGCTTGAAGAAGAAGCCTTGAACGAGTTGCAGGATCAGGGTGACCTGGACGTCAGCGGCTTGAGTTCCAGCGAGCCGGTAGTGCTCAAGGAACTGGTGCGTAATCTGTTTCTGTTCTGCTATGCCCGGGCATTGCGCCCGTCGCATGAACTGCACCATAAGATCGAACTATGAAAATGCAAAATGTCGGAGCGAGCCCTGTGGGAGCGGGCTTGCTCGCGAAGAGGCCATAACATTCAACATCATCGCTGAATGACACACCCCGCTTTCGCGAGCAAGCCTGCTCCCACATGATCGAGCCCGTTCCGACACTCAGGTCTTACAGAACGTCGAGCAGCTCGACGTCGAACACCAGTACGCTGTGCGGCGGAATGCTGCCAACGCCTTGAGCGCCGTAGGCCAGTTCGCTCGGCACGTACAGACGCCATTTGCTGCCGGCATTCATCAGTTGCAGGGCTTCGGTCCAGCCAGCGATCACGCCGCCAACCGGGAATTCTGCAGGCTGGCCGCGCTCGTAGGAGCTGTCGAACACAGTGCCGTCGATCAGAGTGCCGTGGTAGTGAGTGCGCACTTGATCTTCACGGGTCGGCTTGGCGCCTTCACCTTGAGTCAGTACTTCGAATTGCAGGCCGGAAGCCAGGGTGGTGATGCCGTCACGCTTGGCGTTTTCAGCCAGGAAGGCCAGGCCTTCGCCAGCAGCGGCTTCAGCTTTGGCGGCCGCTTCGGCTTGCATGATCTCGCGGATAACCTTGAAGCTGGCGGACATTTCTTCCTGACCCACACGGCTTGGCTTGCCGGCGAACGCGTCGGTCAGGCCAGCCAGGATGGCGTCCAGGTTAACGCCCGGTGGCGGGTTGTCGCGCAGTTGGTCGCCCAACTGACGGCCGATACCGTAGCTGACGCGGGTTTCGTCGGTGGACAGATTTACTTCGGACATGACACTGCTCCGCTGTGCGGACAGCCCTGGAACTTGCCGTGCGAACACAGCGCATCCCGGAGCGCCCGGAACCAAAAGGGCGAGCAGACTAGCACAGATGCCGTGGCATTGATCAGCTCTGCCAGGTCGACCGGAAGGCAATCGGTACCTTCAGGCTTTCCTCGGCACTGGCGCCGAGCCCGCACATTTCGTCATGAACCGAGGTGTGCACAAGGTTGAATTGCAGCTTGGGGAAAGCATGCAGCACTTCGCGCGCATGTTCGACCGAACGCAGATGAAACATCTGGCCACGGGTATCGCTCAGCGGATACGCCGCCCCATGCATCCGCGCTTCCAGCAGATAGATCCCGCCTTCCAGCGAAATCAGGTTCAGCTCATCGACCTTCCCGGCGATGGCGTAGGCATTCAGCTCTTGCAGGTTCATGAACGCACCTCTGACAGTGGCTGATCAAGACTCCTACAGGCATATGCCTCGACGCCGCAAAGCACAAGCCATAAGCCACACCGTTTGTCTGTTTCGCCCCTCCCTTTGTGGGAACGGGCTTGCTCGCGAAAGCGGTGCGTCAGTCACATCTACAGTGCCTGATAGATCACATTCGCGAGCAAGCCCGCTCCCACAAAGGGGATCAGTCGATCAGTGCTTGGTCAGCTTATCCAGATACCCCATCGCGAACGCCGAGATCACGAAGGTCATGTGAATGATCACGTACCACTTCAGGTGCTCGGGATCGACGTTCTTGGCGTCCATGAAAATCCGCAGCAGGTGGATCGACGAGATCGCCACGATCGAAGCTGCCACTTTCATCTTCAGCGACGACGAGTCCATGGTGCCGAGCCAGTTGAGCTTTTCCTTGCTCTCGTCGATGTCCAGTTGCGACACGAAGTTCTCGTAGCCGGAGATCATCACCATCACCAGCAGGCCGCCCACCAGCGCCATGTCGATCAGCGACAGCAGCACCAGGATCAGGTCCGATTCCGCCATCGAGAAGACGTTGGGGATGACATGGAAGACTTCCTGGAAAAACTTCAGCGCCAGCGCCAGCAAGCCCAGGGACAGACCGAAGTAGATCGGCGCCAGCAGCCAGCGGGAGGCGTACATTGCATTTTCGATAAAGCGTTCCATTGAATCTCACACAAGGGCTGGTAAATGGCCGCGAGTATACCAGCCGCTTGTAACACCCAGAAACCGCCCGGAAATCCGCAACCTGCGCGTATGTGACAAAGTTTTTCTGCTAGTGTCCAAACCATTGACAGGTTGGCGACACCGGACAGGAAGACAGGAAAATGGATGTGCGATTGCCTTTAACGAGTGCCGGACTTTGCCTCGCGTTGCTGCTCAGCGGTTGTTCACCCAGCGATGAGAAGCGCCAGGTCAGCCTCGAAGAAAAGACCGCGCAGTTCGAGAAGTCCCTGGATGCCATTGCGGACCCGAAACTCAAGGATGCCGTCGCCGAGCTGGGCGGTTCGCTGCTGTTGCTCGAACGGGCGCAACTCAAGCTCGACAGCAAACCGCTGCAAACCGAGTACAGCGAAGATGCCCTGGCCGTGCTCAAGCACTACCCCACGCCCCAGGCGCTGGTGGACACCTATATCAATGGCCTGTTCGTGCTGCACAAGGACTCCAGCTCCGATTACCTGACCGATCTGCAACCGGTGTTCCCCTTCAACTTCAGCATCCCCGCAGCATTTCTCTTTCCCCATGGCCTGGAATGGCAATCGGTGACCCTGAGCAACAAGCGTGTCATCCCCTTCCAGCCGGAATGGTCGGAAACCGATCCCGGCATTCAGTTGAGCCCTTCCAGCTCGAACCTGACCAACCCCGATGACCTGACGGTGACCTACCCGTTCATCGACGGACTGGACGTGGAAAACAAGAACCAGCCACAACCAGTGAGTCTGCAAGGCAAAGTCGAGGTCATCGCGCCGCGCCGGCTCTACAGCTTCGACCTGACGAAAAAGGACGTCGGCCAGCCCCGCACCAACGACAACCTCAGCGTCACCCTGGTGAAGCTCGGCCCCAACTACGCCGAAGTCGAATTCAGTAACGCTTTGCCGCTGGCTCAAGAAGTCAGCGAAACACCGCTCAATCCGCTGATCGTGCAGGCCAAGGACAGCACCGGGCAGTTTCTCTCGCGCTCAGGCTCGATCAACGAAACCGCCGCGCAGATCGCCTTCTACCAAAAGCAACTCGCGCAAATGCAGCAGCAGAAAGCCTGGAGCGAGACGTTCGAAAAGCAACTGGATGAAGACCAGCGAGCGTTCGAGAAGCAGCAGACCCGGCATTACACCAAGGTGTATTTCAACGGCCCGATCGAGACGCTCGAAGTCAGTGTGCTGGACTTCTCTACCGCCACCGTGACTCGCAAAGACCTGAACCTGCCGATACGCCGCTTCGATCACGACACCACCGAGAAAACCATCCAGCCGCTGAGCTTGCCGGTGGTGGTGTACGACGACCAGGCGCCGATCTGGCTCAAAGGCGCGACCCTAGGCGAGGAGCAGCTGAAAAAGAGTGTCAGCATTACCCAGTCGGTGGATGACCCGAGTGCGGCGCGCATCGAGTTCGATCATCCCCGCAGTTTCAACGACGAACTGCTCGGCTCATCCTTCAGCCCCGGCGAGAGCCCGGTGACGTTCTTCACCGACGACGGTAACGGCAAGCGCGATGAACCGATCGAACTGCCGGCCGAGGCTTACCAGATTGATCCGTTGCGCGGGGTCATTACGTACGATTTGAATCTGTTTCCGGAAACGCCGGCCTTCGCGGTGGGCTCGATGCCGCTGTTCCTGGCCACGATCGAACAGAAATCCCTCGATGCCCGCCAACTGCCCAAGGGCCTGGAACTCAAAGACAATGCGCTGGTGGTCGATCTGAAGCTGTTTCCCGCCCAGGACTGGCGTTTTTTCGCCAAGGACGACAGCGGCAACTATTTGAAAGAGATTCTTTCAGTCACGCATGACGCGAGCGCAGAAGGCCCCGCGCTGTTTGGCGTGCATTATTTCTACGGCCAGCCGACGCGACTGGAGACCTACCAACGAACCGACCTCGCCACCGTGCAATATGGTTTTGAGGTCAAACTCGATAAAACCGAGATACCCGATGCTGATCAGTGATCAGGGCGAAACTCGAAGCCACCCAGGCTTCGGCAGCGGCCACCGTTGATTTCCCGCAACTGGGCTTGCAGGTGCAGGCTCCAGATTTGCGGATCGTCGGCCAGCTCATAGCCATGCAGGGTCAGGCTTTCAACAATCGTGTCGAGGATGGATTCAGCCACGAACGGACCGTGGAACGGGCCTTGAGCCTTGATGGCGGAAGGTTGTTCGCCGGCCATTCCGGCGGCGAAGAGTAAGGTCCACATGCCCGTATCCCCCGCCAATGGGCGGATGGCGCACTCGATACGGGTCACAAGACCCAGGCATTGACGGGTGAGGCAGAGGTTGCGCGACATGGCGGCGACCCTCGGTAGATCCGGTATTCAGCCTCCATCGGAAGGCTGTTTCGATCCAGTGATTACTGTCCTTATCCTTGAGCTGAGAATAGAAGAAAAGTTCGCTTCGCAAGCAAAGCGAGACCAGAAGGCGCCGAGCGGTCATTGTGTGAATCTTGACGTCAGACTGATGGCACTTTTTCTACTGAATGTCGATTTTGCCAATGCACAAAAAACTGTGGGAGCGGGCTTGCTCGCGAATGCAATCTGTCAGTCAACACTGATGTTGACTGACACTCCGCATTCGCGAGCAAGCCCGCTCCCACAGGGGGTTTGTGTGAACTCAGATCAAGCCGGTTTGGCTTCGACCAACGCCTCCAGCGCAATCTCCTTCTCGGCTTCCTTCAGGTCATCCTCGCTGATCATTTCCGCGATCACTCGCAGACGTTCCACCACCCGCGCATTCACGCTGCCTTCAGGGAATTCGCCGTTCTCGTCCGGTGCACCCGCCGGCTCGCCTACCAACAGGCTCAGGGCTTCGTCGGCCTGGCGCACGGCGTAGACATGGAACTGCCCCGCCCGTACCGCCGACAGCACTTTTTCGTCGAGCATCAGCGTCGCCACGTTAGCCTGGGGAATGATCGCCCCTTGCTCACCGGTCAGGCCGCGGGCTTCGCAGAGGCGGAAGAAGCCTTCGATCTTCTCGTTGACCCCGCCCACCGCCTGCACTTCACCGAACTGGTTGATCGATCCGGTGATGGCAAAGCACTGCTTGAGTGGGGTTTTCGACAGGGCCGAGATCAGCGTGCACGCCTCGCCCAACGACGCACTGTCTCCATCGACGTAGCCGTAAGACTGCTCGAGCGCGATGCTCGCGGAAATAGCCAGCGGGAATTCCTGGGCATAACGGCTGCCCAGATACCCGGTCAGGATCATCACGCCTTTGGAGTGAATTGGCTGGCCAAGGTTGACCTCGCGCTCGATATCGACAATCCCGCTACCCCCCGGATATACCGTGGCGGAAATCCGCGCCGGCACACCGAACGCCGAGTCACCGACTTCCAGCACCGTCAGCCCGTTGCACTTGCCCACGGCCGCACCATCGGTGTCGATCAGGATAATCCCGGCCAGCATGTCGTCGAGAATCCGCGCCGAGACGCGCCCGGTGCGGGTGGCCTTGGCCTTGAGCGCACGTTCGATATGCCCGGCATCGGTCATCTCGTCGCCGGCCAGGTGACGAATGAAATCCGCCTCGCTGACCAACTGGAACAGGTCGCCAATACGCGCCGACAAACGCCCCTGATGTTCCGCCAGGCGTGCGCTGTAGGTCGCCAGACGCGCCACCGCATCGGCGGTCAGCGGCGCCATGCCTTCTTCCGAGGTGCGGGTCTTGAGCAACTGGGCGAACTGCTCCAGGCTCTCGTCGACCATCGGGATGTCTTCATCGAAGTCCACCAGGACACGGAACATCTCCTGGAAGTCTGGATCGAGGTCTTGCAACGTGTAGTAGAGCTGCCGGGCGCCGATGATGATGACTTTGACCTGCAACGGAATGTGCTGCGGGGTCAGGGTCACGGTGGCCAGACGCCCCAGTTCACCAAGCGGCGATTCCATTTTCAGTTTGCGCGATTGCAGGGCGCGCTTGAGCGCATCCCACACGAACGGCTCGCTGAGCATTTTTTCCGCTTCAAGAATCAGGAAACCGCCGTTGGCCCGATGCAATGCGCCCGGGCGCAACTGCCGATACGTCGTGTAGAGCGCGCCCTGATCGGTGCTGTATTCGATGCGGCCGAACAGGTTTTCGTAGGTCGGGTGCGGTTCGAACACCACCGGTGCGCCACCACTGGCCGAATGACCGACCACCAGGCTCGGCGCGTATTGCTCTTCGAGCATCTTGCGCGCAACCGCATCGACCTTGCTGTCGTCGACCAATTGCTCGACCACGGTTTTCAGCAGGTAAACCTGCATCGCTTGCAGGTAACCGCACACCGCGGCGTTCTCGGCGTATTTCTCCGACAACGGCGAGAGCAACGGCTGCAAGGCCAGGGTGATGGTTTCTTCGTTGAGCTGGCGCAGTTGATTGCTCGACTCGCGCTTCCATTGCGGCAGGCTGGCGAGTTCTTCGTTCAGACGCTCTTCCAGACCGGAAATGTCTTCGTGAAAACGCTCGCGATCGGCTTCCGGCAATTGCGCGAACTCAGCCTCGTCCAACGCCTTGCCTTCGCTCATCGGGGTGAACGCGATGTTGCTGGCGTCGCGATACAGCGCGACTTCCTTCTCCAGTGCCAGGCGTTCGATGATGTCCAGCGCCTTGTCGTAGCGCTGGTTGAAGGCGCGGTCGATGGCACTTTTCTTTTGCTGGTAGGACGGGTGCTCGAACACTGCCGGAAAAGTCGCCAGCAGGTTGTCGATCAAACCGTTGATGTCACCGATGAACGCACCGGCGGTGCCCGATGGCAATTCCAGGGCGCGGGGTTCGCGCGGTTCATCGAAATTATTGACGTAGACCCAGTCCGCCGGGGTCTGCAGGCGCTTGCCTTCGGCCTTCAGGTAGCGTTTGACGAACGAGAACCGGCCAGTGCCGGGCTCGCCCATGACGAAAACGTTGTAACCGGGGCGCGGCATGGCCACGCCAAACTGCAGGGCTTCAACAGCACGTTCCTGGCCAAGCACACCGCGGAAGGGCTCCAGATCATTGGTGGTAGAGAAGCTGAACTGTTCAGCGGAAAACGGACGGGTCAGCGCTTCAGGCGCTAGACGCAAGCTGGCAGCAACAGGATCAGGCATCGGGCTTCCTTACATCAGGCGGGGCAGATAGCGGCATTCTGGCGCTGCCTGTGCCCGACTGGCAAGGCGCGCCTCAAGTCAAAGCATAGACAAACCACGATCCCCTGGCGGGGCGGGGGCAAATCAATGTTTTACCGCGAATGTTTTGCAAAAAATCACGGAACCCTTGGAACGTGCCTAAACTCCAAACTGCGCGGCTGGAACTAATAACCGGCCCACTGGTGTCGAGATGGCACCAGAACCCCTTGTCCATTGGTATGCACACAAAGAGAACAAAGCTATGAAACGGATTCTTCTCGGTACTCTCTTCACCGTTGTATCCCTCAATGCTATGGCTCAAGCGCCAGGCGGCCCGGATTGTGGTTGGGGCAACATGCTGTTCGAAGGACAGCGCGGCACCCCGGCTCACTTCCTGGCATCCACCACGAACGGCACCTCGGGTAACGCAACATTTGGTATGACGTCCGGTACCAACGGTTGCTCGACCAACGCGGCGCTGACCTATGGCGGCAAATCCTGGATTGCCATGAATGGCATGATGAACGAGCTGTCCGAAGACATGGCCAAAGGTAACGGCGAAGCGCTGACTACCTATGCCGTGGTACTGGGCGTGGCGCCGGAAGACCGTGCGCACTTCGCTGCTGTGACTCACGAGCACTTCCAGCAGATCTTCAGCAAAGCTGACGTGACCGCTGACGACGTGCATACCAACACCCTGGCCGTCCTGAAGAGCGATCCTCGTCTGGCCAAGTACGCGACTCAAGCTTAAGCTCGACCCAACCGCTCCTTTCGGGGAGCGGCTTTTGTTTTTTGGACCTGCCCTCCTTGGGTCTTTGTTTCTTCCGACTTAAGTTGCCCACTATGCTCAAACGCCTTGCCTGGCTGGCGCTCTGTGTCTGCGCCCCGCTGTCCGCCGCGCCACACACCGACAATCAACGTTTGCAGCAACTGGCCAACGACCCTTTCTGGATTTCCCTGGGCCATTACGAAACCGCCAAGCTCGGCGGCTGGCGCAGCTATGTCAGCGACAAGAAATTCTTCCTCGCCCCCGACGGCAATGAACACCCGGACCATGAACTGGCCGCGACCGTACAGGCGTTGTATGCCCCGGCCAGCGCCGGCGAAAAGCACGCGCAATGCGTCTATCCGGCGCGCACTCGCTGGCTCAAGGCACAACTCAACCTGACCGATCTGCCGAAGCTGGACTGCGCCGAGTTCACGCAATGGTTCAAGGACGTCGCGCCCCACAGCGCGGTGATGATTTTCCCGGCGGCGTACCTCAACAGCCCATCATCGATGTTCGGCCACACCCTGCTGCGCATCGACCAGGCCAATGTGCAAAGCGACCAGACCGCCCTGCTCAGTTACGCGATCAACTTCGGCGCCTACATCGAAGGCTCGGACAACAGCATCCTCTACGCCTGGAAAGGCTTGATGGGTGGCTATCCGGGGTTGTTTGCGCTGGTGCCGTATCAGGAAAAACTCTCCGAATACCGCAGCCTCGAGAACCGTGACCTGTGGGAATACCGGCTCAACCTGACGCAACAAGAAACCGAACGCATGGTCGAGCACGTCTGGGAGCTCAAGCAGATCCAGTTCGACTATTTCTTCTTCGACGAAAACTGCTCCTATCGCCTGCTCGAATTGCTGCAAGTGGCGCGGCCGAGCCTGCGCTTGACCGAACAATTCCCGCTGACGGCGATCCCGACCGATACCGTCAAAGCCGTGAAAGAAGCCGGATTGGTGGAATCGATCCAGTATCGCCCGTCCCGCGAACGTGAATTGCTGAGCCGCGCCGAGCCACTGAACGGTGAAGAACAGGACTGGGTGCTGAAAGTCAGCGCCGATCAAAAACAACTGCAAGACCCGGCCTTCAAGGCGCAACCCAAGGACCGTCAGGCGCTGATCATCGACGCGGCCTATCGCTTGGAACGCTACCGCGCCAATGGCCAGGAGCGCGATCCGCAAAGGGCCCAGCGCAGTTTCGAACTGTTACGCGCGATCAACCAGAACCCGCCGCCAGAACTGGACATCCCGCGCCCCGGTTTGCCCGAGGACGGACACGAATCCCGCACCTGGCAGGCCGGTATCGGCACCCGGGACGACAAGGCATTCGGCGAGTACGGCTTGCGCATGGCCTATCACGATCTCAACGACAACGCCGAGAGCTTCCCGCTGGGCGCACAGATCGAAATCCTGCAAATGAAACTGCGCCAGTACGAAGGCAATCACTGGCAATTGCAGCAACTGGACCTGGCGACCATCCGCTCCCTGACCCCGCGCAATGAGCTGTTGCAACCGCTGTCCTGGCAAGTCACTGGCGGCCTGGAACGGGTGCCGGGCAAGCATGACGATGAAACCCTGGTCAGCCATGTCAATGGCGGCGCCGGCGGCACCTGGCAACTGGGCGACGACCTGCTCGGCTTTGCCCTGGGCACGGTGCGCATCGAACACAACAACGACTTCGCCGGGTTCGTCGCGCCGGCGGCCGGCTTCAATAGCGGCGTGTTGTGGAAAAACCCGCTGGGCAACTTCAGCCTGGAAACCAAGGGTGATTTCTTCACCAACGGCGAAGTGCGCCGCAGCCTGAGCCTCAACCAGCAGTGGGAATTGTCGCGCAACCTCGGCCTGCGCTTGAGCGCCCAACGCGAATTCAGCCACCTCGCCTCCCCCGAGAACGAAGTGATGCTTGAAGTGAAGTGGTATCACTACTGACCTGACACACCACAACCCCTGTGGGAGCGGGCTTGCTCGCGAAAGCGGTTTTACATTCAACATTGAAGGCGACTGACCTACCGCCTTCGCGAGCAAGCCCGCTCCCACAAGGGAACCGCGTTATCCAACGGATTAATCACAGCCCTTTCACAAACGCCTGACGAATCGACTTCTAGACTTCCCTTATAGGCCGTCAAACGGCCGGGAGTCCGAGATGTGGCGTTGTGTGGGTGTGGTGGGGTTGTTGCTGTTGTGCGCGGGTTGCCAGTCGACCCACGAAGATCTGATCGCCAAGGGTTACCCACCGGCCTTCGCCGATGGTTTCGATGACGGTTGCGTCAGTGGTCGTCAGGCGGCCGGGGCGATGACTGGTGAGTTTCGCAAGAACGTGCCGCGTTATCTCAAGAACAAGCAGTACGCCGAGGGCTGGAGCGATGGCTTCCGCCAATGCCAGGCGATGCTGCAAAACCGCGATCGCGAGGACTATCGCAGTCACCATTGGGACGATCGCGAAAGAGCCTGGCAACAGCAAAAAGACCAGGACGCCGCCCGAGCGTTTCGCTCGCCCTGAGTCGCTGGCAGACATTCGTCGAAACTAAATCCCTGGGAGCATGGCCCAAACCCTATAACGGGAGAAAACCATGAGCCGTGCTTTCGTCAACGAAGATAACGCCGCCGCACAAGCCGATCAGCCAGTGGAACGGCAGGTCAGCGCGCAACCCAACTACGTCACCCCCGCCGGGCTCGCCCAGCTTCAGGCGAAACTCGCCGAGGTGCAGAACCTGCTGAATCAGCAAAGCGCCAACGGCGAACTGGCCGACAAGCAGCGCCAGGCTGACCTTGAGCGGGACTGGCGGTATTTCAACCAGCGACTGCAAAGTGCTCAAGTGGTCGTCCCGGCCTCCTCGGCTGACAAAGTGCAGATTGGCACCTGGGTAACCTTTGCCAATGAACATGGCCAGGAGCAGCGTGTGCAATTGGTTGGCGAGGACCAGGCGAATGCGACACTGGGCCTGATCAATTGGGGCTCGCCGCTGGGTCAGGCGTTGATCGGCACCAGGGTTGGGGATGAGGTGTTGTGGAAGAGACCTGCTGGTGATTGCCTGGTCGAGGTGCTGAGTTTGCAGAATGCCGCGACCGTTTGAACTCCCTGCCCCAACTCGAAACGGTAGCTCCGATTGCAGCACCTGAGTGACATAACAAAATTCGATGCCAAGACGAGTGTCGAGTCCTACAGGCCAGGATCGACATAACGGACGGCATTATGCAGCGCGCCGCCATTGTCACCTGGTGAGGGCGGACAAAGGACTTCTCTCAGAAAAAAATAGCGCCAAAAATACAAGAAAGAACAAGCCGCCACTAAAAATCATAGCGGTAAGCGAATTAAACAACAAAAATATCACAGGCACAAAGATACAAGCTTGAAGTATAGAAATATTAGACTTTATCGTAAGCCGAAGTATACAGACTATGACTAGCGTGTAAAAAAAGCACCCCACGGCCCCAAAGTTTAAGTAGGCATCAATAAAATATGCCGTATTGGCTGAATCTGTCGCCGTTTCATTCTGCCCCCACTGAAAATTAAAAACTTCCTTTTCAAGATTTATTTTATTTTCACCCAACATAATTGCGACTATAGAAATACTACGTCCATACGTGAACCCACCATTCATGACCTCATGTTGATATCTGATCCACTCATGAGCTGTTATATAAGGAATGTAGAATATTCTGTTAAGGACGTACTCAACCTGACTGGTTCCACTGAACATATTATATTTCTCAGGAATCAGAGGCGCCGATTGCACGGGAGCTTCGTCAGTTTTCATGGAATTATTTCCTGATCCAATCTGGACAGGAACCGCAGCGACGAGCGGCTTATCGGCCACGCCTCCGCGAGCTAGAAAAGAGGTCATACCAATAGTTGCAACAGTCAGAAAAAATACAATTGCAGCCATTTTGTAATTACGTTTCTGGGTAAACAAATAGAAAAGCGGCAGGAGAGCCAGAACGCTTAGACTTTTCTCAAGCGTTAGCATCAGTGTGAATAGGAACGAGAGAAGAACGGCATGCCTAAACTTGCTATTGCCTTGATACAGTATGCATACAGCAAATGGCATCAAGAATGAGCGAGACATGGAGTACATGTAATTCAGTACAACTTCAAAACCCACCCTGGCACGTAAAAAAGTTTCCCTTGTTCCAGCGAGAGCATGTACATCCAGACCTTTAACCGCATCAAATAAAGGTATGGAGGGTGCCGTGTATGACGTATACGCCATCAACATGAAATAAACAGCAGAAATCCAAATCGCCACCCTACGCATCCCTACGTATTTCTTCTTGAAGGAATAGATAAAGTTAAGCGTCAGCACATCAATCCTTGATACCCACAAGAATAAATACAGGATTGTGCATATCGCCGAAAGCATGAGAACGGTGGAGGCTTTAGGGTCGCCTCCTTTGATGAACGAAACCAAGGCTGGCGCTGTGTAAAAAGCTGTAATGCCCAGAGGTAACACCGAAGGTAAAAACAGCCTGGCTGCCAATGACTTATCTTCAGGCATGGCATTACTGAGGGCCAAGAGCTTTTCGTGGGCGAACATTTGCAAACCCTCGCGTGACGGGAAATAAGAGCGCGAGACTTTGCACGGATCAGAAGGGGAAAAATGTCAGGCAAAACTGAGATTGAAGTAGGAAGTGTCGCTTTAATTGGACGCGGAGTCTGTCATCGATTCCTTGATCGACCGCTGATGGTAGAGCCGCCGGTGTTCCGGTGGACAACAACCTGCTGAAACACAAGCGACAACGATTCAGTCCACTGTTTTTCCCGGCCAGTTGCTGGCCAGAAGTGGCATCACCGAAGCTGCAAGCACCTCGGCATCAATCACCGCCCAGGTCGCGACGACCCAGGCGGTGAATATTTCAAACTCCGGTTTTCAGTAAACCGGCCAAGCCCAAAGGCTCCGTTTTTTTATGCAACCAACCCGATATCAGGCCAGTTTCTTGTGCCGTACACGGTGCGGCTGGGCAGCCGCTTCGCCGAGGCGCTTTTTACGATCCGCTTCGTACTCGGTGTAGTTACCTTCAAAGAAGATCGCTTGCGAGTCGTCTTCGTACGCCAGGATGTGGGTCGCGACGCGGTCAAGGAACCACCGATCGTGAGAGATCACAATGGCGGCGCCCGGGAAGTCCAGCAGGGCTTCTTCCAGGGAACGCAGGGTTTCAACGTCGAGGTCGTTGGACGGTTCGTCGAGCAGCAGAACGTTGCCACCCTCCTTCAGGGTCAGGGCCAGGTGCAAGCGACCGCGCTCACCACCGGACAGGTCCTTGACGAACTTCTGCTGATCGCCGCCCTTGAAGTTGAAGCGACCGACGTAGGTGCGCGACGGGATCTCGTAGTTGCCGATGCGGATCTGATCCGAACCGTCGGAGATTTGCTGGAACACAGTCTTGCTGCCGTCCAGGTCTTCGCGGCTCTGATCGACGCACGCCAGTTGCACGGTTTCGCCGACTTCGATGCTGCCCGAATCCGGTTGTTCCTTACCCATCAGCATGCGGAACAGGGTGGATTTACCCGCACCGTTACCGCCGATCACGCCAACGATGGCGCCTTTCGGCATGGAGAACGACAGGTTGTCGATCAACACACGATCGCCGTAGCCCTTGGTGACGTTCTTGAATTCGATGACCTTGTCACCCAGGCGCGGACCGGCCGGGATGTAGATCTCGTTGGTTTCGCTGCGCTTCTGGAATTCCTGCGATTGCATTTCTTCGAAGCGTTGCAGACGAGCCTTGGATTTGGACTGGCGGGCCTTGGCGCCTTTGCGCACCCACTCCAGTTCTTCCTTCATGGCTTTTTCGTGGGCCGACTGCTGCTTGGATTCGGCAGCCAGACGATTGGACTTGGCTTCAAGCCAACCCGAATAGTTGCCCTCGTACGGAATGCCGGCGCCGCGGTCGAGTTCGAGGATCCAGCCAGCCACGTTGTCCAGGAAGTAACGGTCGTGCGTGATCGCTACCACGGTGCCCGGGAAGTCGTGCAGGAAGTGCTCCAGCCAGGCGACGGAATCGGCGTCCAAGTGGTTGGTTGGTTCGTCGAGCAGCAGCATGTCAGGGGCGGACAGCAGGAGGCGGCACAGGGCCACACGACGCTTTTCACCACCGGACAGGAATTCGACCTTGGCGTCCCACGCCGGCAGACGCAGCGCATCGGCGGCGACTTCCAGTTGGCGATCCAGGTTGTGACCGTCGCTGGCTTGCAGGATGGCTTCGAGCTTGGCTTGTTCAGCGGCCAGTTTGTCGAAGTCGGCATCTTCTTCAGCGTAAGCCGCGTAGACCTCGTCCAGGCGCGCCTGGGCGTTCTTGATCACGCTGACCGCTTCCTCGACCACTTCACGCACGGTCTTGGTCGGGTCCAGGATCGGTTCCTGCGGCAGGTAGCCGATGTTCAGCTCCGGCATCGGACGGGCTTCGCCCTCGAACTCGGTGTCGACGCCGGCCATGATTTTCAGCAGCGTGGACTTACCCGAACCGTTGAGGCCAAGGACGCCGATCTTGGCGCCGGGGAAGAACGACAGCGAAATGTTTTTCAGGATTTCCCGCTTCGGCGGAACAACTTTGCCCAGCCGATGCATGGTGAAGACGTATTGAGCCATGGAGAACCTTGGGTCAGTGACAGATGAATGATTGGAGCGCAGGCGAAGGCCCGGCCAGGCTGTGCGCGTCGTCGCTTGATAAGCATCAATGCGCGCGCGCTGAAAAAACCTGATTCTAGGAGCTGGAACGCCCCCACGTAACCGGCAAAGCTACCTGAATGACCGATGGCAGTCCAGCCGCGAGGGGCTGGCACTTAGCCACAACTCAAGGCATGCTAGCCGCCCTCCGGGCGTCCGGCTTATAGTGCACGTCGCGCCAGTCCAGCCAAACCGCAGGATTTCAGTTTGTCTAATGTCACGCCGCCTCTTTCCAACCGTGCACCGGCTGCCGCGCTCGGCTCCCCCCTGCGTGGAACTCTGAAGGGCGCACTGGCGACACTCGTGCTGTTGCTGCTCGCGCTGCTGTTCTGGCAATTGCTGGATCAACTGCGCGAAACCCAGAAAAACCAGCGCCAGTACACCATCGACTACACCGCCGACCTGGCCTCGCAAGTCAGCCTGAACATGGCGCTCAACGCGCAAATCGCCCTTAACCTGCTACCGATCGTCGAGCAACCGCAATCCGCCGACGAACAGCAGGCACTGCTGCGCAAATTGCAGCAGTCGCTGCCCGACCTGCGCAGCCTCGCGTTATTGAGCCCATCCGGCAAAATCCTCAGCGACAGCGCCGCCGACAGCCAGGACGCCGATTACCTCAGCGATCTGGTGCGCCGCAGCCGTGCCCAAGCCCACTATTTCAGCAACGCCGACGATGGCTCGGTGGTGCACTTGCTGCTGCATCAGGCCAGCGGCAGCACTCGCGGCTATTGGGCCTTGCGCCTGACCCCGACGTTTTTCTCCTCGCTGACCAAACAGGGCGAAACCGGTATCCGTCCGCTGTGGCTGGTGGAAAACCGCTTCAACCATCAAATCATCAGCCGTGACGAAGCGCTGCCGGCCACCCGCCAGGGCACGCTGAGCGACGATGACCTGGCCAACAGCGTGCTGACCGTGCCCCTGAGCAGCAGCGACTGGCAACTGCGCGGGCTGTTCGACCGTCAACAGGTGCTCGAACAACTGCTGCCTGCGTTCATCGGCAAATGCTTGCTGGGCCTGGCCTTCTCCCTGCTGCCGTTTATCGCGCTGTTGAGCATGCGCCGGCGCCAGCGCCAGTTGCATGAAGGACGTCGCCGCTATCAGGACATTTTCGAAGGCACCGGCGTTGCGCTCTGCGTGCTCGACTTGTCCGGGCTGAAAAGCTTTTTCGACAAGGCCCAACTCAACAGCAGTGAACAACTGAAAGCCTGGCTCGATGTCCCGGAACAACGCCAGCAACTGCTGCAAGAATTGCGCATCACCGAGGTCAACCAGGTCGCCCTGCAACTGCTCAACGTCAATTCCTGCGACCAGGCCTGGAAACTGCTGATCGACGGCTGCCCGCTGGATGGCACCGCTATCGGCAACCAAGTCCTTGAAGCCGTGCTCAACCAGCAAAAACAACTTGAGCTGGAAATCAAACTCCAGGACACCAATGACCGCGACCAGCACCTGTGGCTGGTGCTGCGCCTGCCGGAAGAGCAACACGACTACAAAGCGGTGATCCTTAGCATCAACGACATCACCAGCCGCAAGCTCATTGAGCTGTCACTGCTGGAGCGTGAAGGCTTTTGGTCCGACGTGGTGCGTACCGTACCGGACCACCTGTATGTGCAGGACGTGATCAGCCAGCGGATGATCTTCAGCAACCACCACTTGGGGCAGACGCTGGGCTACAACCGCACCGAACTGCACCAGATGGGCGAGTATTTCTGGGAAATCCTGCTGCACCCCGAAGACGCCGACTACTACCACCGCTCGCGCCAGACCCAGCGTCAGGCCGGGTTTTCGCAATTGCTGCAATGCCAGTTGCGCTTCCGTCATCGCGATGGCGAATGGCGGCGTTTCGACATTCGCGAACAGGCGTTGGCGCGAGACAAGCATGATCAGGTCACGCGGATCATCGGCGTGGCCAAGGACATTACCGAGCAGATCGAGGCCAGCGAATCCCTGCGTGACAGCGAACAGCGCTACCGCATGCTCGCGGAAAGCATCAGTGACGTGATTTTCTCCACCGACAACAAGCTGTCGCTCAACTACGTCAGCCCTTCGGTACAAGCGGTGCTGGGTTATGACGTCGACTGGATTTTCCAGAACGGCTGGCAATCGACCATCGCCAACCCGCAACAACTGAACGGCATCTACGGTTTGATGGACCGGGTCAGCAAAGCCCTGGATAAACCCGATCAACTGGCGTTGTTGCGCAGCCAGGTGCAGACCCAGTTGTTCCTGTTCGACTGCCTGCGGGCCGACGGGCGCAAGATCCCGATCGAACTGCGGCTGGTGCTGGTCTGGGACGAACATGGCGGTTTCGAAGGCGTGCTCGGGGTCGGTCGCGACATCAGCCAGCAGCGCCGCGCCGAGAAAGACCTGCGCATGGCGGCCACGGTATTCGAGCACTCGACCTCGGCGATCCTCATCACTGACCCGGCCGGCTACATCGTTCAGGCCAACGAAGCGTTCAGTCGCGTCAGCGGTTATGCGGTGTCCCAGGTCCTCGACCAGTTGCCGAACATGCTCACTGTCGACGAGCAACAGGAAGCCCACCTGCGTTATGTACTCAAGCAATTGCATCAGCACAGCACCTGGGAAGGCGAGGTCTGGCTCAAACGGCGCAATGGCGAGCATTACCCGGCGTGGGTCGGCATCACGGCGGTGCTCGACGACGAGGGCGACCTTGCCAGTTACGTGTGCTTCTTCAGCGACATCAGCGAGCGCAAGGCCAGTGAACAGCGAATCCATCGCCTGGCCTATTACGACGCCCTGACCCACCTGCCCAACCGCACGCTGTTCCAGGATCGCTTGCACACCGCGCTGCAATCGGCGGAACGGCAGAAGTCGTGGGTGGTGCTGATGTTCCTCGACCTCGACCGTTTCAAGCCGATCAACGACTCCCTGGGCCACGCCGCCGGCGACCGCATGCTCAAGGAAATGGCCACGCGCCTGCTCGGTTGCGTCGACGATGACGACACCGTGGCGCGCATGGGCGGCGATGAGTTCACGTTGCTGCTGCAACCGCGCATCAACCGCGAAGTGGCGCTGAACCGGGCGATTCACGTCGCCGAACAGATTCTCGCCAGCCTGGTGAAACCGTTTGTGCTGGAAGGTCGCGAGTTCTTTGTCACGGCCAGTATCGGCATTGCCCTGAGCCCACAGGACGGCAACGAACTCAGCCAGTTGATGAAAAACGCCGACACCGCGATGTACCACGCCAAGGAGCGCGGCAAGAACAACTTCCAGTTCTATCAGGCTGACATGAACGCCAGCGCCCTCGAGCGCCTGGAGCTGGAAAGCGACTTGCGCCATGCCCTGGAACAGAACGAATTCGTGCTGTATTACCAACCGCAGTTCAGCGGCGACGGCAAACGCCTGACCGGCGCCGAAGCCCTGCTGCGCTGGCGTCATCCCCGTCGCGGACTGGTGCCGCCGGGGGATTTCATTCCAGTACTCGAAGAGCTCGGTTTGGTGGTGGACGTCGGCGACTGGGTGATCAGCGAAGCCTGCCGTCAGCTCAAGACCTGGCATCAGGCCAAGGTGCGGGTGCCGAAGGTTTCGGTGAACATCTCGGCGCGGCAGTTCTCCGATGGCCAGCTCGGCACGCGCATCGCCAATATCCTCAAGGACACCGGCCTGCCGCCTGCGTGCCTGGAGCTGGAACTGACTGAAAGTATCCTGATGCGCGAAGTCAGCGAAGCGATGCAGATTCTCGCCGGGTTGAAAAACCTGGGCCTGAGCATTGCGGTCGACGACTTCGGCACCGGTTATTCATCGCTCAACTACCTCAAGCAATTCCCGATCGACGTGCTGAAAATCGACCGCACCTTCGTCGACGGACTGCCGTCGGGCGAACAGGATGCGCAGATTGCCCGGGCGATCATCGCCATGGCTCACAGCCTGAACCTGGCGGTAATCGCCGAGGGCGTGGAAACCCACGAACAACTCGACTTCCTGCGTGAGCATGGATGTGACGAGGTTCAGGGGTACCTGTTCGGGCGGCCGATGCCGGCGAGCCGGTTTGAAGCGCAGTTCAGTAATGATGCGTTGTTCATGTTCGACTGAGATTTGTAGCGCGACGGATGACGCCTTCGCGAGCAAGCCCGCTCCCACATTTTGAAACGCATTCACCCTGTGGAGCGGGCTTGCTCGCGAAGAGGCCGGCACGATCACCGCTGATCCCCTCATGAAGCCCACTTGTCTGCGACATGATGTCCTTTCATATGCCATCTAAAACCCATTGGGTTAGAATGCCCCCCTTTTCTGCCCCGATCCTTGAGGACCGCCATGTTCAGCCGTGATTTGACTATTGCCAAGTACGACGCCGATCTCTTTGCCGCCATGGAGCAAGAAGCTCAGCGCCAGGAAGAACACATTGAGCTGATCGCTTCGGAAAACTACACCAGCCCTGCGGTGATGGAAGCTCAAGGCTCGGTTCTGACCAACAAGTACGCCGAAGGCTACCCGGGCAAGCGCTACTACGGTGGTTGCGAGTTCGTCGACGTGGTTGAGCAACTGGCCATCGACCGCGCCAAGGAACTGTTCGGCGCCGATTACGCCAACGTTCAACCGCACGCTGGCTCCCAAGCCAACAGCGCCGTTTACCTGGCCCTGCTGCAAGCGGGCGACACCATCCTGGGCATGAGCCTGGCCCACGGCGGTCACCTGACCCACGGCGCCAGCGTTTCGTCCTCCGGCAAGCTGTACAACGCCGTCCAGTACGGTATCGATGCCAACGGCCTGATGGACTACGACGAAGTCGAGCGCCTGGCGGTCGAGCACAAGCCGAAAATGATCGTGGCCGGTTTCTCTGCCTACTCGCAGATCCTCGACTTCCCGCGTTTCCGCGAAATCGCTGACAAAGTCGGCGCCTACCTGTTCGTTGACATGGCCCACGTGGCCGGTCTGGTCGCCGCTGGCGTCTACCCGAACCCGGTGCCTTTCGCTGACGTCGTGACCACCACCACGCACAAGACCCTGCGCGGTCCACGTGGCGGCCTGATCCTGGCTCGCGCCAACGCCGACATCGAGAAGAAGCTGAACTCCGCCGTATTCCCGGGCGCCCAGGGTGGCCCACTGGAGCACGTGATCGCCGCCAAGGCAATCTGCTTCAAGGAAGCGCTGCAACCTGAGTTCAAGACTTACCAGCAACAAGTGGTGAAGAACGCCAAGGCCATGGCCGGCGTGTTCATCGAGCGCGGTTTCGACGTGGTTTCCGGCGGTACTGAAAACCACCTGTTCCTGCTGTCGCTGATCAAGCAGGAAATCTCCGGTAAAGACGCCGACGCCGCTCTGGGCAAGGCTTTCATCACCGTGAACAAGAACTCCGTGCCAAACGATCCACGCTCCCCGTTCGTGACCTCCGGTCTGCGTTTCGGTACTCCAGCCGTGACCACTCGTGGCTTCAAGGAAGCCGAGTGCAAAGAGCTGGCCGGCTGGATCTGCGACATCCTGGCTGACCTGAACAACGAAGCAGTGATCGACGCCGTTCGTGAGAAGGTCAAGGCCATCTGCAAGAAGCTGCCGGTATACGGCGCTTAGTTGCACCGCTAAATCCCAGCGATAAAAAAACCGGTCAGTGATGGCCGGTTTTTTTTCGCCTGCCGCTCCTACGCAGATCTGGCCACTGGTCAGACCGGTCATGCCAATTTTGCTATTTTCACTTGTCATCGAGAAAAAACCGAGCGTAGACTGCGCCTGCACTGGACATACCGGTAAGACCACAATAATTAAGTCCTGAATCTGATGCGTTCAAGCGCACGGCAGCCAGGACACCGACCAGGATTCCTCCCATGCTCAGATGGTGCTCGCGTTCAATCTTCCTCCAAGTGGTTCTCGGACTGGTGCTCGGCATCGTCTGCGGGCTGACCCTTCCCGAATACTCCGCACAGCTCAAACCCCTGGGCGACGGCTTCATCAAACTGATCAAGATGCTCATCGGCCTCATCGTGTTCTGCGTGGTGGTCAGCGGCATCAGCGGTGCCGGCGACTTGAAGAAAGTCGGGCGCATCGGCCTCAAGTCGGTGATCTACTTTGAAGTGCTGACCACCATCGCCCTGGTGATCGGCCTGGTGTTCGCGTTCAGCACCGGGATTGGCAGCGGCGCGAACATTCATCTGGACCAGTTGGCCAAGGCCGACATGGGCGATCTGGCTCAGCGTGGCCAGCAGATGCACACCACCACGCAATTCCTGATGGACCTGATCCCGACCTCGGTGATCGGCGCTTTCGCGGACAACAACATCCTGCAAGTGCTGCTGTTCTCGGTGCTGTTCGGCAGCGCGTTGAATCTGGTCGGTGAAGCGGCCTCGGGTATTTCCCGGCTGATCAACGAACTCAGCCACGTGATCTTCCGCATCATGGGCATGATCGTGCGCCTGGCGCCGATTGGCGTGTTCGGCGCCATCGCCTTCACCACCAGCAAATATGGCCTGGATTCCCTGCAACACTTGGGCAGTCTGGTCGGTTTGTTCTACCTGACCTGCGCCGCGTTCGTGTCGTTGATTCTCGGTCTGGTGATGCGCCTGTCCGGCCTGCGGATGTGGCCGTTGCTCAAGTACCTGCGCGAAGAATTGCTGATCGTCATGGGCACCGCCTCTTCCGACGCCGTGCTGCCGCAGATCATGCGCAAGCTTGAGCACCTGGGCATCGGCAGTTCGACGGTCGGGCTGGTGATTCCAACCGGGTACTCGTTCAACCTCGACGGTTTCTCGATCTACCTGACCCTGGCCATTGTCTTCATCGCCAACGCCACCGGCACGCCGCTGGCCATGACCGACTTGCTGACGATTCTGTTGGTGTCGCTGATCACCTCCAAAGGTGCCCACGGCATCCCCGGCTCGGCGCTGGTGATTCTGGCGGCAACGCTGACCGCGATTCCGGCGATACCGGTGGTCGGGCTGGTGCTGGTACTGGCGGTGGACTGGTTCATGGGCATCGGCCGGGCGCTGACCAACCTGATCGGCAACTGCGTCGCCACCGTGGCCATTGCCCGCTGGGAAAAAGACATCGATATCCAGCGTGCAAACAAGGTGCTTTCCGGGCAGCAGGGTTATACCTTCCAGCCGAGAAAACCGGTCGCGCCGGCGCATCAACAGGAATTTTGAATCATGCGGGAGCCTGCCTCCGGGCAAGCTCCCCTGCCATTACCCATGGAGCCAACAGTGATTACCACCTCAACGGTCGTCAATTCAGTCGTAGAAAAACTTCGGGCCGCGCTGGCCCGGGGTCAGTGGCGTTCCGGCGACATGCTGCCGGGCCAGCGTGAACTGGCCGAACAACTGGGCATCAGCCGCCCGAGCCTGCGTGAAGCAGTGATCGTGCTGGAAACCCTCGGGCTGGTGCGCTCGATGCCGGGCAAAGGCGTGGTGGTGCTGGAGGCCAGCCTCAGCGACAGCCAACACCACGACAGCGCAGTCGCCGGTGCGAGCCTGGAAGACGTGCTGCAACTGCGCTACACCCTGGAGCCGTTCATTGTCGGGCTGGTGGCGCAATCGATCAGCAGCAAGGAAGTCGGACAACTGCGCCTGACCCTGATGGACATGCGCGAAGCCCTGGAAGCCAATGACGCAGAAGCCGGGGTCAACGCCTACATTGCGTTCCACGAAGAACTGTTCACCCTGACCTCGAACCCGATTTTCCAGAGCGTGGTGCAACAGACCAGCAACGCCCTCAAGCAAAGCGCCGAAGTGCTGCGCAATTCGCCGGAACATCTGGCCGAACGCCTTGAAGAAAACGAAGCCGTGGTGCGCGCCATCCGCAGCAAGAACAGCGCCCAGGCCAGCGCCGAAATGCGTCGGCACATCCTGCGCGAAGGCCAGCGCATGGGCATCGAATTGAACATTCCGGACGACCACCTCGGCAGTTGAACCCATCCGAACTGGAGACAGGCCATGAACAGCTTCGCCTCACCGCAGACACTCGGCGCCCTGCCCTTCCCCCCACGGGCGGATGATCTCTATTCGCGGATCTTCGACGCCATTCTCGAACAGCGCATCGATGCGGCCAGTCGCTTTACCGAAGAAAGCCTGGCGCAAATGTTCAGTGCCCGGCGCAGTGACGTTCGCGATGTACTGACGCGCTTGTCCCATCAGCAAATCATCGTCCTTCGCACCAACCACCGCCCCCGTGTCGCCGCCCTCGATCACGAGCAAACCCGGCAAACGCTGCATGCCCGGCGCCTGGCCGAAATCACGCTGGTGCGACTGGCCTGCCAGCAACACCAGCCACAAGATTTGCAACCGCTGCGGGCCCTGATTGAAAGCGAGCGCCACTGCATTGCGCACGGTCCGTCCATTCGGTTATCCGGTGAATTTCATTTGCGCCTGGCGGAAATGGCCGGGAATGCACCGTTGGCGCATTTTCTCTGTAGCCTGGTGCCGCTGACGTCGTTGGCGATTGCGCAGTTTGACGCGCAGTTGGAGGACTATTGCGTGTGGCAGGTGCATCTGGGGATTCTGGAGGCTGTGGAGCGTCGGGATCCCGTTGCGGCGGTGGCCTTACTGAGTCGGCATCTGGATTATCTGGAAGACATGTTGCTGAACGCTGAGCCGTCAATCAGTCGAAATCGTGTTGCCGGTTAGATCGTCTTCGCGAGCAAGCCCGCTCCCACAGGGGGATGCATTCCAAATGTGGGAGCGGGCTTGCTCGCGAAGAGGCCAGCACAGACAGCGAAAATACTTCAGCTTGCAGCCACCCGCTCAAACCCCGCCCGAATCTTCTCTTCCGGCAAATCATCCGCAATAAACACGATCACACTTTCCCGCGCCTCGCCCTCGGCCCATTCGGTGTCCCAATCGAAACCGTACAATTTCAGTACGCCCTGAAACACCATGCGCCGCGGCTCGCCGACGATGTTCAACACACCTTTGTAGCGCAGCAGTTGCTTGCCATGGTCTTCCAGCAATTCGTTCATGAACTCGCTGAGCTTGTCGAGATCCAGCGGTTTGTCGGTGCGCAGCACCAGGCTGGAAATGCGATCAATGGACGGGGCCTTGCTCACCGGCCGCAAACTCACGCCACCACCCAGGTCGGCGTTGAGGTTGAAACCGCGCACATCGAGCAGTTCCGCCAGGTCGATCTTGCCGTGCTCGACCACGCGGATCGGCGCCCGGCGGTTGATGCGCGTCAGGCGTTCGCTGAGGGCGGTGAAGGTCGGTTCGTCCACCAGGTCCCGTTTGCTCACCAGCAAGCGATCGGCAAAACCGATCTGCGCCTGGGCGATGGTTTGGGTGAGGTGCGTCTCGGCGTGGGCGGCGTCCACCAGGGTGATGATGCCGTCGAGAATGTAACGCTCGCGCAGTTCTTCATCGATGAAAAAGGTTTGCGCCACCGGTGCCGGGTCGGCCAGACCGGTGCATTCGATCACCAGGCGGTCGAAGGCGATTTCGCCGCTGTCCAGGCGTTCGAGCAGCAGGTACAGGGCTTTGGTCAGGTCGGTATGAATGGTGCAGCAGACGCAGCCGTTGGACAGCGTCATCACTTGCACCGGCTCGTCGCCCAACAATTGGGTGTCGATGCCGGCGTCGCTGAATTCGTTTTCGATCACGGCGATTTTCAGGCCGTGCTCGGCTTTGAGCAGATGGCGCAACAGCGTGGTTTTACCCGCGCCGAGGAAGCCGCTGAGGATCGTTACCGGGATGGGAGAGGACAACTGGAATCTCCTGTTTCACAAAATTAAAGACAAACACAAAAACAAATGTGGGAGCGAGCCTGCTCGCGAAAGCGGTGTGTCAGTCACCAACAGTGTCGACTGACAGATTGCCTTCGCGAGCAGGCTCGCTCCCACAGGGTGATGCGTTACATCAGTGACAATAAATCAGCAACACTTCGGCCCACCCTTGCCACCGTAACGCGCTTCCTGACGTTCCCGAAAGAACATCTCATAGCTCATCACCGGTTTGTCCGGGTGTTTGGTTTGCATGTGCTCGACGTAGTTGTCGTAGTCGGGCATGCCGACCATCAGGCGCGCGGCCTGACCGAGGTATTTACCGAGGCGACTCAGGTCATTGAACATCTTTGCAATCCTCGGTTACGCGTCCGGCACAGCCTGGAACGGTGCTTCTTTATCCGTACGTTCCTTGCTGCCCCAGGCCGAGATACCGACCTTGAGCGCATAGAACAGGATGCTGAATACCACGAACAGGAACAGCGCGGTCAGCGTTGCGTTGGTGTAGGCGTTGAAGATCACGTGCTGCATCTGCGTAATGTCCTTGGCCGGGGCGAGGATCTGGCCGTTGGCCAGGGCATCGCTGTATTTTTTCGCAAGCGACAGGAAGCCGATCGCCGGGTTGGCGTCGAACAGCTTGATGAAACCGGCGGTGGTGGTGCAGATCAACAACCACGCCGCCGGCATCAGGGTCACCCAGATGTAGCGTTGGCGTTTCATTTTGATCAGCACGACGGTCGCAAGCATCAGCGCGATGCCGGCGAGCATCTGGTTGGAGATGCCGAACAGCGGCCACAAGGTGTTGATGCCGCCCAACGGGTCGATCACGCCTTGGTACAGCAACCATCCCCACATCGCCACACAACCGGCGGTGGCAATCAGGTTGGCGGTCCAGGACTCGGTGCGTTTCAGCGATGGCACGAAGGAGCCGAGCAAGTCCTGAAGCATGAAGCGCCCGGCACGGGTACCCGCATCGACGGCGGTCAGGATAAATAGCGCTTCGAACAGGATCGCGAAGTGGTACCAGAACGCCATGGTGTTTTCGCCCGGCAGCACGCTGTGCAGGATCTGCGCGATACCGACCGCCAGGGTCGGTGCACCGCCAGCGCGGGCAAGAATGGTGGTTTCACCAATGTCGTGGGCCACCGCTTGCAGGGCTTCCGGAGTAATTGCAAAACCCCAACTGCTGACGGTTTGCGCCACGGCCATCACGTCACCACCGACCACCGCGGCCGGGCTGTTCATGGCGAAGTACACGCCTGGCTCGATCACCGAGGCGGCAACCATCGCCATGATGGCAACGAAGGATTCCATCAACATCGCGCCGTAGCCGATGTAGCGGGAATTGACTTCGTTATCCAGCAGCTTCGGCGTGGTGCCGGAAGAAATCAGCGCGTGGAAACCGGACACTGCGCCACAGGCGATGGTGATGAACAGGAACGGGAACAACCCGCCCTTCCACACCGGGCCGGTGCCGTCGATGAACTGGGTCAGGGCCGGCATTTTCAGCTCGGGCATGGTGACCAGAATGCCGATTGCCAAGGCAATGATGGTGCCGATTTTCAGGAACGTGGAGAGGTAGTCGCGCGGCGCCAGAATCAGCCACACCGGTAACGAGGCGGCCACGAAACCGTAACCGACCAGCATCCAGGTAATCTGCACGCCAGTGAAGCTGAACGCCTTGGCCCACACCGGATCGGCGGCAATCTGCCCGCCCAGCCAGATCGAACCCAGCAGCAGCAACACGCCAACCACGGAAATTTCACCGATGCGGCCCGGGCGGATGTAGCGCATGTAAATGCCCATGAACATCGCGATCGGGATGGTCGCCATCACCGTGAAAATGCCCCACGGGCTCTCGGCCAGGGCTTTCACCACGATCAGCGCCAGCACCGCGAGGATGATGATCATGATCAGGAAGCAGCCAAACAGCGCGATAGTCCCTGGGATGCGGCCCATTTCTTCCCGGACCATGTCGCCCAGGGAACGGCCATTGCGGCGGGTGGACATGAACAGGACCATGAAGTCCTGCACCGCACCCGCCAGCACCACGCCGGCAATCAGCCACAGAGTACCGGGCAGGTAACCCATCTGCGCTGCCAATACCGGACCGACCAACGGCCCCGCGCCGGCAATGGCCGCGAAGTGGTGACCGAAAAGGATGTGTTTGTTGGTCGGGACGTAGTCCAGGCCATCATTGTTGAGCACGGCGGGGGTGGCCCGGCGCGGATCGAGTTGCATCACATTGTTGGCGATGAACAGACTGTAGTAACGATAAGCGACCAGATAGATGGCCACGGCAGCGACCACAATCCACAAGGCGTTGATCGCCTCGCCTCGACGCAATGCCACTACGCCCAGTGCGAACGCGCCTACGACTGCCAACAGCAGCCAGGGTAGATGGCGTAGCAGGCTATTATTATTTTTCATTTTATTATTCCAGCCAGGGTGGACAAGAAAGACAGCCACTTCGAGTTTAGCTCTACTGGCGACAAAGACCATAGTTCGACATTGGTCGAGCGCCATCACTGTGCTGGCAGCCTTCGGCGATGCAGGTCTATAGTCAGCGAACCTTCACGAGGATTGCGCCATGAGCGAGCACCCTGCCGATCGCCGCCGCTTCAAACGTATTGCGTTCGATGCCCGAACCGAGCTGAGCCAGGGGGAATTCACCTGGCCGGTGAAGCTGATCGACCTGTCGCTCAAGGGCCTGCTGATCGAGAAGCCCGAGCTCTGGCTGGGTAATCCGGACTGGCATTTCCTGGTCGACATTCATCTGAACGCCGACGTCGAGATCAAGATGGACGTGATGTTGACCCACGATGACCATGGCCAGCTCGGGTTCGTCTGCAAACACATCAGCCTGGAATCCATCGAGCGCCTGCGGCGATTGATCGAATTCAACCTGGGCGATCCAGAGGAACTGGAGCGCGAGTTGGGTGCGTTGATCGAAGTCTGAAGCCCCGCCCCATATCAATGTGGGAGCGGGCTTGCTCGCGAATGCGGTGTGTCATTCAACATGCATGTCTACTGATACACCGCATTCGCGAGCAAGCCCGCTCCCACAGGGGTTCGGTGGTTAATCGAATAATGCGTCGAGCGCCTGTTCCAGGCGCGTCACCGCAATAATCTGCAACCCCGGCGGCGCTTCTTTCGGCGCGTTGCCCTTGGGCACGATGGCGCGCTTGAAGCCGTGCTTGGCCGCTTCTTTCAGGCGTTCCTGGCCGCTCGGCACCGGACGTACTTCACCCGACAACCCGACTTCGCCAAACACCAACAGATCATGGGGCAGCGGCCGGTTGCGCAGGCTGGACATCACCGCCGCCATCAGCGCCAGGTCGGAAGCGGTTTCCAACACCTTGACCCCGCCGACCACGTTGAGGAACACGTCCTGATCGTGGGTCGGAATGCCACCATGGCGATGCAGCACCGCCAGCAGCATGGCCAAGCGGTTTTGATCCAGCCCCAACGTGACCCGACGCGGGTTGGCCAAATGGCTGTCATCCACCAGCGCCTGCACTTCAACCAGCATCGGCCGGGTACCTTCCCACGTGGCCATGACCACACTGCCCGGGACTTCTTCCTGGGCACGCGTGAGAAAAATCGCCGAAGGGTTGGAGACTTCTTTCAGGCCTTTGTCGGTCATGCCAAACACGCCGAGTTCGTTTACCGCGCCGAACCGGTTTTTCACCGCCCGCAGCAGACGTAGACGCCCATCGGACTCGCCCTCGAAATACAGCACGGTGTCGACCATGTGTTCCAACACTCGCGGGCCGGCCAATGCGCCTTCCTTGGTCACGTGGCCCACCAGGAAAATCGCCGTGCCGCTCTGCTTGGCATAACGCACCAGCAACGCCGCACTTTCGCGAACCTGGGACACGCCGCCGGGTGCTGATTGCAGTTGTTCGGTAAAAATCGTCTGGATCGAGTCGATCACCATGACCTTGGGCTTTTCCTGCCTGGCGGTGGCGATGATGGTTTCGATGCAGGTTTCGGTCATCACCCGCAGCTTGTCCTGGGGCAAACCGAGGCGCCGGGCGCGCATGGCCACTTGTTGCTGGGACTCTTCGCCGGTGACGTACAACGCCGGCATGCTCTTGGCGAGGTTGCACAAGGTTTGCAACAGAATGGTTGATTTGCCGATGCCGGGATCACCGCCGATCAATACCACCGAGCCGTCCACCAGCCCACCGCCGAGCACGCGGTCGAGTTCACTGGAGGCTGTGGAAAAACGTGGGATCTCTTCGACGCTGACTTCCGCCAAGGTCTTGATCTGTGCCTGCTGGCCGGTCCACCCGGTACGACCGCTGGGCGCCGCAGCGCCGCCGCTCTCGACCATGGTTTCGGTCAACGTGTTCCAGGCCCCGCACTCGCCGCACTGGCCGGCCCACTTGGGGAAGGTTGAGCCGCACTCGGTGCAGCCGTACATGCGCTTGGCCTTGGCCATCTGAACTCCCGGCAAAAACCGCGATGATAGCGCAGCCGGGCGGGATCAGCGCGGCACGGCGTTGCGGATTTCGCCACTGGCCAGACGCGCGGCGCTATTGCCCAGCGGATCTTCGGCGTTCAGGTCGGCACCCTTGGCCTTGAGTGCATCCAGCAATTCCACGCGGTTGAACAACCCGGCGTACATCGCCGCCGTCTGCCCGGCGCCGTTACGCTGATCGGGGCTGCAATTGGCGGCCAACAAGGTCCGGGCAATCTGCACTTCGCCCTTGAAGATGGCGCCCATCAGCGCCGTGTTGCCACGCTGATCCTGAGCGCAGGCATCGGCGCCAGCGGCGAGCAAACGGTCCACGGCGGCACTCTGGCCGTGATAGGCCGCCAGAATCAGCGCGGTGTAGCCCTTGTCGTCTCTCGTATCGAGTGAATAACCGGCCTCGATAAACGTGTCGAGCATCGGCACATCGCCACGGCGGGCGGCATCGAAGTAGTAATCCTGCAATTGGGCTTTCAGCGCGGCGGGGTCTTTTGCGACATCGGCCGCCGGCGCGGCAAACGTGCTGAACGACAGTGCCGCCAGAAACAGGGATAGATAAAAACGCATGGACAGGCTCCTAGGTCTGACGGGGCCCCGAATGAGGCCCCGCGTTTCAGGCAAACGGGATCAGTCGACCAGTTTGGCCGCCAGTGCCTTGACCCGGGCCAGGTCACCCTTGGCGACCTTGGTCACGCCAGTGCCGTACTCAGGGTCGGCCTTATAAAGGAACGACAGCATGATGTGCTTGCTCTCGTCGTCGGTGGTGGCGAGCGAGCCGCCAAAGCTGTCGATCAGGTCCTGGCGTTCTTTCTGGCTGAACGAGCGATACAGATCGCCGGCCTGCTTGAAGTTCTGCTCGCGCTGTATCTTCGCCTGCTGGGTGCTGCCCGACAGCGCCGACTGGCTGTAGCGCGCGGTTTCAGGCTCTTCACGGGGCAGCAAACGGCTTGGCTGGTAATTCACGCCGGTGCTGCTGGCGCCGCTGTTCATCGCGCCATCCTGATTACCGTTGTTCACCGCAACCTTTGGCGCATTGATCGGCAATTGCAGGGCATTGGGCCCCAGGCGATACATTTGCGTATCGGCATACGAGAACACGCGGCCCTGTAACAAACGATCTTCCGAAGGTTCAATACCGGGAACCAGATTGGCGGGAGCCATGGCAACTTGTTCGGTTTCCTGGAACACATTGGCCGGATTACGGTTCAACACCATTTGTCCAACTTTTCGCTCAGGAACACCTGGCCAGATCTTGGTTGCGTCCAAAGGATCGAAATCAAACTTCGACAAATCTTGCAGTTTTAGAACCTGGATGTACAAGTCCCACTTCGGAAAGTCGCCCTTATTTATGTGAGTCACCAAGTCATTCGTCATATGACTGTAGTCTTTACCTTGAACTTTGGTAACGGCCTGCGGATCAAGATTGCTAATACCCTGCAAACTCTTCCAATGAAACTTCACATAACTAACGTCGCCTTCGGCATTCACTAACTTATAGGCGTGAACGCCATTACCGTCCATCTCCCGATAACTGGCCGGTGTTCCGGAGTTGGAATACAACTCGGTTAATGTGCGCGTCGCTTCCGGCACATGGGAAAAGAAATCGAAACGTCGGGAATCGTCGTCAAGGTTGGTACGCGGGTCCGGTTTGAAGGCGTGCACCATGTCCGGGAATTTGATCGCGTCACGGATGAAGAAGGTCGGGAAATTGTTGCCCACCAGGTCCCAGTTGCCGTCCGCAGTGTAGAACTTGGTGGCAAAACCACGGGGGTCGCGCAAGGTTTCCGGGGAGTGGTTGCCATGCACCACCGCCGAGAAGCGCACAAACACTGGCGTGCTCTGGCCACCGGCGAACACTTTGGCCTTGGTCAAATCGCTGAGATCGTCGGTCACGGTGAACGTACCGTGGGCGCCGGTGCCCCGTGCATGCACCACGCGCTCCGGAATCCGTTCACGGTCGAAGCGCTGGAGTTTCTGGATCAATTGCACGTCTTGCAGCAGCACCGGGCCCGTAGCGCCGGCGGTTTGCGAGTTCTGATTGTCGCCGACGGCAGCACCGTTATCGCGGGTCAACGTGGCGGCGCTCACGGAAAAGGACAGCAGGCCGACACTCAAAACGCCCAGGGCGCGGCGATGGGGAAAAGCCCCAAGGCCAAGGGAAGTTGTCATAGGAGTTTCCTCTGATTTTATAAAGCGCATCCAGGTGCGCTCGACAGAGGCTAGTGACCGCCAGCCCAAAACCTAAATAGAAATGCCACAACAGGGCGATAGCGAAAAGGTGCTGGAAGGCCCGGCCTAGAGGGGGTAAACCGCGCGCGAATGATGGCCTTTTGTAAACTTTCTGCGGATGAGCAGGTCGATAGCAGGCAAGCGATGTAAGCAGTTGTGTCGAGCAGGATGCGTTTTGCTGATTTACACTGCGTTCACCAACCTCATCTGTAACAAGGAAATAACCTATGGGCGTGCTTAACGAGTTCAAGGCCTTCGCGGTCAAAGGCAATGTGGTCGATATGGCCGTCGGTATCATCATCGGCGCCGCGTTCGGCAAGATCGTCTCGTCGTTCGTTGGCGACGTGGTCATGCCGCCAATCGGCTTGTTGATCGGTGGGGTGGATTTCAGTGACTTGGCTATTACGCTCAAGTCCGCCAATGGCGACATCCCGGCGGTGGTGCTGGCGTACGGCAAGTTCATCCAGAGCTTGATCGACTTCGTGATCGTTGCGTTCGCGATCTTCATGGGCGTCAAGGCGATCAACCGCCTGAAGCGTGAAGAGGCCGTCGCACCGACCCTGCCGCCGGTGCCGACCAAGGAAGAAGAGCTGCTGAGCGAGATCCGCGATCTGCTCAAGGCCCAGAACGACCGGCCTTCTTGAAGGCTGTGTAGCGATGGAAAAAACGGCGCCTTCGGGGCGTCGTTTTTATTACCAATAGTTTTCTACCGCTACCTGGCCGGGTCGCCGGCTGAGGCTCAGGTTCATATCGCGCAGCTTCAGCAATTTACGCGTGTCATCGATCATCTGCGGGTTGCCACAAATCATCACTCGCGAGTGCTCGGGCGTCAGCGCCACCCCCGCCGCCCGCTCCAGCTCGCCATTTTCAATCAGGGTGGTGATCCGGCCATTCAAGACGCCGGGCACCTGCTCGCGGGTGACCGTCGGGATGAATTGCAGTTTGTGCGCATGCTCCGCCAGGTAGTCACGCCGGGCCAACCCCGCGATCAGCTTCTGATAAGCCAGTTCCCGGCCTTCGCGGGCGCTGTAGACCAGGATGATGCGTTCGAATTTCTCCCACACTTCGAAATCCTGCAGGATCGACAGGAACGGTGCCACCCCGGTGCCTGTGGATAACAACCAGAGATCACGACCATCGACGAACCGATCCAGGGTCAGGTAGCCCGTGGCCTGCCGCTCCACCATCAACGTATCCCCGACTTCCAGGCGACTCAGCTCACTGGTGAACTCGCCGCCCGGCACGACGATGGAGAAGAACTCGAGAAATTCGTCATAAGGGGACGACACCATGGAATAGGCGCGCCATACCGTGCTGCCATCCGGCTTGGTCACACCCAGGCGAGCGAACTGTCCGGCGCGGAAACGAAAACCCGAGTCCCGGGTCGTGCGCAGGGTGAACAGGCTCGGGGTCAGTGGCTGGACGTCGAGCAGGGTCTGGCGCGTGAATTTTTCTGCGCTGGCGGTCATGGGGCACTCCATCGGACAGGTGAGGCCAGTGTCCCGCAAAGCAGACGACTTAAACACCGGTAGTTTGTAGTGGCTTTAGCGAATAACTCCTATTCAGCATTAAATAAACATTAAATAAACAACATCAAATAAACAGCATTAATGTGCCAGCATGCATATCGTTCGATATATGACAGTTTCAACCTCAAGCCTCACGCCCTATTAATTGTACTAAGAACCAGTTATGCATTTGCCGGCTTTATCAATATCAAAAAAATCCGAGCGCCTAAGTAGGAATAGCCCTACACTCGTGGCGTGCCGGGTCTTGGATCCAACGAGCACCCCAGAGGAACACGCAGGTGGAGAAATAAAAAATGGAAATATGGAAGGAGTCGCAGTTAACACAACTGTCTTATGCTAACGAAATCGACGTCGCCTACCAGATCTCACTGAACTTCATTAAAAATCTCGGTTTTAAATTCTGTGCATTTTCAATTACTTCTAAAACCCTTGGGGCCCACGACTACACCCTTAATCGAAACAACTTCCCCCAAGACTGGAACACCCAATATGAACAAAATGAATTTAGTGCAATAGACCCAATAGTGGCTCACTGCAATCAATCCATGCTGCCGATTCTGTGGACTGAAGATGTCTTCAGCCAAGCGCCCTGGTTGTGGCAAGCCTTGAAAGAACAAGGACTGCAGCACGGATGGTCGCAATCGTTCCATGATGAGGAAAGCGGTCTGTACAGCATTCTGAGCCTGGCCAGAAGCCACTGCCCGATCACCGCTTATGAACTGTACGAAAACCTTGGCTTCACGGTGTTTATCAGTCGTCATCTGCACGCTCTGGCCGCCCAGCATCTGCCCAAAAGAGCGCCGAAACCCAGCACACCGCATTTATCCCCCCGGGAAATCGAGGTATTGAAACTGTCGGCCGATGGCAAGACCGCGTACGAGATTTCGAGGATTCTCAACCTGAGCGAGCGCACGGTGAATTTCCATGTGCACCGGGCCATCGAGAAGCTGGGGGTCTGTAACAAGACTGCTGCCGTCATTAAGGCGGTCAGGGTCGGCGTCTTGTAAAACCGCTGGACTCGCGGAAAACCTGCGGGTAATCCACTGGAAAAAAACGTACCATTTACGATCCTTCCTGAGTGTTGACGTGAAACTTCACGCCGCAGTCCACTCGGTCGGTTCCGCCCGCTACATCGCCCCTGGGCCGCGGGACACCCGTTGATTATCCAGAGCCCCCGCCCCATGCCCTTGCTTGAAACACCTTTCGCCCAACTCGACCTGATCCGCCAGCCCGAACAGCAGAACGAACCGCTGCAAGCCTTCGATGCCGCCGACGAATACCTGCTCAATCATCTGGCTGGGCAACAACCGGCGGCGGAGACTCGGGTGCTGGTACTCAACGACAGTTTTGGCGCATTGGCCGCGAGCCTGGCGGGCAAGGTCCGGGTCACCAGCAGTGGCGACTCGTTCCTGGCCTTTCAAGGGCTGGAAAAGAATCTGATCCGCAATGGCCTGGCGTTCGACGCAGTGCCGAGCGTGCCGGCCAGTGAAATGTTCACCGGGCCGTTCGACCGGGTGTTGATCCGGGTGCCGAAGACCCTCGCCTTGCTCGAAGAACAATTGATTCGCCTGCAAGGCCAACTGGCGCCGGGTGCCCAGGTGATTGCGGCGGCGATGGTCAAGCACTTGCCCCGCGCCGCCGGGGATCTGCTGGAACGCTACATCGGCCCGGTGCAAGCCTCGTTGGCGGTGAAGAAGGCGCGGTTGCTGATCGCCACCCCTGAAACGAAAGCGCCGGCCGCCTCGCCCTACCCGTCCCGCTATCTGCTCGACGAACCCGCCATCGAACTGCTCAACCACGCCAACGTGTTCTGCCGCGAAGGGCTGGATATCGGCACCCGGGCGTTCCTGCCGCATCTGCCGAAAAACCTTGGCGCGGCGCGGGTGGCCGACCTCGGTTGCGGCAACGGCGTACTGGCCATCGCCAGCGCCCTGCAAAACCCTGAAGCGAATTACACGCTGGTGGACGAGTCCTTCATGGCGGTGCAATCGGCCCGCGAAAACTGGCGCGCAGCGCTGGGTGAACGGGACGTGATCGTACGCGCCGGTGATGGCCTGGCCGGTCAGGAACCGCAATCTCTGGACGTGGTTCTGTGCAACCCGCCGTTTCACCAGCAGCAAGTGGTCGGTGACTTTCTCGCCTGGCGCATGTTCCAGCAGGCTCGCGAGGCACTGGTGGTCGGCGGTGCGTTGTACATCGTCGGCAACCGTCATCTGGGTTATCACAGCAAGTTGGCGCGGTTGTTCCGCGGCGTCGAGCAAGTGGCGTCCACGCCGAAGTTCGTGATTCTCAAGGCGCGCAAATAACCCGGACAAAAAAAACCCTCCGTAAGGAGGGTTTGAGGCCGTGCCACAAGGCATCGGGATGGGAATCTCAGTGTTTCAGTGGGTGGTCAGGCCTGCGGCGTTCATGAACATGCGCATCAGGCTCGCCACGATAAACAGGGCTACGACGCTGCCGGTCCAAATCATCACCAGCCATCCGAGCCGCTGCCACAGCGGCTTTTTTTCGGCCTGTTCGATGTCGTGCAGGGAGGGTTTGGTGGACATGTTCTCAATCCTCTCTTGAAGGTGATGGCGTCTGTGATGACGCCTTCGCGAGCAAGCTTCGCTCCTACTAGTGGTAACCGTCTTCATGGGTGACCTTGCCGCGGAACACGTAGTAGCTCCAGAAGGTGTAGCCCAGGATGAACGGGATGATGAACAGCGTGCCCACCAGCATGAAGCCCTGGCTTTGCGGCGGTGCGGCGGCGTCCCAGATCGAGATCGACGGCGGCACGATGTTCGGCCACAGGCTGATACCCAAACCGCTGTAGCCGAGGAAGATCAGCACCAGGGTCAGCAGGAACGGCGTGTAGTTTGCGTTGCGGGCCACGGCGCGGATCAGACCGTACATGGTCACCAGCACCAGGATCGGCACTGGCAGGAACCAGAACAGATTAGGCAAGGTAAACCAGCGCGCCGCGATCTCGGCATGGGCCAGCGGGGTCCAGATGCTGACGATACCAATCACTGCCAACACCACGAACGCCAAGGGCCGCGCCAGGTCGTGCATTTGCTCCTGCAACTTGCCTTCGGTCTTCATGATGAGCCAGGTGCAACCGAGCAGTGCGTAAGCCACCACCAGCGCCACGCCGCAGAACAGCGTGAACGGCGTCAGCCAGTCCAGTGAGCCACCGGCAAATTGTCGGTTGACCACCGGCAACCCATCGATAAACGCCCCCAGCGCTACGCCCTGGAAGAAGGTCGCGGCCACCGAGCCACCGATGAACGCCTTGTCCCACAGATGGCGCTTGTCGTCCTTGGCCTTGAAGCGGAACTCGAACGCCACGCCACGGAAGATCAGCCCGATCAGCATGAAAATCAGCGGCAGGTACAACGCCGACAGCACCACCGAATAGGCCAGCGGGAACGCGCCAAACAAAGCCGCGCCGCCCAGAACCAGCCAGGTTTCGTTGCCGTCCCACACCGGTGCGACGGTGTTCATCATGACGTCACGGTCGGTCTTGCCCGGGATGAACGGGAAGAGAATCCCGATGCCCAGGTCGAAGCCGTCCATGACCACGTACATCATGATGCCGAAGATGATGATCACGGCCCAGATCAGCGGAAGATCAATACCCATGACTCAAATCTCCTTGGTCAGGCTGTGGCGGTGGTCACCGTCGGTGTCATCATCGTCTGCCGCGGACAGCGGACGGGCCGGCGTGCGTTTCTGGCCAGGACCACCGTCGTTGGTTTCCTTGCCTTCGTCGATCTTCGGACCTTTACGCACCAGCCTCATCATGTAGCCCAGGCCGGCACCGAACAGCGCGAAATAGACCACGACGAACATGATCAACGTGATGCTCATCTGCATGAAGCTGTGATTGGAGGACGCATCGGCCGTGCGCATCAAGCCATACACCACCCAAGGCTGACGGCCGATTTCAGTGGTGAACCAGCCCGCGAGGATCGCGATCAGACCCGACGGCCCCATCCACAAAGCCAAGTAGAGGAACGGCCGCGAGGTGTACAACTTGTCGCTTTTGCGCAGCCACAGGCTCCACAAACCGGTGAAAATCATCAGGAAGCCCAGGCCGACCATGATCCGGAACGACCAGAACACGATGGTCGAATTCGGCCGGTCTTCAGGCGGAAATTCCTTGAGCGCCGGCACCTGTTTGTCCAGCGAATGCGTGAGGATCAGGCTGCCCAGGTAGGGAATTTCCACCGCAAATTTGGTCTTCTCGGCTTTCATGTCCGGCCAGCCAAACAGGATCAGCGGGGTCGGTTCATCCCCGACGTTTTCCCAGTGACCTTCGATGGCGGCGATTTTCGCCGGCTGGTGCTCAAGGGTATTGAGGCCGTGGAAGTCGCCAATGACTGCCTGAATCGGCGCGACGATCAACGCCATCCACATCGCCATTGAAAGCATGGTGCGGATCGCCGGGTTGTCTTTGCCGCGCAGCAAGTGCCAGGCCGCCGAGGAACCGACGAAGAAAGCGGTCGCCACGAACGCCGCCGTCGCCATGTGCATCAAGCGGTACGGGAATGACGGGTTGAAGATCACCGCCAGCCAGTCCGTCGGAATGACCTGGCCATTGACGATTTCGAAGCCCTGGGGGGTTTGCATCCAGCTGTTGGAGGCGAGAATCCAGAAGGTCGAGATCAGCGTGCCGATGGCCACCATGACCGTGGCAAAAAAGTGCAACTTGCGTCCGACCTTGTTCCAGCCGAACAGCATGACGCCGAGGAAACCGGCTTCGAGGAAGAACGCGGTGAGCACTTCATAGGTCAGCAGCGGCCCGGTGACGGAACCGGCGAAGTCCGAGAAGCGGCTCCAGTTGGTACCGAATTGATAGGCCATGACGAGGCCGGAGACCACGCCCATGCCGAAGTTCACGGCAAAGATCTTCGACCAGAAGTGGTACAGATCGCGGTAAGTGTCGTTGTGGGTTTTGAGCCACAGGCCTTCGAGTACCGCCAGGTAACTCGCCAGGCCAATGGTGATGGCCGGGAACAGGATGTGGAACGAGATGGTGAACGCGAACTGCATCCGGGCGAGATCAAGTGCCTCCAAACCGAACATAAGTCTTCCTCTGTCAGGTAATACCGGCTGAAGGGCTTATGACCCTGCACCCACTCTGCCCCCACGGATATGGAGTGTGGCGAATTCGAATTCGTTCTTTTTTTACAAACATCACAACGTAGGGAGTCTGGCCGTCTGGCCGCCGGATCAATTCCTTGTGGGGTATTGATCTGGATCAAGCAACGTTGAAAGAGTAGTCCCATTTTTGACGATGGACGGTGTGGTCTTTTGACGCGTGACAGGTTGCCTCATTGGTTTGGTCACGGGCTGCAACACATTCCCTGTGGGAGCGGGCTTGCTCGCGAAAGCGGTGTCTCAGTCGAAATCAATTTGCCTGACCCACCGCTTTCGCGAGCAAGCCCGCTCCCACAGGGGGATTCCGGTGTTTCGGAGATCGATGTCTAGCTACCTAAAATTTTTGTCAGCGCAACTTCTTGTTACAGCTTGGTGATAGTCTCAACCCTCCCCTCGCTCAAGACCTGCCTTCAGATGCCCAGCCAAGCGCCCCTGCTGTTACGTCACCACCGTCCTTTCATTGCGTTCTGGCTGGCCCGGGTGTTTACCGCCAGCGGTTTCCAGATGCTCACCGTGGCCATTGGCTGGAACCTGTACCAACTGACCGGCAACGTGCTGGACCTGGGCCTGGTGGGTTTGGTCGAGTTCGCCCCGCGCGTACTGTTCATGCTGCATACCGGGCATGTCGCGGACCGTTATGACCGGCGCAAGGTCGCGGCGATCTGTCAGTCGCTGCAAGCGCTGATCGCCCTGTCCCTGGCCATCGGCAGCGCCACCGATCACGTCACTCGGGAGATGATCTTCATCCTCGCGTTCCTGCTCGGTGCCGCGCGCTCCTTCGAGATGCCGACCACTCAGGCCCTGCTGCCAAGCATCGTGCCGAGTGCGCTGTTCCCCCGGGCCGTCGCCGCCGCGCAATCGGCGCAGCAATCAGCGACCATCGTGGCGCCTGCGCTCGGCGGTTTGCTCTACGCCTTCGGCAGCGTCTGGGTGTATGGCCCGACGGTGGTGCTGTACATCATCGCTTGCTGCTTGATGCTCAACCTGCCCGCGCGGCAGACGCCGTTGAACAAGGGCAAGGCGACCATGGATTCGCTGCTGGCCGGTATCCGTTTCATTCGCAGCCGCCCGGACATCCTCGGGGCGATTTCCCTGGACCTGTTCGCGGTTTTGCTGGGCGGCGCGACGGCGCTGTTGCCGGTGTTCGCCAAGGACATTCTGCTGACCGGACCCTGGGGCCTGGGCCTGTTGCGTTCGGCGCCGGCGGTGGGTGCATTGTTGATGTCGTTGTTCCTGGCGCGATTTGCCGTGGAACGCAAGGTTGGACGGGTGATGTTCACCGCCGTGGGCATCTTCGGCGTGGCGACTATCGCCTTCGGCCTGTCCACCTCGTTCTGGTTCTCCTTGGCGGTGCTGGTGGTGCTGGGCGCGGCGGACATGATCAGCATGGTGATCCGCGCCTCCTTCGTGCAACTGGAAACCCCGGATGAAATGCGTGGCCGGGTCAGCGCCGTGAACGGACTGTTCATCGGCGCCTCGAACCAGTTGGGCGAATTCGAATCCGGCCTCACCGCCCATTGGTTCGGCACCGTGCCGGCGGTGGTCATGGGCGGCATCGGCACGCTGGTGGTCACCGGGACCTGGATCAAACTGTTCCCGACCCTGGCCAACCGCGACCGCATGCACGTCGCGGTCGAAGAAGCCAAGGTCTAGAGCAGCTTGTCCAGGGTGACGGGAAAGTCCCGCACCCGTTTGCCGGTGGCGTGATAGATCGCATTCGCCACCGCCGCCGCGACCCCGACGATGCCGATCTCGCCGACGCCCTTGGAACCGAGGGCGTTGACGATCTCGTCGTGTTCTTCGACAAACAGCACGTCAATGTCTCCGATATCGGCGTTTACCGGGATGTGATACTCGGCGAGGCTGTGGTTCATATGTCGGCCCAGCGTGTGGTCGGTTTGCGTCTCCTCGTGCAGCGCCATGCCGATGCCCCACACCACGCCGCCGAGAATCTGGCTGCGGGCCATTTTCGGATTGACCACTCGCCCGGCAGCAATCGCGCTGACCACCCGATTGACTTTCACCGTGCCTAAATCCTCATCCACCAACGCTTCGACGAACACCGCCGAGTGGGTCGCCGTGGCGTAGGCTTCGCGTTTTTTATCCGGCTCGGCGTCGACTTGAACCTCAATCGTATCCTCGCCGCTGTCCCGGGCCAGATCCGCCAAGCTGATGCGCGCGTCACCGAATGACAGCTCCCCGTCTTCGAAAACCGCCTGCTCCGAGGTAACGCCACTGAAGGCCGGCGTTGTTTGCCGGGCCACGGCGAGCAGTTTTTCCTTCAACGCTTCGCAGGCCTGCTGCACCGCCGTACCGACTGACGACACCGTGAACGATCCGCCCTGCAACGGCGCTGTGGGCAATGAAGAGTCGCCGAGGACAAAAGTGACATCCCTCAGCGAAACGCCTGACGCTTGCGCGGCGATTTGCGTCATCACCGTGTAGGTCCCAGTACCGATATCCGTGGTGGCGCTGCTGACGGTGAGTTTGCCGTGATGATCGAGCGAAGCCTTGGCGCTGGCCTTCATTTGCATCGCCTCCCACACGCCACCGGCCATGCCCCAACCGACCAACTGCCGGCCCTGGCGCATGCTGCGCGGCTCAGGATCGCGCTGTTCCCAGCCAAACCGTTTGGCGCCCTGGGCATAACACTCGCGCAGTTCTTTGCTGGAATAGGGTTTGCCTTCGTTCTGGTTGCGCTCGGAATAGTTGATCAGGCGCAGTTGCACCGGATCGATGGCCAAGGCGCAGGCCAGCTCATCCATCGCGCACTCCAGGCCAATCAAGCCCAGCGCTGCGCCCGGCGCCCGCATATCCAGCGGCGTGAACACGTCCAGGGGCAGCAATTTGTAGGTCAGTTGCACGTTGTCGCAGTGGTAAAGCATGCCGCTCCACTCCACCACATGCTCGGTAAAGTCTTCGAAACGCGAGGTCTGGCCGATGGCGGTGTGCGCCACCGCGAGCAAGCGCCCGTTGGCTGCCGCACCCAACTGCAGGCGCTGCAAGGTGCGGGGCCGATAGCCGAAGGTGAACATTTGCTGGCGCGTCAGCGTCACGCGCACCGAGCGCTTGAGGTGCAGCGCCGCCATCACGGCTAGCGGCAGCTGATATTGCGGGCGCAGCCCGGAACCGAATGCCCCGCCGACATAAGCAGCGAAAATTCTGACTTGCGCTTTCTCCAGGCCGAAGACCTTTTGCACGTAGGACTGACAGTTCTGCGGGCCTTGGGTCTTGTCGTGGATGTGCAGGCTGCCATCGGTCTGATACAGCACCGTGCTGGCGTGAGGTTCCATCGGGTTATGGTGTTCGATCGGTGTGCTGTAGTTCAAATCCAGGCTTATGGCAGCGCCGGCGAACTCGGCCTGAAAATTCCCACGGGGTTTGGGCAGTTCGGCGGGTGCGGGATGGGCTTCGCCTTGCAGGCTCAACAGATCGGTCTGATGGTCCTCGGCTTCGTACTCAATCTCGATCAATGAGCCGGCATAGCGCGCCAGCTCCAGATTATCCGCCACCACCAGTGCCAGTGGCTGGCCGCTATAGAGGACACGATCGTTATACAACGGGCGAAACGGCGAGCCGTCAGCCGAGTCGGCGTCTTCATAGTCCTTGTCATAACTGGCGATCTTCGGACGGTTGGTGTGATCGATCACCGCGACAACCCCCGGCAGCGCGAGGGCTTTGCTTGCGTCAATGTTGAGCACACGACCGCAGGCGATTCGACTGGAGACAACACTGCCATGCAACAGGCCGTCCTCGGGAAACTCCCCGGCATAGCGCGCCTGGCCAGTGACTTTAAGGTGACCGTCGACACGGTCCAGGGGTTGCCCCATCGGTTTGGTGAACGTCGTCATCAGACTTGCCCTCCCTGCGCAGCATCGCTCAAGGCGCGAACAATCGCCCGGCGGGCCAGCTGGACTTTGAACGCGTTGTGTTCGAGAGGCTGGGCGTTTTGCAGCAAGGCGTCGGCGGCAGCGGTGAAGGTTTCGACGTTGGCCGCTTTGCCCACCAACCAACTTTCAACAGCTTCGTCGCGCCACGGTTTGTGCGCCACGCCGCCGAGGGCGAGACGTGCCTGGCGAATCACCGGCCCGGTGAAATCCAGCGCGGCGGCCACCGAAACCAGCGCAAAGGCATAGGACGCCCGGTCGCGGATCTTCAGGTAATGGCTGTGCTCGGCAAATCCGGCGGCGGGCAGTTCGATGGCGGTGATCAGCTCATCGTCAGCCAACTGGTTGTCGCGCTCGGGGTTGTCGCCCGGCAGGCGGTGAAAGTCGGCGAACTCGATGGTTCTGGCGCCATGGCGACCTTGCACATGGACCACCGCTTCCAGCGCCGCCAGTGCCACGCACATATCCGACGGATGCGTCGCGACACATTGCGCACTGGCACCGAGGATCGCGTGAATCCGGTTGAGTCCGTCCCGCGCCGGGCAACCGCTGCCGGGTTCACGCTTGTTGCACGGCACATTGGCGTCGTAGAAGTAATAGCAGCGGGTGCGTTGCAGCAGATTGCCGCCGGTGCTGGCCATGTTGCGCAATTGCGGCGAGGCGCCCGCCAGAATGGCTTGGGACAACAGCGGATAACGCTGCTCGATCAGCGGGTGCCAGGCCAGGTCGGCATTGCTGACCAACGCACCGATCATCAGCCCGCCCTTGGCCGTTTCACTGACCTCGCGCAATGGCAAACCGGTGATGTCGATCAGATGTTCGGGACGGGTCAGGTTTTCCTTCATCAAATCCAGAAGATTCGTACCGCCCGCGATGAAACGCGATGCCGGGCCGGCGAGATGCACGGCGTCCTGCACCGAATCCGGCTTGCTGTAGTGGAAAGGATTCATTGGCCACCTCCTTGCTGACAGAGGGGCAAGGCTTCTTCGATGGCGTCGCGGATGTTGCTGTAGGCACCGCAGCGGCAGAGGTTGCCGCTCATCAGTTCCTGGATTTGTGCAGTGGTTTGCGCTCGACCTTCATTGACCAGCCCCACCGCCGAGCAAATCTGCCCCGGCGTACAATAGCCACATTGAAAGGCATCGTGCTTGATAAAGGCTTGCTGCATCGGGTGCAGTGCGTCGCCGCTGGCGAGGCCTTCGATGGTGGTCAATTCGGCGCCGTCGCACATTACCGCCAGGGTCAGGCAGGCATTCACCCGCTTACCGTTGAGCAACACCGTACAGGCGCCGCACTGGCCGTGATCGCAGCCCTTTTTAGTGCCGATCAGGTCGAGTTGCTCGCGCAGCAGATCCAGCAGCGTGGTCCAGGGCAAGACTTCCAACTGACGAGCCTGGCCATTAAGGGTCAGGCGTAACGGATGACGGGCGAAGGACGGCTGCACCGCCTCGGGAGTGGTCGCACTCATAAACACCTCACGGTTAGTCGTACATTCGCGGCGTTTTGGCAAACCGCCGTCATAAGGGGTACGACTTCGGGGGTTGGATGAGCGTTCAAAGGAATTGATCTGTGGCGCGAGAGTTTGGGCCTGCTTCGCAGGCCAGCGGGAGCAAGCTCCCTCGCCACAGGTTTAGCGCTAAACCAACAACTCCCCCGCCACCGCCGCGCGAGTGGCTTTACCGCAGAGTTGTTCCACCAGTGCCAGTGCGAATGGCAGTGCAGCACTCGAACCTTGGGCGGTGATGCAGTTGCCATCGACCACCACCGGTTGATCGACGAAGGTGCAACCCGACAGTTGATTGCTGACCGTGGGCAGGCAGGTCATGCGCCGTTGACGCAACACGCCAAAGGCTTGCAGCGCCAGCGCCGGGGCCTCGGCGATGCCGGCGAACAGGCGTCCAGCCGCGGCCTGGTCCTTGATCAGTTGTTGCAGGGGTTGATGGGCCGCCAGATGTTGCGCGCCAACGGCGCCGCCGGGCAGGGCAATCAGGTCGAACGGCTGGGCCAACAGGTCCACCAGCATCGCGTCGGCGGTCAGGCGGGTGCCGCGGGCGCAGGTGAGCATGCGCCGGCCTTCGATGCTGGCCACCACCACTTCTACTTGAGCGCGGCGCAGCACATCGACCAGGGTTACGCATTGCAGGTCATCGATGCCCTCGGCGAGGGTAATCAGAGCTCTAAAGGTCATGGGCACGGTCCACGGGATGATCCTTAAAGCGTAGTCAGCTTTAGTGTCCCTTGTTCGCGCCTGCCGTTACTTGATGTAAAGCTGCGTCGAAACCGTGTTGCCCGGCGCGTTAATCGAGGTGTTGCTGAAGGTGAACGTCCCTTCCTGCTTGTCGCCCAGATCATAGATGTAGAGCTTGCCGACGATCCGCGTCTGAGTGCTGGTGCATTGCGTCGGGTTGCCGTTGTCGTAGGCGCAGACGTTGGTCTGCCCGCCGGCGACGCTAAAACCGTCGAGGGACGCATGCGGTCCGCGCCCGTAACCCATCTCCAGCACGTAGACCTTGATGTTTGCCCCGCCATGATCGCAGGTCGTGCGTTCTTGCCCGGCAGAAATATTTTCAATGCCGCAGGTGGCGGACTGGACCTTGAGTACCTGCACGCTGGTCAACGGCGGTGCAGACGCCGCCATAACGGCGGGCACACCGGCCAGACCGGCGAAAAACAAACCCCACGACCGAACGATGTTGCGCTTGATGCCCACGATGACGACTCCCCCAAATCAGGCGCGCAGTATGGCTCAGTTCAGTGAACGGCAAAACATCGCCGACGATCGCAGCCATTACCCCACGCGGCTGGTATGATGCGCGGCTTTTTCCGACCCACAGAAAATTCCGGGTGCCCTGGGCAGTCTGTGCTTTGCTGTTGAGGTCGATACATTCACGGCGCACTGCGCGCCACGGGGAGCAGACATGCTGGAAAGGCTGTTTCAACTCAAGGCACACAACACCAACGTGCGGACCGAGATTCTTGCGGGCGTCACGACCTTCCTGGCCATGGCCTACATTCTGTTCGTCAACCCGAGCATCCTCGGCGAGACCGGCATGGACAAGGGCGCGGTGTTTGTCGCCACGTGCCTGGCCGCGGCCTTCGGCTCGACGGTCATGGGCCTGATCGCCAACTACCCGATCGCCCTCGCGCCGGGCATGGGCCTGAACGCCTTCTTCACCTACACCGTGGTCCTGCACATGGGCCATACCTGGCAAGTGGCGCTGGGTGCGGTGTTCATATCGGCGGTGTGCTTCTTTCTGCTGTCGATCTTCCGTATCCGCGAATGGATCATCAACAGCATCCCGCTGCCCCTGCGCTCGGCGATTGCCGCCGGTATCGGCCTGTTCCTGGCGCTGATCGCCCTGCACAACGCCGGCATCGTGGTCAGCAACCCGGCGACCATGGTCGGCATCGGCGACCTGAAACAACCGGCACCGATCCTTGCGACCCTGGGCTTTGCCCTGATCGTCGCCCTCGAAGCCCTGAAGGTTCGCGGCGCAGTGCTGATCGGCATCCTGGCGGTGACCATTGTCTCGATCGTGATGGGCTTCACCCCGTTCGGCGGCGTGATGTCGATGCCGCCGTCCCTGGCCCCGACCTTCCTGCAACTGGACATCAAGGGCGCACTGGACATCGGTCTGGTCAGCGTGATCTTCGCCTTCCTGTTCGTCGACCTGTTCGACAACTCCGGGACCCTGATCGGCGTCGCCAAGCGCGCCGGCCTGATGGGCAAGGACGGCCATATGCCGAAAATGGGCCGTGCGTTGATCGCTGACAGCACCGCGGCCATGGCCGGTTCGCTGCTGGGCACCTCGACCACCACCAGCTACATCGAATCCGCCGCCGGCGTGAGTGCCGGTGGCCGCACCGGCCTGACCGCCATCGTGGTAGCGATTCTGTTCCTGCTGGCGCTGTTCTTCTCGCCACTGGCCGCCAGCGTTCCAGCCTTCGCCACCGCACCGGCACTGCTGTTCGTCGCGGTATTGATGACATCCGGCCTGGCCGAAATAGACTGGGACGACATCACCGTGGCCGCACCGGTCGTGGTCACCGCCCTGGCCATGCCGTTCACCTATTCCATCGCCAACGGCATCGCCTTCGGGTTCATTTCCTGGACCGTGATCAAGTTGCTGTCGGGCCGCGCCCGTGAGCTGAACCCGGCGCTGGTGATTCTGTCGATTCTGTTCGTGATCAAGTTGGGTTGGTTCAACGCATGACTTTTGATTCCCAGGCTTACGCCGTACAGCTCGAAGAAAAGGTCACGCGCTTGCGTGACCTGCTGGCCCCATTCGGTGCGCCAGAACCCGTCGTGTTCGACTCACCGCTGCAAAACTTCCGCCTGCGCGCAGAGTTTCGCCTGTGGCGCGAAGGTGGCGACCGTCACTACGCGATGTTTGCCCAAGACGACAAACGCACGCCGATCCTGATCGAAGAATTCCCGATCGCCAGCCTGCGCATCAATGAACTGATGCCGCAGCTCAAGGCTGCGTGGCAAGCCAGCGCAGCCCTGAGCCACAAGCTGTTCCAGGTGGAGTTTCTGACCACCCTGGCCGGCGATGCGATGATCACCCTGTGCTATCACCGTCCGCTGGACGAGCACTGGCACACCGCCGCGTCGAAACTGGCGGCGGACCTGAACGTCAGCATCATCGGTCGCTCCAAGGGCAAGCGCGAAGTCATCGGCCAGGATTACGTGGTCGAGCAATTCGAAGTCGGCGGCCGCACCTTCAGCTACCGTCAACCGGAAGGCGCGTTCACCCAGCCTAACGGCACCGTGAACCAGAAGATGCTGAACTGGGCTTACGATGCCCTGGGCGATCGTTCCGACGACTTGCTGGAGCTGTATTGCGGCAACGGCAACTTCACCTTGCCCCTCGCCACCCGCACACGCAAAGCGCTGGCCACCGAAATCAGCAAGAGCTCGGTCAACGCGGCGTTGAGCAACCTGAGCGAAAACGCTGTGGATAACGTCACCCTGGTGCGCCTGTCCGCCGAGGAACTGACCGAAGCCTTGAACGAAGTTAGACCTTTCCGCCGCCTGCAGGGCATCGACCTCAAGAGCTACGAGTTCGGCAGTGTGTTCGTCGACCCGCCGCGCGCCGGCATGGACCCGGACACCTGCGAACTGACCCGACGCTTCGACAACATCCTCTACATCTCTTGCAACCCGGAAACCCTGGCGGCCAACATCGCCCAACTGCACGACACCCACCGCATCAGCCAATGCGCGATGTTCGACCAGTTCCCGTGGACCCATCACATGGAATCCGGGGTATTGCTGACCCGGCGCTGATTGCAGGTGCCCGATACAAATCAGCCGTCTCGATGACGGCTTTTTTGTGGGTGCTTATTGGGTGACTTCGACCTTGCGCGGGCGACCGCCCTTTTTACCGTTAGCCCGGGCCGCTTCAGCCTTGGCAGCGCTGCTTTGGCGACCATTGCGCGAGGAAACAACCGAGGCCGCCAAATTCATCAGGGGCTTGCTGGCGGAAATCATCCCCGCGATGGAGACGTGCAGGTCTTTCGCCTCATGACAAAGTGCAGTGCCGGAGAGGCCTACTTTCAGATCGGCATAATCCTCGTCTTCGAAACTATCGAACTCCGGGAAGAGCTTCACCGGTAACAACACGCCAGTGCCGTCCTCGAAGCGGATTGTCAGGCACGCCTCCTGAAACGTTACCGCCGTCGCCTGCACACCACTTTTGTGGCGCAGTCGCCCCCGCTCAATGGCTTCGTCCAGTACTGATTCAGTCACGGGCCGATCCAACTGCAGCTTTGCCGATATGGTTTTCATAATTCGATCTCCACGCCCTCCTGTGCGCCTATCAGCGCCAGCAGGGTTTTGTTGTCCTCAGGCTCGTAACACGCGGAGCCAATCATGTAGGTCGTGCTGGCGAGCCGCTTCACCACCACCACTTCATTGCTCTCCCAATCCCACAACTGATTGTCGAGGCAAGCGCTGTGCAACTTGTCCCACCAGATGCCCCGCGCCCTGCGCAGGTGGGCCGGTTGCCTGAGGGCATGGCGCAATCCTTCCAGCACCGCCACTGGCGGGCGACGCGAATGCGGCACCACATCCCAAAGCTCGACAGCGTTGTGCCAGAAGCTGAATTTGAAGCGCGCGCTCCAGGTTCCGCCGTCCACATGGGCGTGTGGCGGGCAGTGTTCATCGCGCAACATGATCACCATTGAAAATCCTTTGTAGCTGAACAATCTCATGCTAACCCATCCGTTAGGTTAATGAGTCGTAAGACTCGACATTCCCTGGAAATCCGATAACTGGCGCTGACTTCCCCAAATCAGCCACCTGAACTGAGCCTAGCTTTCGAGACAACGAATGCCCTGCCCGCTACGCCGGAAAATGGTAAGCAATCCTTTCGTAGTAACAGGCTGTATTAATGCGCGGGCATTTGATAAATACAGAGCTCGAGCCTTCATTTGATCCCCGGTGTAATCAATCATGCAGCGACACTTCGACGATCTTCAGCTCGGCAGCATCGAACTGTTTTGCCTGGCCGCCGAGGCCGGTAGCTTTACCGCCGCCGCGCTGGTCGCCGGGGTGACGCCTGCCGCCGTGAGCCGTTCGGTGTCGCGCATGGAGGAACGCCTGGCGGTGCGGTTGTTCGCGCGCACTACCCGCAGCGTCAAGCTGACTGACAGTGGTCGGCGTTATTACGAGGAATGCCGTCAGGCGCTGGCGCAATTGGTTGAAGCGCAGAGGGAGGTCATGGGCCAGCAGCAGGAACCGTCCGGCACCTTGCGTATCAGTATTCCTACGACCTATGCCCATCACCGGATCTTGCCGTTACTGCCGGCGTTTCGAGCGCGGTTTCCGGCGGTGAAGGTCGAGACGCACATCAGCAATCGCAACATCGATTTCGTTGGCGAAGGCTATGACATGGCGATCCGCGTGCGGGCGATTCCGGATTCCGGTTTGATCGCCAGGCCGCTGGAAGACGCGGCACTGGTGATGATTGCCAGCCCCGATTACCTGCAGCGCGCCGGGGTGCCGCAGACCCTGGATGATCTCCCGCAGCACGAATGCATTCAGTACGAATTGCCCAGCAGCGGCCGGCGGATTGCCTGGCTGTTCAACGACAACGGCGAGCCTCGGGAGATTCTTGCCGAGGGCAACCTCAGTTGCTCCGACGACGTGTTGGGCGGCGTGACCCTGGCGAAACATGGTGCGGGGTTGTTTCAGACCTATCGTTTTATCGTCGAAAACGAGTTGGCCGATGGCTCGCTGGTGGAAGTGCTCAAGCCCTATGGTGGGCGTTCGCGGCCCTTCACCCTGCTCTATCCACAGAGTCGGCATGTGCCATTGCGGTTGCGGGCTTTCATTGATTTTCTGGTTGAGCATTTGCCTCGTTAAAAGATCGCAGCCTTCGGCAGCTCCTACACCGGTTTCGCGTAGACCTGTAGGAGCTGTCGAAGGCTGCGATTTTTTTCTTATGTCCGATCACCGCACACAAAAACCCGCAACGCCACCTCTTCAATTGACCAAAGTAACCAGCTAGTACAATTTATCTCCACAGGCTGAAATCAACAGCCAATGCCAAAAATAATAAGTGGAGAGACCCCGATGCCCCCTATCGTTCTGGTGCTTAACGGCCCGAACCTGAACCTGCTCGGCACCCGTGAACCGGCGACCTATGGCCACGAAACCCTGGCCGACATTTCCGCGTTGTGCGGTCGCGCCGCCGAGGAATTCGGCCTGACGGTGGAGTTTCGCCAGACCAACCATGAAGGCGAACTGCTCGACTGGATTCACGCCGCCCGTGGCCGCTGCGCCGGGATCGTGATCAACCCGGCCGCCTGGACCCACACCTCCGTGGCCATTCGCGATGCGTTGGTCGCCAGCGAATTGCCAGTGATCGAAGTCCACTTGTCCAACGTCCACGCCCGCGAACCGTTCCGCCACCACTCGTTTGTCTCGGCCATCGCCACCGCCGTGATGGCCGGTTTCGGCAGCCACGGCTATCGTCTGGCGCTGGAGCATTTCAGCCAACGTTTGAAAGGATGAGCGCCATGACACACGACACCGTGGTACTCGCCGGGCTGATCGGCGCCGGCATCCAGGCCTCGCGCACGCCAACGCTGCACGAGCACGAGGGCGATGCCCAGGGCCTGCGCTACCTCTATCGCTTGATCGACCTCGACCAGTTGCAACTCGACATCAATGCCCTGCCCGATCTGCTGATGGCTGCCGAGCGCATGAACTTCACCGGGTTGAACATCACTTTCCCGTGCAAGCAGGCCATCCTCCCGCTGCTCGACGAATTGTCCCCCGAGGCCCGGGGTATCGGCGCGGTGAATACGGTGGTGCTGAAGGATGGCAAGCGCATCGGCCACAACACCGATTGCCTGGGTTTTGCCGAAGGGTTTCGCCGGGGTTTGAAGGACGTTTCCCGTGAGCGTGTGGTCCAAATGGGCGCGGGTGGCGCCGGTGCGGCAGTGGCCCACGCGTTGCTCAGCGAAGGCGTCCGGCAACTCAGCATTTTCGATGTGGATGACGGCCGGGCGCAGGTGCTGGCGAACAACCTCAATCAGCATTTCGGTGCCGGCCGAGCCGTGGCCGGGCATGATCTGGCGAGTACCTTGGCGGTGGCTGATGGACTGGTGAACACCACGCCCATGGGCATGAAAAAACTGCCGGGCATGCCCGTGCCGGTGGAGTTGTTGAGGAAGGAATTGTGGGTGGCGGAGATTGTTTACTTCCCGCTGGAAACCGAACTGCTGCGCAGCGCCCGGGCCTTGGGTTGCCGGACGCTGGATGGCGGCACGATGGCGGTGTTTCAGGCGGTGAAGGCGTTTGAATTGTTCAGTGGGGTGGTGCCGGATGCGCAACGGATGTTGGCGCATTTTCAGAGTTTGAATGGTTGAATGATTGAGGGGGGCTGCTTCGCAGCCCAGCGGGAGCAAGCTCCCTCGCCACAGCAAGCCCCCTCGCCACAGGTCAGGCCTGCAAATAACGCAAAACCGACTCGCAAATCATCGCCCGATGACGTTGCTTGACGGCTTCGTCCGGCAAGTCGATCTGAAATATCTCACTGAAGGTATGGCGGTTCGACACGCGATAGAAGCAGAACGAACTGATCAACAAATGCACATCCAGCGGGTCCAGGCCGGCCCGGAACACACCCTCTTCAGCCCCGCGACGCAGGATCTCATTCAGAGAATCGAGGATGGTGTTGTTCATCGCCTTGATCGCATCGGAGCGCTTCACAAACTCGGCGTTGTGAATGTTCTCGATGCAGACGATGCGCACGAAATCGACATTGCGGTCATGGTGATCGAAGGTGAATTCCACCAGCCGCCGAATCGCGTCCACCGGCGCCAGCTCGGCCAGGTGCAGGCGGTTTTCGGTGCTGCGGATATCGCCGTAGAGTTTCTCCAGCACCTCGACGTACAGCTGTTCCTTACTGCCGAAGTAGTAATAGATCATGCGTTTGGAGGTGTGGATGCGCTCGGCGATCGCATCGACGCGGGCGCCGGAAAGCCCTTGCTGGACGAACTCGACAATCGCCTCTTGCAGGATGTTTTCGCGGGTCTTTTCCGGATTGTTCTTGCGACTCTTGCGAGGCTCCACAAGCGGTTCGTCGGAGGCTACGGGGAGTTCTGAAGTTATTGTCATTGCGGGCTCACGGCCATCACTGCACAGGCTGGCGATTATGGGCCGCGCTGCACAGTGAAGGAAGCCGCGCGGCCGTGGTTTAACCCCGTGTTTACGATTTTCCTACAACTTTGCCTGACGTACGGCACCACTTCGGGACTTGGCCATGGCTGCCAGGCGCACCGCGACGTTGGCCGCACCGTAACCGGCGTAGCCATTTTTACGCTGGATGATTTCAAAGAAGAACCGCCCTTCGAATGGCTCGGTGTACACGTGGAACAACTCGCCACCCTGTGCATCGCGGTCGTAGAGCACGTTGAAATACGCCAGTTCGCTGAGGAACTCGTCATCGAAATCAAACCGCGCGGCGAGGTCATCGTAATAGTTGAGCGGGATATCCAGCAGCGGCACGCCCGCCTCTTTCGCGCGGCTGACCTCGGCAAAGATGTCGTCGCAATCGAAAGCGATGTGATGCACCCCGGAGCCGCGATAACTCGACAGCGCGTGTGAGATCGCGGTGTTTCTGTTCTCGGAAATGTTCAGCGGCAAGCGGATCGAACTGTCACGGCTGCGCAGCGCCCGGCTCTTCACCAGACCGTACGGATCGGGCAGCACCACTTCGTCGTCCGCCTCGAAATCCAGCAGGCTTTTATAGAACAGCACGCAGCTATCGAGGCTGTCCGCCGGCAGCGCCATGGCCATGTGGTCGATGCGCTTGAGGCCGCCGCTGGCGGTCGCCGCCGGTTGCAGGTTGAAATCGGTGCCGTAGACATCAGCGTGCTGGTCCACCAGGTAAATCAGGCTGCCGTCCGGCGCACGCACGGCGGCCAGCTCCAGTTCGTTGGGGCCGACCAGTCCGCGATAAGGCTGGCCCTTGTAGGCCACGGCCCGCGCGAGCGCACTGGCGCTGTCGTTGACCCGCACGGCGGTGGCGCACAGCGATGGGCCGTGGGCTTCGAAAAAACTGTGGGCGAAGGAGTACGGTTCGGAGTTGAGGATCAGGTTGATATCGCCCTGGCGCAGCAGGCTGACGCTCTTGGAGCGATGTTGCCCGGCCTTGACGAAACCCAGCCGCTCCAGCCAGTGCGAGAGCTTGGCGCCGAGGCTTTCATCCACGGCAAATTCAAGAAACTCGATGCCGTTGTACTCGCTGGCCTTGGGGGTTTCGAACAGGATGTCGACATTGGCCACAGGCTTGGCTTCCTGCGCCAGGCGCTGGCGGGTTTTCTCCTCCAGGTACAGCAACGAACGCAAACCGTCGGCGGCATTGGCCCGTGGCGGCGCGGCGCGGAAGCCGTCGTTGAAGATCTCCAGCGACAGTGGCCCGGTGTAACCGCTCGTGATGATCGGCGCGAGGAACCCCGCCAGATCGAATTCACCCTGGCCCGGGAAGCAGCGGAAATGCCGACTCCACTCCAGCACATCCATGGCCAGGATTGGCGCATCGGCCATTTGCACGAAGAAGATCTTGTCGCCGGGAATCTCGGCGATAGCACTCGGATCGCCCTTGAGCGACAGCGTGTGAAAACTGTCGAGCAGCACACCGAGACTCGGATGATCCGCCTGGCGCACGATGTTCCACACCTGTTGATAAGTATTGACGTGACGACCCCATGCCAGCGCTTCGTAACCAATGCGCAAACCGCGAATGCTGGCGCGTTCGGCCAGCAGGTGCAGATCATCGATCAGGATTCGTTCATCACCGAGGGAATCGGCTGACGCGTTGCTGCACACCAGCACCAGATCCGTGCCGAGTTCCTGCATCAAGTCGAACTTGCGCTCGGCCCGTTCCAGGTTGCGCGGCAGGCGATCGCGGCGGCAGCCTTCGAAATCGCGGAAGGGTTGAAACAGCGTGATGGCGATCCCGAGATCGGCGCACATCTGTTTAATTTCCCGGGGGCTGCCGTCGTAATAAAGCAGGTCATTCTCGAAAATCTCCACCCCGTCGAACCCGGCGGCGGCGATGGCTTCGAGTTTTTCCGGCAGGGTACCGCTCAAGGAAACGGTGGCAATGGAACGCTGCATATTTCGACTCCCGGTGGTTGCGCAATCACTCTGTAGGAGCTGTCGAGTGAAACGAGGCTGCGATCTTTTAACGTTGGCTTTTAAGATCAAAAGATCGCAGCCTCGTTTCACTCGACCGCTCCTACGAGGATCGCGTTTTTCTTGGGGTAAATTATTGGCTCCAAGCTGCCACACAGCAATTCAAAGTGTACTAGCCAGTTAGTTTTATGTGCGATTATCGAACACAATGCCCCTTGGCGAATTGACGATTTTTCGTCCACTGCCCAACATCGGCTGCACATTGAGTCCGGTCATGAACCGCCGAGGCTCGGTTAACCAAGACCCAGAACACCACATAAAAATAATCGGTGGCCTACATGATTCCTTCTCGAAGCTCTCCCATGGAGCGTTCCTCCATGACTCCTGCCACCGGCGGCATTGGTGACAAGATCCGCGGTGCCATGGCGGTCGGCAAAACCCGTTGGGGCATGCTGGCGCTGGTGTTTTTCGCCACCACCCTGAACTACATCGACCGCGCCGCACTCGGCGTCATGCAGCCGATCCTGGCCAAGGAAATGAGCTGGACGGCGATGGACTACGCCAACATCAACTTCTGGTTCCAGGTCGGCTACGCCATCGGTTTCGTGCTGCAAGGCCGGTTGATCGACCGGATCGGCGTCAAGCGTGTGTTCTTCTGCGCGGTGCTGCTGTGGAGCCTGGCCACCGGCGCTCATGGCCTGGCCACGTCGGCCGCAGGCTTCATGGTCTGTAGGTTTATTCTCGGTTTGACCGAAGCCGCGAACTACCCGGCCTGTGTGAAAACCACCCGGTTGTGGTTCCCGGCCGGTGAGCGCGCGGTGGCCACCGGCATCTTCAACGCCGGCACCAACGTCGGCGCGATGTTCACGCCAATGCTGTTGCCGCTGATCCTCCACGCATGGGGCTGGCAGGCAGCGTTCCTGTGCATGTCGGCACTGGGTGGGATCTGGCTGGTGTGCTGGGGCTTGAAGTACTTCAACCCGGAAGATCACCCGAGCGTCAAACAGTCGGAACTGGACTACATCCAGAAGGAAGTCGAGCCGGAACAATCCCGCGTGTCCTTCTCCACCATCCTGCGCATGCGTGGCACTTGGGCGTTCGCCCTGGCTTATTCGATGACCGCGCCGGTGTTCTGGTTCTACCTTTACTGGCTGCCACCGTTCCTCAATCAGCAATACAACCTGGGTATCAACGTGACTCAGATGGGCATCCCGCTGATCATCATTTACCTGACGGCGGACTTCGGCAGTGTCGGCGGGGGGATCCTGTCCTCGTTCCTGATCGGTCGCGGGATCAACCCGATCAAGGCGCGGCTGATGTCCATGTTCCTGTTCGCCTGCTGCATCATCGGCGTGATCATGGCGGCCGGATCGAGCAATCTGTGGGTCGCGGTGGCCGCCATCTCCCTGGCCATCGGTGCGCACCAGGCCTGGACTGCGAACATCTGGAGCCTGGTGATGGACTACACGCCTAAACACATGATGAGCACCGTGTTTGGTTTCGGCGGGATGTGTGCGGCGATTGGCGGGATGTTCATGACCCAACTGGTCGGGCACATTCTGACGGCCACCAACAACAACTACACCGTACTGTTCACCATGATCCCGGCGATGTACTTCATCGCGCTGATCTGGATGTACTTCATGGCACCGCGCAAGATTCCTACCGTCACTGACTAAAACACACCATCCCCCTGTGGGAGCGGGCTTGCTCGCGAAAGCTATAGATCAGTCAAAGTAAATGTCGACTGACACAACGCCTTCGCGAGCAGGCTCGCTCCCACAGTTCGTTCAGCGCACGTTTTCTATCGGCGGCTCTGCTGCCAAGCCGCCGCCAACCCGCTGCAACAAATCACCGCGATCCCGACCACCGTGGTCAGGGTCGGCGTGTGGGAAAACAGCAGCCAGCCGAGCAACCCGGCAAACACGATCTGACAATAACCAAACGGCGCCAGCAGCGCCGGGGCGGCGTAGCGGAACGCCTGGGTCAGGAACAAATGCGCGGTCATCCCGCAGCTCCCCAGCGCCAGCATCAACAACCCATGACCAAGGCTCGGTACCTGCCAGAAGAACGGCACCAGCGCGCTCATCACAAGGGTGTTGCACAACCCCGCGAAGAAATTACTGGTGGTCGGGCTGTCGATCTGGCTGAGCTTGCGGGTGAGCAACTGATAGAAGCAGAAAAACATCGCCGAACAGAACGGCAGCAGAATCGCCGGGGTAAACAGTTCGCCGCCGGGGTGGACGATGATCAGCACACCGATAAAGCCGCAAATCACCGCGATCCATTGGCCGCGGGTGACGTGCTCTTTCAGCAGCGGCACCGACAGCGCGGTGACCAGCACCGGCGCAAGAAAGTTGACCGCCGTGGCTTCGGCCAAGGGGATGTACAACAAACCGGTGGTGAAAAACAGACTGGTGCCCAGCAGGCACAACGCCCGCGCCAGCTGCAGCAAAGGTCGCTTGGTACGTAGGACACGCAACCCGGATTGCGGCAGAAAAATCCCGGCCATCAACAAGGTGTGCACCAGATATCGGGCCCAGACCACCATGATGATCGGGTAGAAACCGGAGAGGTATTTGGACAGCGCGTCATGGCTGGAGAACAGGAACGTCGCGGCAACGATCAGCAATATCCCTTTGAAGGGTTTGTTTACACCGGACAGGGGGGTGCTGATGGTCATGGAAATCCTTTGGAATTTTAATTCCAACAATTTAGAACCTGGTTCCAGATTCTTACACAGGCGAACGGAAAAAGTGTGCGAACAACGCCCTGCTTGCGTCCCCGGGACAAATACCCGGCGCCCAACGGAATTTGCCGGACGATTCACGTTCAATACAACGCTGTAGTTTTCTGGTTAACGTTGGAATATGGACGACCGGACTGGCGCGGCGCCTACACACCAACAACACTCATCACCACGTACACATCGAGGATTCCCACATGCTATGGAAAAAAGGCCGACGCAGCGACAACGTGGTCGATGCCCGGGGTGATGATGTTGGCGGTGGCGGCGGCGGGATGCGCTTCGGCGGCGGCAAGGGCCTGAGCCTGACGGCGATCCTGTTGATTGTCGGGATCGGCTGGATCACCGGCCAGGACCCGATGCAGATCCTCGGACAACTGACCGGGCAAATGACCGAGCAATCGGCACCGGCCACGAACCAGACCCGCAAGGCGCCACCGGCCAATGATGAACAGGCCGAATTCGTGCGCTCGATCCTCGGTGATACCGAAGACACCTGGGGCCAGATTTTCCAGCAGGCCGGGAAGCAATATAAGAACCCGACCCTGGTGCTGTTCAGCAACCGGGTGAACTCGGCGTGCGGTCTGGCCACTTCAGCGACCGGCCCGTTCTACTGCCCGGCCGACCAGAAGGTCTACCTGGACATGGCGTTCTTCCAGGAAATGTCGCAACGCTTTTCCGCCGCTGGCGACTTCGCCCAGGCCTACGTGATCGCTCACGAAGTCGGACACCATGTTCAGACCTTGCTTGGTGTTTCCGCGAAAATTCAGACCGCTCGCCAGCAAGGTCGGCAGATGGAAGGCGATGGTGGTTTACTGGTGCGTCAGGAACTCCAGGCCGATTGCCTGGCCGGGGTCTGGGCCAACAATGCGCAGAAGCGCCTGAACTGGCTGGAACCCGGTGACATCGAGGAAGCCCTGAACGCTGCCAATGCGATTGGCGACGACCGCTTGCAGCAGCAAGGTCAGGGCCGCGTAGTACCGGATTCCTTTACCCATGGCACGTCAGCGCAAAGGGTGCGCTGGTTCAAAACCGGTTTCGCTCAGGGCCAGGTCGGCCAGTGCGATACCTTTGCGGCGAAAAATCTGTAAATGCATAAATGGTTGTTGGTGTTGTTGATTGCCTGCGCAAGTGCCCAGGCGGACGAGCACGGGGTCAAAGAGATCAGCCCCGGGCGCCTATTGTTGAAAGAAGGTGAGATGGCGGTGGGCATGGGCCCGGCGCCGGCGAAAATCGAACGGGTGCTGATCATCATCCATGGTCGATTGCGCAACGCCGAGACCTACCGTCGCAGCGCCGAGAAAGCGGCTGAAGCGGCCGGGCAAAGCGCCAACACACTGGTGATCGCCCCGCAGTTTCTCAATGAAACCGACGTCACGCGCCACCCGGTGGCGGACAGTGTATTGCGCTGGCACGGCAATGACTGGATGGCCGGTGGGTTATCCACCGCGCCGTTTGCCCTGAGCTCGTTCGCGGCCCTCGACCAGATCATCGACAGGCTCAGCGACCGCCGGCAATTTCCGGACGTGAAACAAATCGTCATCGCCGGTCATTCCGGCGGCGGCCAGGTGGTGCAGCGCTACGCATTGCTGGCCCACGATCAACCGGCGCTCACGGCGGCCGGGGTGAAAATCCGCTATGTAGTGGCAAATCCGTCGTCCTACGCCTACTTCAATGAACAGCGGCCGGTGGTGTTCGATCACGCACGGTGCACCGGTTTCAATCGCTGGAAGTATGGTCTGACAGACCTGCCCATTTATGCCGGTGGGCAAACGGCTCAGCAGATTGAAGCCGTTTACATCAAGCGTGAGGTGACTTATCTGCTGGGTCAGCAGGACACCGACCCGCAGCATCCGGCGCTGGACAAGGGTTGCGAAGCGGAGGCCCAAGGGGCTTATCGCCTGGTTCGCGGACATAATTTTTTTGATTATCTGCTGCGGCGCAATCCACAAGGGGTGAACCAGCGCCTGGTCGAAGTGCCCGGGGTCGGGCATAACGGGGATGGGATGTTTACGTCGCCTGAAGGGCAGAAAGTGTTGTTCAGTCAGTGAGTTTTGCGTTGCCTGACAGGGCCTCTTCGCGAGCAAGCCCGCTCCCACATTTGGAATGCATTCCCCTGTGGGAGCGGGCTTGCTCGCGAAGGCGGCTAGACAGGCAACAAATCACTCAAGCGAAAAGCATCCGCCGCAACTCAACACAATCCGCCGCATGCCAATCCGCCAACTCCGGCCAAGGGTTATCCGGCAAATTCACCAGCACCGTCCGCGCGCCCGCCGCCCGACCGCAATCCAGATCAAAGCGGTAATCACCGACCATCACCATCTCGCTCGCCGGCACGTTCCAGGCTTCGGCCAGTTTCAGCAAACCGCCGGGATGCGGCTTGGGCGGTGCTTCGTCGCGACCCAACACATCCTCCACCGCAAAGCAGTCCGCCAGGCCGATGGCCTCCAGCGTCACATGCGCCAGTTCCCGCGCATTGCGAGTAAGGATGCCGAGGCGATAACCGCGCCCGGCCAGTTCACGCACCAGCTCTACCGCGCCGGGTGCCGGTTTCGAGCCCAGCGCCAGGTCCCGCTCATGCTCCAGCAACCACGCATGTTTGGCCGCCGCTTCTTCGGCGGGCAACGCGGCGAGGTGGGTCAGGATGTCGTCTTCGGCCGGGATCGCCAGCGCCACGCGGATCGCGGCGAAGTCGTGCACGGCCACCGTCAGGGTGCCGTCCATGTCGAACACCCAGTGCCGCACTTCGGCCAGGCTCATGCCCAATCCTTGCGATGGCGAATCAGGCCTTCCTGGGTGACCGAGGCCACCAGTTGCCCGGCACGGTTGAACACGCTGCCACGGGAGAAACCACGGGAGTTGCCGGCCCACGGACTGTCCATCGCGTAGAGCAACCAGTCATCGGCGCGCAGGTCGGAGTGGAACCATAAGGCGTGATCGAGGCTGGCGACCTGCATGTCTTTCTGCCACACCGACTTGCCGTGGGGCAGCAGCGAAGTGGTCAACAGCCCGAAGTCCGAGGCGTAGGCCAACAGGTATTTGTGCAGCGCCGGCGAGTCGGCCAAGGCACCGTCGGCGCGAAACCAGACGTACTTGATCGGGTCGGCGGCTTGCGGGTTGTAGGGATCTTTCTCGGTCACCGGGCGGACTTCGATCGGTTTCGGGCAGAGCAGTTTTTCGCGCATGTGTTCCGGGATCAAATGCGCGCGCTGCTGGGTCAGTTCCAGCTCCGAAGGCAGGTTTTCCGGGCCGACCACTTGCGGCATTTCGGTCTGGTGCTGGAAGCCTTCTTCGTCGTACTGGAAGGATGCGCTGCAGGTGAAAATGGGGTTGCCCTTCTGGATCGCTGTCACCCGGCGAGTGCTGAAACTGCCGCCATCGCGCACCCGATCCACCTGATACACCACCGGCAACTTGGCATCGCCCGGACGCAGGAAATAACCGTGCATCGAGTGCACGTGGCGCGCCTCTTCAACGGTCTGACTGGCCGCCGACAGGGACTGGCCGAGCACCTGGCCGCCGAACAACTGACGGAAACCCAAGTCCTGGCTGCGGCCACGGAACAGGTTTTCTTCAATCGGTTCCAGGGTCAGCAGGTCTACCAGATCTTCCAATACTTGGCTCATTCAGGCTCTCCTCACACAAAGCAATGCCGCGCAGTCTTGGCTGCGGCGGTCGATTCAGTTAATGGCCCAGGCCAACATGGCGACCATTGTAAACGTCCGTGCCTGCTTATCCATGCAAGGTTTGCAGCCATTGTTCACGGGTGATGCGGTACAGGACATGGTGACGCAGCGGATGGTCAGGCGCGAGCTTCGGGTGGTCGAAGTCATCGGCTGAATCATGCTGCATGCCGATGGCCTGCATGACTTTCTCCGACGGCAGATTGGCCTGCGTGGTGAACGCGACGATCTCGTTCAGCGCCAACCGGTCAAAGCCGCAGCGCAGAGCGGTCCAAGCTGCTTCACTGGCGTAACCCAGCCCCCAATGCTCGCGGGCCAGGCGCCAGCCGATTTCCGTGGCCGGGGTGAAAGGCGCGTCGAAACCGACCACACCCAACCCGGTAAACCCGATAAAGGCGCCGGTGTCCTTGCGCTCCAATGCCCAGAGGCCGAAACCGTGCTCGGCAAAATGCCCGCGAATCCGCCCGATCAGCGAAGCACTTTCCAATCGGCTCAAGGCCTCGGGAAAATAACGCATCACCTGCGGATCGGCACACATCGCCGCAAACGCCGGCAAATCCTCGTCACTCCATTGCCGCAACAGCAAGCGTGCGCTTTCGAGTTCCAGTATCGGCTCCATCGTACCCCTCCAATTCCATACTTCGAGTCTACATCGCTGGTAGGATCCTTCACTCCTCCTACCTGCATTCCTACACAAAACAGCCATGCCTCTGCCCTTGATCTACCACGAAGACTACAGCCCCGAGTTCCCGGCGGAGCACCGCTTCCCCATGGACAAGTTTCGCCTGCTGCGCGATCACCTGGTGGACAGTGGCCTGGTCCGGGACGCCGACCTGCTGCGCCCGGAGCTGTGTCCGGCAGAGATTCTCGCCCTCGCACATGACCCTGCGTATATCGAACGCTACATGAGCGGCGAGTTGTCCCGCGAAGACCAGCGGCGCCTCGGCCTGCCGTGGAACGAAGCCCTGGCCCGGCGCACGGTGCGGGCGGTCGGCGGATCATTGCTCGCGGCCGAGCAGGCGCTGGAGCATGGGCTGGCCTGTCACTTGGCCGGCGGCACCCACCACGCCCACTACGACTACCCGGCCGGGTTCTGCATCTTCAATGACCTGGCGGTGATCAGCCATTACCTGCTGGAAAGTGGTCGGGTGAATCGGGTGCTGATTTTCGATTGCGACGTGCACCAGGGCGACGGGACTGCTCGGATCCTGCACAACACCCCGGACGCGGTGACCGTTTCCCTGCACTGCGAAAAGAATTTTCCCGCACGCAAGGCGGAAAGTGACTGGGACATTCCGTTGCCCAAGGGCATGGGCGACGCGGATTATTTGAAGGTGGTGGACGACGCGCTCAACTATTTACTGCCGCTCTATCAACCGGACCTGGTGCTGTATGACGCCGGGGTCGATGTGCATAAGGATGACGCGCTGGGTTACCTGAAGTTGACCGACGCAGGCGTCGCCGCCCGGGATGAAAGCGTGATGCGCCATTGCCTGGGCCGGGACATCCCGGTGGTCGGAGTAATCGGCGGCGGCTACAGCAAGGACCGCCAGGCCCTGGCCCGTCGTCACGGCATCCTCCACCACAGCGCACAACGGGTGTGGCAGTCATCAGGTTGTCATTGATGTATGAATCTTTACCCACAATGCCTGTGGAACTGCCTGTGGATAACCTGAGTGAAAGGGCCTGCAGCCCAAGCTGTGTATAGCGTGTAGAGCGCTGGTTGTTTTTTGACCACTCTTTTGACTACACCCGTGATCCCCTGTGGGAGCGGGCTTGCTCACGAAGGCGTTGTATCAAGCAACGCAGATGTCGACTGACACTCCGCCATCGCGAGCATGCCCGCTCCCACCCTGACTTGTGCTGATAGAATGCGCCGCTTATCCAGCCATACCGCAGCGCACGCCATGACCCAGCCCTCGACTTCCCTCCCCCCGCACGTCGCCATCATCGGCGGCGGCCCCGCCGGCCTGATGGCCGCTGAGGTCCTGAGCCAGGCCGGAATCAAAGTCGATCTGTACGACGGCATGCCCTCCGTGGGGCGAAAATTCCTGCTGGCCGGGGTCGGCGGCATGAACATCACCCACTCCGAAGCCTACCCGGCGTTCCTCTCGCGCTACGCCGAACGGGCACCGCATATCGCACCGTTGCTGCGGGCCTTCGGCGCCGAGGCCCTGTGCCAGTGGATTCATGACCTGGGCATCGAAACCTTTGTCGGCAGCTCCGGCCGGGTTTTTCCTACGGACATGAAAGCCGCCCCCCTACTTCGCGCCTGGCTCAAACGCCTGCGCGACGCCGGTGTGGTTATCCACACCCGCCATCGCTGGCTCGGCTGGAATGAGCACGGTGATTTGCGCATCGCGAGTCCCGACGGCGAAATCATCGTCAAACCCGACGCTACCCTGCTCGCCCTCGGCGGCGGCAGTTGGTCGCGCCTGGGTTCGGACGGCGCATGGATGCTGCCACTGGAACAGCGCGGCGTAGGACTGGCGCCGTTGCAACCGAGCAATTGCGGTTTCGAGGTGCAGGCCTGGAGCGAATTGATGGTCAGCAAATTCGCTGGTGCGCCGCTGAAAAATATCGCCATTGGCCTGAATGACGACATTCCGCGCCTCGGGGAATGTGTAATTACCGCCACGGGAATTGAGGGCAGTTTGATCTACGCGTTGTCAGCGCCGATCCGTGAAGCCATCAATCTGCATGACTCGGCCACCATTCACATCGACCTGTTGCCGGGCCGGCCTGTGGATAAAGTTGAGGCTGCACTGAATAAGCCGCGCGGCTCGCGATCCATGTCCAAGCACTTGCACAGTCAGCTTGGAATCGATGGTGTGAAAGCGGCGCTGCTGAGAGAGCTGACGGGGGCTGAATGCTTTGCCGATCCGGCATTGCTGGCCAAAGCGATCAAGGCATTGCCACTGACGCTGGTGAAAACCCGTCCATTGGACGAAGCCATTAGCAGTGCGGGTGGCGTGACGTTTGAGTCGATGGATGAGCGCATGATGCTCAAGCAACTGCCGAGTGTGTTTTGCGCGGGGGAAATGCTGGACTGGGAAGCGCCGACGGGGGGCTATCTGCTGACGGGGTGTTTTGCCAGTGGGCGCGCGGCTGGGCTTGGGATGGTGGAGTGGCTACAGCGCAAGGGCTGAAGACCGCGGTGCGCCCTTCGCGAGCAAGCCCGCTCCCACATTTGATCTGTGTCGTATGCAGATCCAGTGTGGGAGCGGGCTTGCTCGCGAAGGCGACCTAACAAACGCCGCAACTTATTGATCGTTCCTACGCTCCGCGTGGGAATGCAGCCCGGGACGCTCAGCGTCCCAACAGCGGACGCAGAGCGTCCATTGAGGCATTCCCACGCGGAGCGTGGGAACGATCATCGCTGGATCAAGGCTTTTTCTTACGCGGCCCAGTGTTAAACACCGGCACTTTTCGCACAGGCTTGATCGAAGGCTCCACTGCCGAAGCGTCCCCGCTCTCAACCCACTTACCCAAATTGCGCTTACCGCCACCGGAGGCCTTTGGCTTCTTCGGTTTCTTCGGTTTCTTGACTACCTGACCACTGGAATCGGTATCCGGCACCCGATGCTCAGGCTCGAAATCCTGTTCCGTCTGGCGGGTCAATGTCTGACGGGTCAACATCTCGATGGCTGACAGCTGATTCACTTCATCCGCACACACCAGGGAAATAGCCTCACCCGTTGCGCCCGCCCGACCGGTACGACCGATGCGGTGGATATAATCTTCGGCCACGATCGGCAGGTCGAAGTTGACCACCAACGGCAGGTCTTCAATATCCAGACCACGGGCCGCAACGTCGGTAGCCACCAGAATCTGAATTTCACTGGCCTTGAAACGATCCAGTGCCCGCTGACGGGTCGCTTGCGGTTTGTCCCCATGGATGCCGTCGGCGTTGATGCCCAGGCCCTGGAGTTTTTCCACCAGCGCGTCCACACCGTTGCGGGTCTTGGCGAACACCAGCACCTGTTTCCACTTGCCCTTGCGCAGCAAATGAATGAACAGCTCCGGCTTGCGCTTCTTGTCCACCACCACAACCCATTGCTTGACGGTGTTGGCGGCGACGTTACGCGGGCTGACTTCGATGCTCAGCGGGTCGTTGAGCATTTGCCCGGCCAGCAAGCGGATCGCGTCGGAGAAGGTCGCGGAGAACAACAGCGTCTGACGCTGTTTCGGTAACACGCGGTAAATATTCCCCAGTTCCTCGGAGAAGCCCAGATCGAGCATGCGATCGGCTTCGTCGAGGATCAGGGTTTGCAGCTGATTGAACTTGAGGGCCTTCTGGCGATACAGGTCGAGCAAACGACCCGGGGTCGCCACCAGCACGTCGACACCTTTGCGCAGCTTCATCATCTGCGGGTTGATGCTGACGCCGCCGTACACCGCGTAAGTGCTGAGCGGCAGGTTCTCGGCGTACTGACGCACGGCTTCGTGAACCTGTTCGGCCAGTTCGCGGGTCGGCACCAGGATCAGCGCGCGCACCGAGTTGGAGGCGACTTTCGGCCCTTCCATGGCCAGCAACTGCAGCAGCGGCAGCGCAAAACCGGCGGTCTTGCCGGTGCCGGTCTGGGCCGCGGCCATCAGGTCGCGACCGGCCAGCACCGCCGGAATGGCTTGCGCCTGGACCGGCGTAGGCGTCTGGTAGCCGAGCGTCTCAAGAGAGCGCAGCAAAGGTTCGATCAGGCCAAGGGAGGCGAAAGTCATGGGATTACCGTAGGAAAAATCAGAGCGGATATGCGATGGCGCGCAGTTTACCCTAATTCACACGGGATTCTGTCGGCGCCACCGCCGCAGGTCGCACCGGAGCCCGTCGCCACTGCGGCAAGCCGATCAACACCACGGCGCTGATGATCACCGCCATCGCAATCGCTTCCTCGATGCCGATGGTCTCGCCGACAAACACGATTCCCAGCAACACCGCCACCGCCGGGTTGACGTAGGCATAACTGGTGGCCGCCGCCGGACGCACGTTTTTCAACAGGTACATGTAGGCGTTGAAGGCAATGATCGAACCGAAGCCGATCAGGTAAGCCAACGCGGCCCAGCCTTCCATCGGCGGCAGACTGTCCAGGTGTTCGCCGCTGACGGTGCTGCCGATCAGCAACACCACGCCACCCACCAGCATTTCCACGGCACTGGCCATCGCGCCTTGGGGCAGCGGCAAGTGTTTGCTCCACACCGAGCCGAAGGCCCAGGTCGCGGCAGCAAACACCAGCAACGCCGCGCCCAACGGGCTCGATTGCAGGTTGGAGCCGAGGTTGAGCATGGCGATGCCGATCAGCCCGAGCACAATCCCGGCCCATTCGAGACGGGTATTACGCGCGCCCCAGAAATATCCACAGAGCAAGGTAAACAACGGCACCGTCGCCACCGCCAACGCAGCCACGCCAGACGCGACCCCGGTGTGCTCCGCCACGCTCACCGCGCCGTTACCGAAACTGAGCAGCAAAATCCCGATGATCCCCGCCGCTTTCCATTGCGCCCAGGTCGGTGCCGGCGCCCCACGCCAGCGCAGGAACGCGTACATCAGCGTCCCGGCAATCACAAAGCGAATCCCGCCGAGCATCAATGGCGGCCAGTACTGCACGCCGATGCGAATGACCAGATAAGTCGAGCCCCAAATCACGTACAACGCGAAAAATGCGGCGATCAACGGCAAGGGGAAGCGACGTAAGCCAGGCATGGGCAGCTCGACAGGCAAGACAATGAGATCGGATATTCTAGAAAGGCCGGGCGGCAAAAATAAGTTACAAAACCTGTTTATAGCGCCGGTACACTTTTCAAAGCACGGAGATCAGCGCGATAAAGCGTGGTTTCGAAAGTCATGTCATTTTCAGGAATCCAAGATGGACAAGTACGACCGCATGCTCCTCAGCGCCCTGTTGGAAAACGGTCGGGCGTCCTACGCCGAACTGGCGCGCAAAGTGAACCTCTCCGCCCCGGCCGTGGCCGAGCGCGTGGCCAAGCTTGAGGCATCCGGGGTGATTACCGGTTACCAGGCGAAGGTCGACATGTCCAAGATTGGCCTGCCGATCCAGTGCGTCATCGAACTGCGCTTGAACCAGCACGGCAACCAGAAAACCTACGACGACCTGATCAAAATCCCGCATTTGACCGAGTGCCATCGGGTGACCGGAGATCCGTGCGTGATCATGCAAGCGGCGGTGGGGTCGATGCCGGAGTTGGAAGAGTTGATCAACCGCGTGGCGAAGTTTGGGTTCAGCAAGACGTCGATTGTGTTGTCCAGCGCGATAGAAAAGCGCGTGCCGTTGGGGCAGTTGGAAGCGAAGCCAATTTGACGACCGCAACACATCCAAATGTGGGAGCGGGCTTGCTCGCGAAAGCGGTCTGCCAGTTACATCAATGTTGGATGTGCCGACGCTTTCGCGAGCAAGCCCGCTCCCACAGGGGATTTTTGGTGTCTTTAGAATCCGCGAACGCCGCTATAGCCGGCGCCCAGCAAACACGGCATATCTTTCAGCCGAACCCAAGGCTCTGTCCGCCAATGCAGCAAGCTTAACGTTCCACCCGCCCACTCCATCAACCGCAAACTCGGTGCTTGATGCGAAACAGCCCCGGCACCGTCGCGCAGCATCGGCATCACATGGTGGGTCAGCCAACGCCGCAGGTTCCGGTTCTCCGGGCAGTAGTGATAGACCAGCATCGCGTACACGCCGGACTCGCTCAGCATCAGGGTTTCCTGGGGTTCGTCGCTGCCAGACAAACACATCATCCGGCGTTGATCGGCATCGAGCTTGAGGGCGTGTCTGCCGTTGATCTCCACGCCCATTAACCGGCCGATATCCCGGGCACAGAACCACCCTTCTGCGTGCAGCAAAAGTGCTCGCAGTTGAATGTGATGGCGGATGAAGGTTTGGGGGATGAAGAGATCTGGGGGATTGGGGGTAATTTTGACCATTCGAATGTCCTAACAAAAGTTGGAGCTACCGTCATCACTTGCAGATGATGGGTGGCAGCTGTGCGCAGGTCTGCAAGACCGAGTTGTTAGGACCTCGGCAGACCCGAAGGCCTCCCGCACACAGCTACCATAAATCGATGGTCGCCAGATAAAGCGACGCGATTATAGGTGTGCTTGTATGCACCTAACAAACTATCGGTGGGCTTGCAGTCCCGATCGCTGCATTGGCAGCGACGGACAAAAGGTTATCGATGCCCCAGAGGAGGGGCAAGACAGACAATCCCTATTATTCGGTAGGACCGATCATCGAATCGGAGGCGTCGTTAAACACCAATCTGATTGCCGCAGGAGATCCAATGTGGGAGCGGGCTTGCTCGCGAAGGCGTCGGCACATCCAACATCAATGTGACAGACACACCGCCTTCGCGAGCAAGCCCGCTCCCACAGGGGATTTGTGTTGTATCAGGGGATTGTTGGGGTGTCAGTCAGAACCCGCGATGGCGCTTCAGATGCTCATTGATCTTCGCCGCCGGCACTTTTTGCAGACTGACCAGCAGATCATGGGACAACTCCCGCAACCCATGCTGCTGACGCAGTTGCTCTGCCAAATGCGTCGTCAGGTTGGCGGCCATCTCCGCATCCGCCATCGCCCGGTGAGCCTTGCCGGTGTTGGGCAAACTGGCGAACGTGGTGAGCGTGCCGAGTTTGTGGTTCGGCGCCGCCGGCATCAACCGACGGGCCAACAACAGCGAACAGGCAAAGTTCTGCAACCGCGTACGTTTGATCCGGCCCAGTTCAAAATCCCAGAACTTCTGGTCGAACGCAGCGTTGTGCGCCAACAACGGCGTGATGCCGACGAATTCGTTAACTTCGTTCATCACCTGCTCGGCCGACGGCGCGGTGCGCAGCATGGCGTTGCTGATGCCGGTGAGTTGTTCGATGAAGGCCGGTACACGAACGCCGGCGTTCATCAGGCTCTGGTAACGCTCGACGATGCGCCCCTGTTCGAGGATCACCACGGCAATTTCCGTGGCCCGGCAGCTGCTGCTCGGGGAGATCCCGGTGGTTTCAAAGTCAATGACGGCTATGCGTTCCAAACCTGTTTCAACTCCGTAAAAATCAATTCTTGAGCAGCAACGCGCCTTCGATCGGCACGTAGCGACTGGCGGCGCGGATCAGCGAGTTGGCGGTCAAACCCGGCACGCCGTAAGCCACGGCTTGCACACCGTGCTTGCTGATGATGCGCTCCAGCAACATATCGAAATCGCCATCACCGGAGGCCAGCACCACTTCGTCGACGTGATCGGCGGCGTCCATGATGTCGAGGGTGATGCCCACGTCCCAGTCGCCCTTGGCCGAGCCGTCGCTACGCTGGATGTAGGGCTTGAGCTTCACGATGAAGCCGAGGTTGCGCAGGATCTGCTGGAACTGCTGCTGTTTGCTGTCGCCGCGATCGATGGCGTAGGCATACGCCTCGACAATCTCGCCCTGTTTGCTGATGTCAGCCCACAGCGCGGCATAGTTGAAGTGGCAACCATAGGCCTGACGCACGGTGTAGTAGAGGTTTTGGACGTCGGCGAACACTGCGATTTTCTTCATCGCATTTCCCTCATGGCGCACAGGCGCAGGCTTGAATCCGGCACTAGGCCCGAAAAGTCGCCCAGTATGCCAGCCTGAAGGATTGTTCCGCGAATAATCGGCCCGGGGCACGTGTGCGCCCCGGACGAGTGGTGGGTCAGACGAAGGAGTCGTCGTCATCGCCGCCGAAGAACGATGAGCTGTCATCGCTGTAGTCGGCGTCGGTGAAATTGCCTTGGTCGCTGGAATCGTTACCGGCCACGTTCTGGTCGTTGTTCCAGTCGTTGCCGCTATGGTCGTTGACCTGTGCCGGCTCTTCCTTGATGACTTCGACGATTTCCTGCGGTTGCTGGTTGCTGTGGAACAGGCTGCTGATGCCTTGCGCCAGCATCACGCCACCGGCCACGCCGGCTGCGGTTTTCAGCGCGCCACCGAGGAAGCCACTACCGACCGGCGCCTGTTGTTGCGGCGCGTAGTTTTGCTGCGGGGCGCCGTAGTTCTGTTGCGGTGCACCGAAGTTCTGCTGTGGCGGTTGCGAGTTGAATGATGGCCGGGCCGGTTCACGCCAGCCGCCAGTGGATGGCGGAGCACTTTGCGTCGGCGCAGGCTGCGGATCGCGGGAACCACCGCCGAAGATGCTCGACAGGAAACCACCACTGCTCGGGGCCGGCGCGGAAGCCTTGGCCTGTTGCAATTCGGCCTGCAATTGCTGGATCTGCTGCGCCTGTTGCTTGTTCTGTTCGTCGAGGCTTTTGATTGCAGCCTCTTGCACCAGAATCGCCTGGGTCATGAAATAGCCCGCGGCGGGCTGGCGAGTCAGGTGTTCCTTGATCCGCGCCTCGGCCTGGGCGTCACGCGGGGCTGAATCCGTTTCGGCCTGTTGCAGCCGGGAAAACAGTCCATCGATCAGGGTTTGTTCTTCGCTGTTCATGGCGACCTCGTAGATTGCCGGGAATATCGTCGCCCTCATCCACGGTGGATAAGGTGCCTCACAGTTATGGGGCTGATACAGGATGTTTCAATGACCTTTACCGAACGTTTACGTTTGCGCCCCCCAGCGCTTCATCGGTTAAAGTGTGGAACTGCTTTTAACCTGCGATACCGACTGATGAATCCGTTCGATGTGCTGCGTGACTCCTTGTATTTCTTCAAGCGCAATCTGGGCCAGATCGTGCAACTGTGCCTGCCACTGGTGATGTTCGAAGCGTTCTTGCAACAATTGGTGGACAACACCGCCGGCCCGGACGGTTTCCCCGGTTACAGCGTGATCGTCGGTTTACTGGTGTATCCGCTGTACACCGCAGCGCTGATTCTGTTTCTCGATGCCCGCAGCCGTGGCGAGTCGCCGCGCATCCGAGACCTGCTCGCCACTTCCGCCACCCTGTGGCCGCGCTTCGCCCTGCTCACGGCCCTCAATACGCTGCTGATTCTGCTGGGCCTGTCGCTGTATTTCCTGCCGGGCATCTGGCTGATGGTGACCCTGGCCTTCGCCGAGTACCTGCTGGTGCTGCGCGGCATGGCGCCGTTGGCGGCGATGAAGGAAAGCCTGCGCCTGACCCGCGGGCATTTCCTGCGTATTCTGGTGTGCATTCTGGCGGTGATGGCGCCGTTGTGGTTGCTCAAGGGCGCCAGCCTCGAGATGTACCCGGAGCCACAAAACCCGGTGCTCGGCCTGCTGATCGACAGCGCCCACAGTTTCCTGCAACTGTTCACCAGCGTGGTGCTGTTCCGCTTGTTCATGTTGATTGGCGAAGCGCCTGACAAAACCGACAACCCCGTCTGACCGCTCTACCCTTGGGCGCGGACGCCGCTCTCGGGTATGCTCGGGATCATCCTTGTAACGCTATAAGCCGAGCCAATGACCCGTCTACTGCGCTACACCCTGCTGGGCCTGCTGATTATCCTCGGCCTGGCGGGCCTGTTGATCTACAGCGCTACCTGGCGGCCCGAAGCCAGGGAAGTGTTGCCCGTCAGTTGCAACGCCAAGGCTCCCACCCTGATGCCCGGTCAAGCCTTGAAGGTGATGACCTGGAACGTCCAGTACCTGGCGGGTAAACGCTATGTGTTCTGGAACGACCTGGCCCAGGGCGACGACGAAAGCCCGACCCTCGAAGACATGGCCTTCAGCCTGGATGAAGTGGCACGGGTGATTCGCGACGAACAACCGGACATCGTGTTGCTGCAAGAACTCGATGACGGCGCCAAGGCCAGCGATTATCAGAATCAGTTCAAACTGTTGCAGGAAAGGGTCGCCGACCTGTATCCCTGCACCGCCCACGCCTTTGACTGGAAGGCTGACTTCGTCCCGGAACCGCACATCTTCGGCAGCGTCGGCCGGCAACTGGCAACCCTGAGCCGCTATCAGGTCGAGCACGCCGAGCGTCTGCAATTGCCGGTGGCACCCGCCAACTTCATCAGCCGACAGTTCAAACCGAAAAACGCCTTGCTGGTGACGTACCTGCCGTTGAGCGATGGCGGGCAGATCGCGGTGCTCAACACCCATCTGGACCGCGTCCGCCAACCCGACGACACCCTGCAAGCGCAGGTGGCGGCGGTGGCCAAGGTCCTCGATAAATACGAGAGTCGCGGCACACCGTGGCTGATCGGTGGCGACTTCAATCTCTTGCCCCTGGGCCAGTACCGACGCCTGCCCGCCGAACAACGCACGCCCTACTCCGCCGACAGTGCCCTGCATGTGCTGTGGGACAAATACCCGATGATCCCCATCAATAACGAAGCCAGCGGTGTCGATCGCGCACAGTGGCTGACCCATTACCCGAACGATCCCGGCCTGAACGGGCCGGACCGGACGGTTGATTACTTGTTTTACAGCCCACGGATCAAACGGGTGGAAGCGACGGTGCGGCAGGACGATACGTTGCGGATTTCCGATCATTTGCCGGTGATTGCGCGGTTTTTGTTGCCGGCTGCGCCGTAGGTCAAAGTCAAAAGCTTCGCGAGCAAGCCCGCTCCCACATGGGATCTTCAGTAGATACAGATTTTGTATACGACAGAAATCCCTTGTGGGAGCGGGCTTGCTCGCGAATGCCGCACCGCCAATCCAACTGACTACTTACGCGGTTTGATCCGAGCAGTGGCCTCAGCCACCAACGGATCATCCGGCCAGTAATGCTTGGGGTAGCGCCCCTTCAGATCCTTCTTCACCTCGGCGTAAGTACTGCGCCAGAAGTTGGCCAGATCCTGAGTCACCTGCACCGGCCGCCGCGCCGGGGACAGCAGGTGCAGCTTGACCACTTGCCGCCCGCCGGCGATACGCGGGGTTTCGGCCAGGCCGAACAGCTCTTGCAAACGCACCGCCAAAATCGGCGGCTGCTCGCTGTAGTCCAGCCGAATCGATGAGCCCGACGGCACGCTCAAATGGTGCGGCGCCAGTTCATCGAGCCGTTGCGGCAATGGCCACGGCAACTGGTTATGCACGATGCTCGACAGGTCCAGATTGGCGAAGTGACTGAGCCGCGAGACTTTGCCCAGGTACGGCATCAACCAGTGTTCGAGGCTTTCCAGCAACGCGGCGTCGCTGACATCGGGCCATTCGCTCTCACCTTTGGCGGCAAGATCCAACTGGCGCAACAACGCCACCCGCGCTTGCCACTGGCGCAGCTCCGGGGTCCACGGCAACAGTTCCAGGCCTTTGCGCCGCACCAGATTGACCAGCGCCTGGCTGCGCGCGGTTTCGTCGAGCCCGGTCAAGGGTTCGCGGCTGAGGATCAGTTCGCCAACCTTACGCTGCCGTTCCGCTCGCAACACGCCTTCGCGCTCGTCCCAATCCAGTTGATCGACGTTGCGCACCTGTTCGGCCAATACTGAATCGAACAGCGCCGGATCGAAATCCGCCGCCAGGTAAATCCGTTCCTCGCGCTGGCCCTGCCGACTGCCGAGGTCGGCGATCACTAGCCAGGGTTGTTTCATCAGACTGTCGGCCTCGGTAAACAACGCCGCCCGACCGTTGGCCAGACGATATTCCGCACCACCGGCCCGGCGCTGTTGCGCGACCCGATCGGGGTAGGCCAACGCCAGCAGCGCGCCGAGCCAGCGCGGATGATCGGGATCGCTGACCGGCTCCGAGGCTTTGCCGCGCAAGTAGCCGCGAAACTGCCGCGCCAATTGACGCGCTCGCTGCACACCGCCCTGGGCGCCGCGAGCCGCGCGTTCTTCGCCGGACAACAGGACCAATCGAGTGTGCAGATCGGCGCCGGCGCCGCGCAAAATGTCCCTTTCGCCCAGCAGCGCCGCGACGTTGCACGCCATGTCCGCCAGCCCCAGCGCCTGCCCGCGCAACAGCAAATGCGCGATGCGCGGATGCACCGGCAATTGAGCCATGGCCTGACCATGCCGGGTCAACGCCTCGCCTTCCAGCGCGCCCAAGCGTTCGAGCAGATCCTGTGCCTGTGCATACGCGGCGGCCGGCGGCACATCGAGCCAGGCCAATTGCCCGGGCGTCACGCCCCAGCGGCCGAGTTGCAAGGCCAGTCCGGCGAGGTCGGCGCAGAGGATTTCCGGGCTGGCGTAGGCGGCCAGTTGCTCGTGCTGATCCTGCGACCACAAGCGGTAACACGCGCCCGGCTCCAGGCGTCCGGCCCGGCCCGCGCGCTGGGTGGCGCTGGCCTTGGAAATGCGCTGGGTATCGAGCCGGGTCATGCCGCTGCGCGGATCGAAATACGGCACGCGCTCCAGCCCCGCGTCGATGACCACGCGCACGCCTTCGATGGTCAGGCTGGTCTCGGCAATGTTGGTGGCCAGCACCACTTTGCGCTTGCCGGCGGGTGCCGGATCAATCGCGGCGCGTTGTGCCGCCAGGTCGAGTTCACCGTGCAATGGGCAGAGCAACACCTGCGGATTCTCCCCGAGCGCATCGACCAGTTGTTGATGGACGCGGCGGATTTCCATCTGCCCCGGAAGGAACACCAGGATGCTGCCGCTTTGCTCCTCGATCGCATCCAGGCAGGCCTGGACAACTCGCGGCTCGACTGACTCACCAGGCCGAAATGGCCGCCCCCAAATCGTGGACACGGGGTACATCCGCCCTTCGCTGGTGACCACCGGAGCATCGTCGAGCAATCGCGAAATACGATCGCCTTCCAGGGTTGCGGACATCACCAGCACTTTCAGGGGCAACTCGTCGCGCAGCAATTCACGGCCATTGAGCGTGAGCGCCAACGCGAGATCCGCATCCAGATTGCGCGAGTGGAACTCGTCAAAAATCACCAGCCCGACGCCTTCAAGCGCGGGGTCTTCTTGAAGTCGACGCGCCAAAATGCCTTCGGTCACGACCTCGATGCGCGTCCGTGGACCTACGCGGCTTTCCAGGCGAATCCGATAGCCAACCGTCTCTCCGACCTTCTCCCCCAACTCACTGGCCAGCCTTTCCGCGGCAGCCCGCGCTGCCAGCCGACGGGGTTCCAGCATCAGGATGGTCTGCCCGCCCAGCCACGTTTCATGCAGCACGGCCAATGGAACGCGGGTGGTCTTACCGGCACCGGGCGGTGCTTGCAAAACCACCTCGTTGCGATCGCTCAAGGCTTGGAGAAGGGCCGGCAGGGCGGCATCGATGGGCAAAGAATTCATGGTGGCTCCCGGGCAGACGGAGCAGTATAACGGCGCGAGCACATTACTGATCGGAATAGGCCGGGAAGTCCGTGTAACCCACTTCACCGCGTCGGGTGTAATACGTCGATCGGTCCGCTTCGGCCAACGGCCAGTCGTACTTGAGACGCTCGGCCAGATCCGGGTTGGCGATATAGGGTCTGCCGAAGGCAATCAGATCCACCAATCCGGTGTCGAGCGCATCCTCGGCGCCTTGGCGATCGGTGAATCCGCCGCACCAGATGATGGTGCCGGGAAACGCTGCCCGGACCTTGGCCAGCAGCCCGTGGTCGAGGTGGTGGGATTCGAACTCGGCAACTTCCATGTTCGCCTCCGGCATCAGCTCATAGACCAGGTGCAGATAGGCAACCCCGAGACGACCCAATTGTCCGGCCACATACAGCAAGGTTTCCTCGGTCAGGGGGTCCGCCGGAATTCCGTTGAACCTGCCGAACGGCGACAGGCGCACGCCAACGCGTCCCGGGCCCAACTCACGCACCGCCGCTTCAACGACTTCCAGCAGGAACCGGGTGCGGCTTTCCACGCTGGCGCCGCCATAACAATCGGTACGGGTATTGAGCACCGAGTTCATGAACTGCTCGAACAGATAACCGTTGGCGCCGTGGATTTCGACACCGTCAAATCCAGCCTCCCGGGCGTGGACGCTGTCTTTGGAAAACGTGTCGACCAACCTCATCACTTCCTCCGTCCTCAGGCGCCTTGGCGTGCCGGCGGGGATATGTCCCAAGGTGCCATCCGGGCCGTGGGCAAACACCTGCGACTCGGCCCGTTCCGCGGTTACGCCCCAAGGCGCCTCGCCGTTCGGCATGAGCGATGGATGGGCCATCCGGCCGACGTGCCATAACTGTAAAAATATCGTCCCGCCCTTGCGGTGGACCTCATCCGTCACCAAGCGCCAGCCCTGCCGCTGGGCTGGCGTGTAGATGCCGGGGGTCAACGCGTAGCCGTTGCTGGACGGCGCAACGTCGGTGGCCTCGGCCACGATCAGGCCGGCACTGGCCCGTTGCCCGTAATAGGTGGCCATCAACGCATTCGGGATGTCGCCTTCGGAGGTCCGCGTGCGAGTCATGGGCGCCATGACAATACGGTTCTTCAACAGGACGGTGCCGCCAACCAGTTGTGATTCGAACAGGTTTATCATAGGTTTTCCTTCGGTCGAATGGATCGGAAGGAAAGCCTACTTTTCGCCCGTCACCCCATCTACACACCGTTTGGTCAGTGGTGCATATGAAGACAATCAATAGACTGCCGGGCCTGCCGATCGAGCGCACGCTGGGCATCCTCTCGGGGCGCTGGAAAGCGGTCCTCCTGCATGTGCTGCTGGACGGCCCGCAACGCACCTGTGACCTGGAAAACCGTGTTGCCGGCATTTCACAGAAAGTGTTGATCGAGCAACTGCGAGCGCTTGAGGAACACGGCATGGTGAGCCGCCAACCCAGCGCCCAAGATCGCCAGGGCATCGAATACCTGCTCACCCCGCTGGGCGAAAGCCTGCGGCCCATTCTGGATTCGTTGATCGAATGGGGAACCCATCATGCCAGGGAGCTCGACGAGTCCCACCGGCTGCTGCCGTGTGAGGCGGTCGTGCGCGCCCGCACTGACGCGAATTGAGATCGGAGGAAACGCAACATCATGGCCATCAACCCCCGTGTCGACATCAGCATTCCCGACAGCCCATTAGCGCGCGAGGCGACGCAGCTCATTCGCGACACTGAAAGCGAGTTACTGTTTTCCCACTCGACCCGGGTGTATTGCTGGGGCGCCCTGATCGGTCGGCAAAGGGGACTGGTGTTTGACCCCGAGCTGCTTTACGTGGCCTCGATGTTCCATGACATCGGCCTGACCTCGGCGTACGGGCAGAGCCAACTTCGCTTCGAAGTGGACGGCGCGAATGCCGCGCGTGATTTTCTGCGCAGTCACGGTATTGGCGAGCGAGATATAGAAAAAGTCTGGAACGCCGTCGCCCTGCATACGACGCCGGGCATTCCGGAACACATGCATCCCGAAATCGCCCTGCTGCAGGCCGGCGCCGGGATGGACGTGGCGGGACGCGGGTTTGAGCAGTTCACCGACGAACAACGGCGATCGGTGATCGCGGCCTATCCGCGTGAAACCGATTTTGCCCACAAGATGATCGACGAGTTTTATCAAGGGATGAAGCACCGGCCGGGCAGCACCTTCGGCACGTTCAACGACGATTTCCTCGCGTTCAAGGACCCAAGCTTTGAGCGAACGAATCTGTGCAGCGTCATCTTGTGCTCGCATTGGGAGCGATAAACTTCACGCTGATGCCGCAGGGCCGAGGCGCGGCGCTAATTTACGGTGGGCACGCCATGCCGAGCCGGGTATAACGGCGAACTGCTTGGCGTTAATCACAGTCCTAATTCATATAGACGCCCATTCGTTTTCAAATGACCCAGGAGATTTTCTATGCGTGTTCCCTTTCGCCTGATTGGCGGTGTTCTGGTCGCCACCCTGCTGACCCAGGTGACCGCCTGCGGTTCGATTTTCTACCCGGACCGTCGCGGCCAGATCGACGGCAAGATCGACCCGGCGATTGCAGTGCTCGATGCGGTGGGCCTGCTGTTCTATATCGTCCCTGGACTGATCGCGTTTGCCGTCGACTTCGCCACCGGCGCGATTTATTTCGAGCCGGGCAAGACCGCCCAAGTCGCGCCGGAAAAACTCAAGCAAGCCATCGGCCCGGACGGCCAGGTCGATAACCGCAAGTTGCAGACTATTCTGGAAACCGAACTGGGCCGCAGCTTCCCGCTGGATGACCCACGCCTGATCCAGCACAAAGGCAGCAGCCAGCAACTGGCGATGTTCGGCCTGCAACCTGCCGCGTAAATCCGTGCACTCAAAGGAATTGCCGCACCTATGACCACCAGCCTCGAACACGCTCGCCTGCTGAAGCTGGCGACCCGCGCCTCCGTGGCGGTGGCCTGCACGTTGATCATCGCCAAAGCCATCGCCTGGTGGCTGAGCGGTTCGGTGAGCATGCTCGCCGGGCTGACCGACTCGGCCCTCGACGGCATCACCTCATTGCTCAACTTGCTGGCGGTGCATTACGCCTTGCGCCCGGCCGATGACGATCACCGTTACGGCCACGGCAAGGCGGAGTCGCTGTCAGGCATGGCCCAAGCGTTGTTCATCGGTGGCAGTGCGGTGCTGATTGCCTTTCAGGCGTTTGATCGGTTGAAGCATCCGGAACCGGTGGGTGCGCCGTGGATCAGCATCGGGGTGATCATTTTCTCCCTCGCGCTGACCCTGGCGCTGCTGATGCTGCAACACCGAGTGATCAAGGAAACCGGCTCGAATGCGGTGCGCGCCGATTCCCTGCATTACCGCTCCGACATGATGCTCAACGGCAGCATCCTGGCGGCGCTGATACTGGCCGGGTTCGGCTGGCATTCGCTGGATGCCTGGTTCGGTCTGGGGATTGCGGCGTACATCCTTTGGAGCGCAGTGCAGATCGCCCGGGAAAGTTTTGCGGTGCTGATGGATGAAGAACTGCCGCCGGACGTGAGCCAGCACATGCTGGAACTGGCGTGCGGTGTGCCGGGAGTGTTGGGCGCGCATGATTTGCGCACGCGGATTTCCGGCAACCATTGGTTCGTGCAGTTGCACCTGGAATTGCCGGGGGAGCTGACCCTGTCAGTCGCCCATGGCATCAGCGATCAGGCCGCCGATGCGATTCACGCCGCTTACCCGCGAGCCGAAGTGCTGGTGCACGCCGACCCGCAGGAAGTGGTGTTGGCGGCCAAGGCTCAGAAAGTCACCTGATAACCGCGACTGGCCAGGCAATTGCCTTGGGCCTGGCGGTAGGCTTGCACGACTGACGGATCTGGCTGGTACGTCGCGGTTTGCGGATTGAAGCCGCTCTGCTGCACCGCGTATTGCGAGCACTCGTAACCGTCCTGGGCGACCTGCTCCGGCGACTGGCCGTTGGCGGGATACGCCGTCACGTCAATGCCATTGCTGGTCGGTTGCGGTTGTGGAGCGCCGACTGGCGGTTCGACCACCACATAATCCTGGGTGCTTTCTTCGTAGGCGTAGTAAGAACCGGCCGCGAGGAACAACAGCGCACCGCCGATCCACACTTCACGGGCGTAATCGGGCATGTAGTGCACGCGGATCCCGCGTGGTGGCTGAACCACTACGTAGCGCGGACCTTGCGGGCGATACCAGTAGCCGCCGGAGTAGAAATAATCCTGGCCACGATACGGCACACGGAAATTACGGTCCGGGAAGCGATCGACCATTTGCCCCGGACGGTACTGCGGACCGGGACCCCAGCCGTTGCCATGCCCATTCGGGCGACCTTCCCAGCGATGGTCATCGGGACGCGGGCCCTGGTTGTTGCCCTGCCAGTGCTGGTTGTTATCGTTGCGTCGCGGGATGTCCTGATAGTTACCGTATCGAGGCTGCTGGGTCTGGCGCACGGTGTCGGGCCGACCCTGGATCGGCAGGCTGTTGGCCGGCAGTTGCGGCGGTGGCGGCGCAGGACGAACCTGGGTGTTGGCATCGCGGGGCTGGCGGTTCTGCCACTGGCCGTTTTGATTCTGGCCGTTGTGCTCGAACTGGCGACTGTTGTCGCCACGAATGATTTCGTTGTTCTGCTGGCGCGGTTGATTCTGCTGCGGATTGTTCTGCGGCCGCGGCTGATTATTCTGTTGAGGGTTGTTCTGCGGGCGCGGCTGGTTGTTGCCGCCATGACCCTGATCATTTCGCTCATGATCCCGGCCGTGCGGTACGCCTTCGGGACCCCGGTTCTGCGGCTCATCGGCCAGCGATTGCGCAGTGACACTTACACACAGCAAACCAACACCGGCCAAACGCCAGATGCGCGACTTCATGCTTTTCCTCACTGCGGGTTAGGGCCTGTACGTAAGACTGGAAAAGCACAGGCCGGTTCTGCAACAGGTTATCAGTCACGCAACTTATTTAGCAGGCAATAAAAAAGGGAGACCCGTCGGCCTCCCTTTGAGAACTTCGTCCGTGCTCGACGCTTATGACGTCGGCTCACCTCACGCCGTCTTCTGGACAGTGTGCAGCTCGGGGGCCGGCACATCCCCGGTGGGGGTGGCGGCCGCGACTGGCCTGATTGGGCGAGTCGCTGTGGACTGTTTGTCCGAGCAGTGATTCTGGTAATAAGAATAGGCCTGGGGCGTCGGCAGAGGATTGCGAAGATTGCTCAAATAAACATCACTTGCGCAATTTTTAACCCTGGATAGATAATCCGCCGCAATAGTTACGACAAAGGACTGATTGATGAGCAAACTCGACCGTTACGATCTGAGCATTTTGGCGGAATTGCAGCGTGACGCGCGCATCTCCAACCAGGAGCTGGCCGAACGCATCGGCCTGTCGCCTTCTCCTTGCTCGCGCCGCGTCAAACAGCTGGAAGACGACGGCTACATCTCACGCCAGGTGGCTTTGCTGGATCGCAAGATGCTTGGCCTGAGCCTCACGGCCTACGTGTTGATCGGCATGGACCGCCACACACCCGAGCGTTTCGAAAACTTCGAAGCGGCGATCCGCACCTTGCCGCAGGTGCTGGAATGCAGCCTGGTGACGGGGATGGATGCGGATTATCAGCTGAAGGTGGTGGTGCCGGACATGGATCACTACCAGAAACTGCTGCTGGGGCATTTGACCCGGATCGAAGGTGTTACCAGTGTGCGGTCGAGTTTTGTGTTGAATCAGGTGTTGAACAGTACTGAGCTGCCGTTGACGCATCTGCGTGGCTGAAGACGCCTTCGCGGGCAAGCCCGCTCCCACATTGGAATGCCTTCCCCTGTGGGAGCGGGCTTGCTCGCGAAGGGGCCGGCACAGGCGACGAATAGCTGCGACACACTGCCGCAGGTCAATACTTCGCCAATACCCCATGTCGTATACTCCAGCGCCTTTTAGCCCCGCCCGCGCTGGAGATGTTCAATGGATCCTGCAGTTTTCGAAGAGTGGATGATGACCGGCCTGGTCAGCATCCTGATCATTTTCATGGGTTTCATCGTCTGGGATCTGGCGAAGAAATCCAAGGCTGGCAAGTTCGGCACCATGATTCTGTTCTTCGTGCTGGGCCTGGGGATCTTCGCGTTCATCATCAAAAGCGTGGTCATCGCGTACATCGAAAACCATTCATAACCGCGCCGGCACTTCCTTCCACTGGCCCTGATCGAGCCCTTCGATCGACCAGTCGCCGATCCGCACCCGCACCAGACGCAAGGTCGGCAAGCCCACCGCCGCCGTCATGCGCCGTACCTGCCGATTGCGACCTTCGCGAATCACCAACTCCAGCCAAGAGGTCGGCACGCTTTTACGAAAGCGCACCGGCGGATTGCGCGGCCACAGTTCCGGCTCTTCAAGCTGCCGCGCCTCGGCGGGCAAAGTCATGCCGTCGTTCAACTCGACCCCGTCGCGCAAGCGCTGCAATTGCTCGGCGCTCGGCTCGCCTTCCACTTGCACCCAATAGGTCTTGGCCAGTTTGTGCTTCGGATCGGCGATCCGCGCTTGCAGTTGTCCGTCGTTGGTCAGCAACAGCAAGCCTTCGCTGTCGCGGTCCAGGCGTCCGGCCGGATAGATGCCAGGAATCTCTATGTAATCCTTGAGCGTCGCCCGCCCTTCACCGTCGCTGAATTGCGTCAGCACATCGAACGGTTTATTGAACAGAATCAGCTTCGGCTCGGCCGGTGGAGCTTTGGCAACACGGCGCGGAGCTGATGAGGATGGCGCAGGTTTCGCGCCAGGGCGGCGAGAAACGGGACGTTGGGGACGAGACATGAGGAAAGAGAACATCTAACGGTCAGGGCTGCTAATGCTAGTGCCCCAACCGCTAAATGGCCATGACTGTTAACGGAACGGCGGCTCGTCGAAGCTGCGCAGTTTGCGCGAGTGCAACGAGTTGAGTTCGGTGCGCAACAGATCCACCGCCTCGATGCCGATCTTCAAGTGCTGGCTGACCGCGCGCTCATAGAAGGCGTTGGCCGAACCCGGCAGCTTGATTTCGCTGTGCAACGGCTTGTCGGAAACACACAGCAACGTGCCATACGGCACCCGTAGGCGATAACCCTGGGCGGCGATGGTGCCGCTTTCCATGTCCACCGCCACGGCGCGGGACAGGTTGATCAGCGGCCGTTCCTGGGCCCAACGCAATTCCCAGTTACGGTCGTCGTAGGTCAGCACGGTGCCAGTGCGCAGGCGTTTCTTCAGTTCGTCGCCCTTCTCGCCGGTGATATTGGCCGCCGCTTGCTGCAACGCCATCTGCACTTCGGCCAGGGCAGGGATCGGAATGTTCGGCGGCACGACCCGGTCGAGAATCCCGTCGCGGCGCATGTAGGCGTGAGCCAATACGTAGTCGCCAATGGTCTGGGACTGACGCAGGCCGCCGCAGTGACCGATCATCAGCCAGCAATGCGGACGCAGCACGGCGAGGTGGTCGGTGATGTTCTTGGCGTTGGACGGGCCGACGCCGATGTTCACCAGGGTCACACCGTGGCCATCGCTGGCGATCAGGTGATAGGCCGGCATCTGGTAACGGTGCCAGACCACGCCAGCGGCAATCGCCGAGGCTTCGCCGTGGTCCATGCTCTTTTCGATGATCACGTTGCCCGGCAAGACCATGCGCACAAAACGCGGGTCGCTGCGCAACTGCTCCAGGCCATGCACGATGAATTGGTCGACATAACGATGGTAGTTGGTCAGCAGGATCCACGGCTGCACATGGCGCCAGTCGCTACCGGTGTAATGCACCAGCCGGCGCAGGGAGAAATCCACCCGCGCCGCATCGAACAGGGCCAGAGGCAGCGGATCGGTGTTTTCCCAGTCGTACAAGCCATCGGCAATGCCGTCGGTGGCGGCGGACAGGTCGGTACTCGGGAACACCCGCGCCAGCGTGGCGGCGGTCACGCCGGAACCGGCCAGCTCATCGCCCTGCTCGACCACGTACGGATACGGTATGTTCTGCTTGCTCACACCGACTTCCACCGTGACGGTGAAGTCGTGCATCAATGGCACCAGTTGTTCCAGCAGGTATTTACGAAACGCCGCCGGATGGGTGACGGTGACACTGTACGTCCCCGGCAACTGGACCTTGGCGTAGGCGCGGGTAGTCTGCGGGACTTCGCCCTGGCAGAGGTAGGTCAGGCGCAATTCGGGATAACGAAACATCGCACGCTGTTCGGCGTCCGGTTCGACTCGATCCTTGAGGTAACGCTTGAGCGCCTGATTCAGCGCAGAAGTAGCCTGCTCATGCAGGGCGGCGAGCCGGTCTACGGCTTGTTCGGCGGTTTGAACGACAATAAACGCTTCGGTCACGATCAGCTTCCTGTGTTCTGACTTGCAGACCTTCATCTTGCCTGCATCGTCGCTTCACGGGAACAGTGGCGTGCTGATACAAATGCCGTGATCACCACAGATCCCTTGTGGGAGCGGGCTTGCTCGCGAAGGCGGTGGATCAGCCAACATCATCGTTGAATGTTAAACCGCATTCGCGAGCAAGCCCACTCCCACTGGGGTTCAGCGTCGTTCAGACTTGCGGGGTCGAGCGCGCGACCAGCGCTTCAACGTCGAGCCCTCGCGGCAACGCGCCATACACCCGACCGGCGGAACCGAGGCGGCTGGCGATAAATGCATCACTGACCGCCGCATTGCCGGCCTCCAGCAACAACTTGGCCTGAAGCCCCAGCGCAATATCCTCGGTCAACTGCCGGGCGCGGTATTGAATGTCGCTGGTGTCCTTAAAGGCTGCCTGCAACTGCGTGATGTGCGCCGCCAGGCGCTTATCGCCATGCCCATCGCCCAACTCGCTGAACAGCACATCCAGCACGCCGGGTTCTTTCGACAAGGCCCGCAGCACATCGAGGCATTGCACGTTGCCGGAACCTTCCCACGTCGAGTTCACCGGCGCCTCACGGTACAAGCGCGGCAGGATGCTTTCTTCGACGTAACCGGCGCCGCCCATGCATTCGGCGGCTTCGTTGATCATTCCCGGCGCGCGCTTGCAGATCCAGTACTTGCCCACCGCCGTCACCAGCCGGGCGAATTTGGCTTCATGGCTGTCATCCAGATGATCCAGCGCCTTGCCCATGCGCAGGCTCAGCGCCAGGGCGGCTTCGCTTTCCAGGGCCAGGTCGGCCAGGACGTTCTGCATCAACGGTTGTTCGCTGAGCAACTTGCCGCCCACCGTGCGATGGGCGCAGTGATGGCTGGCCTGGGTCAAGGCCTGGCGCATCAGCGCACTGGAACCGACCATGCAATCGAAGCGGGTCATGGCGACCATTTCGATGATGGTCGGCACGCCCCGGCCTTCTTCGCCGATCATCCACGCCAGCGCGCCACGGAACTCCACTTCGCTGGAGGCGTTGGAGCAATTGCCGAGTTTGTTTTTCAGGCGCTGGATGTAGAACTGATTGCGCGTGTCGTCCGGGCGATGGCGCGGCAGCAGGAAACAGGTCAGACCCTTGTCGGTCTGAGCCAGGGTCAGGAACGCATCGCACATTGGCGCCGAACAGAACCACTTGTGCCCTACCAGTTCATACGCCTGGCCCGGACCGCTGGCGCCAACCGGATATGCCTTGGTGGTGTTGGCCCGCACGTCGGTGCCGCCCTGTTTCTCGGTCATGGCCATGCCGATGGTGACGCCAGCCTTGTGGGCCATGCCGACATTGCGCGGGTCATATTCGGTGGCGAGGATTTTCGGCAGCCATTTTTCGGCCAGATCCGGTTGCAGGCGCATCGCCGGGACGCTGGCGAAGGTCATGGTCAACGGGCAACCGCTGCCGGCCTCGGCCTGGCTGTGCAGATAGGACATGGAGGCCCGGGCGACATGCGCACCGGATTGCGGATGTGCCCACGGCGAGGAGGTCAAACCGTGCTCGACTGCGGTACGCATCAGTTCGTGATAAGCCGGGTGAAATTCCACCAGGTCGATGCGATGACCATAGCGGTCATGGCTGACGAACACCGGTTTGTTCTGATTGGCCAGGAACCCGGCTTCCATCAGCGGCCCGCCGGCCAGGGCACCGTAGGCGTCGATCCGCGACTCGGCCCAACCGGCACCAAACCGTCGCGACCACTCCTGCAACGGCAGGTCGATGCGATAAAGATTGGTGCCGTCCAGCGACGGTGGCTGGTTGGTGACTTCGTGGGTTTCGGCGAACTGATGCAGGTTCATGACGGGGCTCCTTTGGTCAGCCAGGACCTCAGTTAAGCACCGGCCCTTGGCTGAACAAAGTGTCATATGCGCCTAATTGTCGGCGCTTTCACCCTATCTCGTAACAAAGTACTCGGCGATAAAGCGCGGCTTGCAGATCCTCGAATTTCACCGGTTTGCTCAGGAAGTCGATCAGCGCGCCCGTCGGGCAGTGCTCTCGATCAACGTTCAGGGCAACCATGAACACCGGCAACTCGGCGCAGCCGGGCAAGCCGCGGATCTGGCAGCACAGGGATGCGCCGTCATGGGCCGGCAACTGACAATCGAGCACGACCGCATCGAAGACTTCACGCTGCAATTGATCGAGCGCCGTCACGCCGCTGTCCGCCGTGCGCACCCGGAACCCGAGCTTGAGCAACATGCCGCGCATCACCAATTGATTGATGCTGTTGTCATCGACCAACAACACGGTGCAGTCCTGAGGCTGCCGCAGACGGGAAGCGTCCCGAGGCATCGAGGGCGCAGGCACCGGCTCTACGACCGGTAACTCTACTTCGACATCCAGCTGGAAACGACTGCCGCGCCCCGGTTCGGAGCGATGGGTCAGGCGCCCGCCGAGCAATTCCACCAGTTGCCGACAAATCGCCAGGCCAACGCCCAGGCCGCCATATTCGCGGGTCATCGAGCCGTCGAGCTGGAAGAAACGCTGATACATCGTCGCCTCCCCCAGATCGGTAAAGCCGATGCCGGTGTCGATCACCGCAAAGGACAGGGCCAGCCGTCCCTCTTCCACGGTCTTGCCTGTCACTCGCAGCGCTACGCCGCCGACCCGGGTGAACTTGATCGCATTGTCCAGCAGGCATTCCAGGCATTGCGCCAGTTTGCTGCTGTCGCCGAGCAGGCGATCGGGCAGCCCCGGCGTCACTTCGACCTTGAGGTCCAGGGACTTGCTAAACGCATTGCCTTCGAACTGGGTACGCAAGGTATCGAGCACGCCGCGCAGGCTGAAAGACTCCGGGTAAGCCTTGAGCTTGCCGGCCTGCAATTCGGTCAGGGTGAGGATGCCGTTGACCATGCGCATCATGTCCCGCGCCGAACCGGCGGCGGTTTGCTGGTATTGCTCCAGTTCCGGGTCCATCTCGACGGTCTGCATCAACTCCAGCGAACCGATCACCCCGTTCATCGGCGTGCGCAGTTCGTGGGTCAGGGTCGCGAGGAATTCGTCCTTGAGCTTGTTACTGCGGGCCAGTTGCTGGTTGAGCACTTCAAGTTTCTGCCCGGCATCGAACAGGGTTTGCGCCTGTTGCTCACGCATGGCGTTGATGCGGTCGGCCAGCGCCAGGGACAGCAGCGCCACTTCGATCGCCGAGCCGATCTGGCTGGCGTACATGGTCAGGAACACGTTCGGCAGGTAACCCAGCACCATCAGCGTATTGACGACGCCACCGAGCAAAAACGCCGACCAAGCGATGATGAAGTAACGCGCCACCCGCAGGCCGCGCCCCCAGGCGAAGATCCCGGCGGCAAAAATCACCACGGTGAAAATCAAGGCCAGCGCCGTTGCCAGGCGCAGGGCCAGGGCGTAACTGGTCATCAGCGACAACCCGACCACCACCGCACCAAACACAATCAACCCCAACAGCAAGCGATCGAGCCAGCGACTGTGTTGCGCGGTTTGCAGGAAGCTGCGGGCGAACTGGCTGCCGAACAGCCCGGCGCAACCGATGAAGAACGGCGTCGCGGCGTTGGCCCACCAAGGGTTGTCCGGCCAGAAATACTCCACCGCCGCGCCGTTCACCGACAACTGATACAGGCCGAACGAGGCGATATAGAAGATGTAATAGAGGTAACTGGTGTCGCGCACGCTGAGGTAGATGAACAGGTTGTAGACCACCATCCCCAGCAACACGCCGTAGATCAGGCCCAGTACATAAAGACGCACTGGCTGTTCTTCGAGGTAAGCGGTGCTCGACCACAACGTCACCGGTGCCTGGATCGAACCCTGGCTTTGCAGACGCAAGTACAGGGTTTGCGCCTGGTCAGGCTTGAAATCCAGATTGAACAGGTAGTTGTTCTGGCGAATCTCGCGGCTGGCGAACGGCAGGGCGTCACCGGTGCGGCGGATCAGCTGATAGTCGCCGCGGGCATCGGGCAAATACAGGTCGAGGTGATCGAGGGGCGGATAAGCCAGTTCCAGCAACCAGGTCCGTTGTGCTTGCGGATTGGTCGGCCGGTAGTGCAGGTCGATTTTCAGCCAGAACACCGAACGCGAATAACCGGCGTTGAGGGTGGCTTTATCGTGGGTTTTGAAATTGCCGGCGGCGGCTTGCCCGCGGACATCGGCGATGGTCGCCTGGCCGCCCGCGTCTTCGTACACCTGCATGGTTCGACCCAGGGGAAGGCTCTGGGTGAATTCGTCAAATTCAACGGCGCTCGCCAGGAGGGGCAAGCACAACAGCAACATCAGCAAATAGCGCATTTAAGCCCCAGCGTGGCCTGTCCGGTCGTGTCAGGAAGCCCCCCATTCCTTTTGAGTAGACGTAAAACCGGTATTACCTGTTATTGGTTTGGATCCACTCTAGCATAGCCGTTGATGGCCATTGAGCACCATTGAAATTTTTCCTACAGAGGCTCTAGAACGGGCGTTTCAGCGCAGCACCTTAAGATAGAGCTGTTTGCCCGGTCAGATTGTGACAAAAAGATCGCGGCCTTCGGCAACTCCTCCCATTTTGCGTCTGGCCGAGGTCTCTGTAGGAGCTGGCGAAGCCTGCGATCTTTTGATCTTCCTGCGGTCGAAAAAAACAGGTTTGGTGGTAAGCTCGCGCACCATGAATATCTACAGCTCTCGCCCCGTTGTCCTCTGTCTCTCCGGCCACGACCCAAGTGGTGGCGCCGGCTTGCAGGCAGATATCGAAGCCCTGCTCGCCCAGGGTTGTCATGCGGCCCCGGCCGTCACTGCCCTGACTGTGCAAGACACGGTCAATGTCACTGACTTCCGCGTCCTCGATCGTGAGTGGGTGTTGGCCCAGGCTAACGCCGTGCTCAACGACTCCGAAGTCGCGGCGGTCAAACTGGGCATGCTCGGTTCCCTGGAGATGGTCGACACCGTTGTCGAACTGCTCTCGGCGCACCCGCATTTGCCGGTGGTCTGCGACCCGGTGCTGCGTGCCGGTGGCGGCGGACGCCTGGGCAAGGACGAAGTCGGCTACGCCATGCGCGAACGCCTGCTGCCGCTGTCGATCATTGCCACCCCCAACCTTCCCGAAGCCCGCATCCTCGCCGAACTGCCCGACGGCACCGCGGACGAGTGCGCTGAAAAACTCCTGCCTTTCGTCAAACACCTGCTGATCACCGGCGGCCATGGCGACGAACACGAAATCCACAATCGCCTGTATAGCCGCGACGGTCGCCGCGAAACCTTCACCTGCCAGCGCTTGCCCGGCAGTTACCACGGTTCCGGCTGCACCCTGGCCAGCGCCCTCGCCGGTCGTCTGGCCCAGGGTGAAAACCTCGCCAGTGCCGTGCAGACCGCGCTTAACTACACGTGGCGCACCCTGCGTGATGCCGAGCAGTTGGGCAAAGGCCAGTTCGTGCCGCGCCGCCTGCCGCTGGATTTCTGTTCGTAACTTTTGATGCGTGAAGCGCAGAGGCTTGCCCGATGAAACTACGTGGCCTGTACGCCATTACCGATAGCCAGTTACTGGCCGGTAAATTTCTTTCGTACGTGGAGGCGGCGCTGGAAGGCGGCGTCACGCTGCTGCAATACCGCGACAAGAGCAGCGACGAGGCCCGGCGTTTGCGCGAGGCCGAAGCCCTGCGGGATTTGTGTGATCGCTACAAGACTCAACTGATCATTAACGACGACGCCGAGCTGGCCGCACGCCTGAACGTCGGCGTGCATCTGGGCCAGACCGATGGCCCGCTGACTCCGGCCCGTGCTTTGCTCGGTCGCCAGGCGATCATCGGTTCGACCTGCCACGCGCAACTCGAACTCGCCGAACAAGCCGCCAAGGAAGGCGCCAGTTACGTCGCCTTCGGCCGCTTCTTCAATTCCAACACCAAACCCGGCGCCCCGACGTGCAGTCTCGATCTGCTCGACCAGGCCCGCAGCAAACTGCACCTGCCGATCTGCGCGATTGGCGGCATCACATTGGAAAACGCCGCGCCGCTGGTGGCCCACGGGGTCGATTTGCTCGCGGTGGTCCATGGCCTGTTTGGTGCCGAGAGCACGGCTGAAGTCACCCGCCGCGCCCGCGCCTTCAACGAACTGCTTTCTATTAAGTAGCTTAAAATCCGATTTGAGAGCCCGATCATGTCTCGTTCCGAAACACTATTTGCCGATGCCCAAAAACACATCCCCGGTGGCGTGAACTCGCCGGTTCGCGCGTTCAAGAGCGTGGGCGGCACGCCGCTGTTCTTCAAACACGCGGAAGGCGCCTACGTCACCGACGAAGACGACAAGCGTTATGTCGATTACGTCGGTTCCTGGGGCCCGATGATCCTCGGCCACAGCCACCCGGACGTGCTGGACGCCGTGCGTAAACAGCTGGAACACGGCTTGTCCTACGGCGCCCCGACCGCCATGGAAACCGAGATGGCCGACCTGGTCTGCTCGATCGTGCCGTCGATGGAAATGGTGCGCATGGTCAGCTCCGGCACCGAAGCGACCATGAGCGCGATTCGCCTGGCCCGTGGTTTCACCGGCCGCGATGCGATCATCAAGTTTGAAGGTTGCTACCACGGCCACTCCGACAGCCTGCTGGTCAAGGCCGGTTCCGGCTTGCTGACCCAAGGCGTACCGAGCTCGGCGGGCGTCCCGGCTGACTTCGCCAAACACACCCTGACCCTGCCGTTCAACGACATCGACGCCGTGGAAACCATGCTCGCCGAAGTCGGCCAGGACGTGGCGTGCATCATCGTCGAGCCAGTGGCCGGCAACATGAACTGCGTACCGCCGGCACCGGGTTTCCTCGAAGGCCTGCGCACACTCTGCGACAAACATGGCGTGGTGCTGATCTTCGACGAAGTGATGACCGGTTTCCGCGTGGCACTCGGCGGTGCACAAGCACACTTCGGCGTAACGCCGGACCTGAGCACCTTCGGCAAAATCATCGGCGGCGGCATGCCAGTGGGCTGCTTCGGCGGCAAACGCGAAATCATGTCGCACATCGCGCCGCTGGGCCCGGTGTACCAGGCAGGCACCTTGTCGGGTAACCCGCTGGCCATGGCCGCCGGCCTGACCACCCTGCGCCTGATCAGCCGTCCGGGTTTCCACGCCGAGCTGAGCGACTACACCAGCCGCCTGCTTGACGGCCTGCAACAACGCGCCGATGCCGCGGGCATTCCATTCGTGACCACTCAGGCGGGCGGTATGTTCGGCCTGTACTTCAGTGGCGCCGACGACATCGTGACCTTCGATGACGTGATGTCCAGCGACGCCAACCTGTTCAAGCGCTTCTTCCACTTGATGCTGGAAGGTGGCGTGTACCTGGCGCCGAGTGCTTTCGAAGCCGGTTTCACCTCGATCGCCCACGGCGAAACCGAGTTGAAACTGACACTGGACGCTGCCGAGCGCGCATTCGCCGCGTTGAAATAACTCTGTGCCGCTGACGTTGGCGATTGCCAGCGTCAGCTTTTACCTACATTCCTGCGTCTTTTCCTACCCTTGCGCCAATAATCTCCCGCAAAGTGGGCGATATATTCCCCGCGCAGCAGAAAAACGAGTAAAGACTTTGTAAGGTTGGCCCTGCTTATTTCATAATGCGCGCTTATTGGATCCCTCGATGGGTCCGCGCGCCCTTCAGAGGTAAGTCGATTCCCATGAACCGCACCGGCCGCACCCTTGCATTGGGCTGCCTGTTGCTCCTTCAGCCCCTGCTCGCGTATGCACAAGCAGGCGGCAACTCGTTGTTGATCCCAGCGATGGGTCGCTGCACCCTCAATACTCAGCCGCAAGACCTGACGCAAGCGCTGGCCGCCTGCCAGAAAGCGTCGGATGAAGGGGATGCGCAAGCGCAATACGAGTTGGGTGAGTTCTACTACGACGGCAAAAACACGCCTCGCGACCTCAATAAAGCCTTGGCCTTCTTCGAAAAAGCCTCCCTGCAAGGCCACGCCCAGGCGCAATTCAAACTCGGCACCATGTTCTTCCACGGCGAAGGCGTGCCGGCCAATAACGTCCAGGCGTACATCGTGCTGAAAATGGCCGCGGTCAACGGCGCAGAAGATGCGTTGGACACCGCCGACGAAGTCGCCGAGAAAATGCCCCGCGAAGATCTGGAAGTCGCTACCCAGGTGCTGGGGCAAATCTTCCGCAAATACCTGATGGAATTGCAGAGCGCGGATGGGCGTACGCCGTTTTCGCCTCTTCCCTGATTTCTGTTTTGTTCTGACTGACCCCTTCGCGAGCAAGCCCGCTCCCACCTTTAACCGCGTTCCAACCTAAGGACTCGGTCTACTGTGGGAGCGGGCTTGCTCGCGAATGGGGCCACTCGGTCTTACTTCTTACTTATCCGGCATCGGCATCGGAAACGGCATCACATTGCCGACCGCACCACGGGCCTCGATGATTTTCGGCGTGCCCAGGCGCTCGACTTCATCGATGCGCACAATCGAATGCATCGGCACAAAACTGCGCACCACGCCCTCGAACTGAGCCTTGAGTTTCTCTTCGCTCGGATCGAAGACCACTTGCGTGCGCTCGCCAAAGACGAACTCTTCCACTTCCAGGAAGCCCCACAGATCACTTTGATAGATCTGCTTGGCATACATTTCGTACACCTGGCCCTGATTGAGGAAAATCACCTTATAGATTGGGGCTTCACGTTTGGTCATGGTGGGCGGGCAACACATCGGGGATAAAAATGAGGGCGCGAACTATAGCATAGCCGCCGGACGCACAACGGTAGGAACCTTGGGACATGTTCCCTATAATGCGCGGTTCTTTGAATCACGTGATGACTCTGTCCATGGCCAAGAAGCTTTACATCGAAACCCACGGTTGCCAGATGAACGAGTACGACAGCTCGCGCATGGTCGATCTGCTGGGTGAACACCAGGCCCTGGAAGTCACCGCTCGCGCTGAAGATGCCGACGTGATCCTGCTCAACACCTGCTCCATCCGCGAGCGCGCCCAGGACCGGGTGTATTCCCAGCTCGGCCGCTGGCGCGAACTGAAACTCGCCAACCCGGACATGGTGATCGCCGTCGGCGGTTGCGTGGCCAGCCAGGAAGGCGCCGCCATCCGCGACCGCGCACCCTACGTGGACGTGGTCTTCGGCCCGCAGACCCTGCACCGCCTGCCGGAAATGATCGACGCCGCCCGCGCCACCAAGCTGCCGCAAGTGGACGTATCGTTCCCGGAAATCGAAAAATTCGACCATTTGCCCGAACCACGCATCGACGGGCCGAGTGCCTATGTGTCGGTGATGGAAGGTTGCAGCAAGTACTGCACCTTCTGCGTGGTGCCGTATACCCGCGGTGAAGAAGTCAGCCGTCCGTTCGACGACGTGATCGCCGAGATCATTCACCTCGCCGAAAACGGCGTGCGCGAAGTGACCCTGCTGGGGCAGAACGTCAACGGTTATCGCGGCACCACCCACGACGGGCGCCTGGCTGACCTCGCTGAGCTGATCCGCGTGGTCGCCGCCGTCGATGGCATCGACCGGATTCGCTACACCACGTCGCACCCGCTGGAGTTTTCCGACAGCCTGATCCAGGCCCACGCCGAAGTGCCGGAGCTGGTGAAACACCTGCACTTGCCGGTGCAGTCGGGTTCGGACCGGATTCTGTCGGCGATGAAGCGCAACCACACCGCGCTGGAATACAAATCCAAACTGCGCAAGCTGCGGGCTGCCGTGCCGGGGATCTGCATCAGCTCGGACTTTATCGTCGGCTTCCCGGGCGAAACCGAGAAAGACTTCGAACAGACCATGAAGCTGATCGAAGACGTCGGTTTCGACTTCTCCTACTCGTTCGTTTATAGCCAGCGCCCGGGGACTCCGGCCGCCGACCTCGCCGACGAAACGCCGGAAGAGCTGAAAAAAGAACGCCTGAACGCGCTGCAACATCGCCTGAACCAGCAGGGTTTCGAGATCAGCCGACAAATGGTCGGCTCGACCCAACGGATTTTGGTTACCGATTATTCGAAAAAGGACCCTGGCGAGCTGCAAGGCCGGACCGAGAATAACCGTATCGTCAACTTCCGCTGCGACAATCCAACCCTGATTGGCCAGTTCGCCGACGTGCACATCGATGCCGCACAGCCGCACTCGTTGCGGGGCTCGCTCATCCAATAACACCGACTTCCCCCTGTGGGAGCGGGCTTGCTCGCGAAGAGGCCGTGTCAGTCAACATCAATGTCGCTGACACACCGCCTTCGCGAGCAAGCCCGCTCCCACAAGGGAGGGTGTTTTGCCTGGGGTTATTTAAGAGCTTTCGCACCCAGCCCTCTGGCGTTATCCTTGATTTCATCTTAATTGCCCCAGGGCGGCTAAATACGACCTTGAACGCACCCATCGAACCACATCGTTTCATCCTCGAGCCCTTTGAGGCTCGCCGCTTCGCCAATCTGTGCGGGCAATTCGACGAGCATCTGCGCTTGATCGAACAGCGCCTGACCATCGAGATCCGCAATCGCGGAAACCAGTTCGAACTGATCGGCGAACCCAAGCACACCACTTCCGCGGAAAATCTGATTCGCCGTCTGTACCGGGAAACCAAAGGTACCGAGCTGTCGCCGGATACGGTTCACCTGTTCCTGCAGGAATCCGCCGTCGAAGAGCTGGACAACGTCTCTCCCAACGAACCTTCCGTCGCCCTGCGCACCAAAAAAGGCATGATTCGCCCTCGCGGCTTGAATCAGCTGCGCTACGTGAAGGAAATCCTCGGTAATGACATCAATTTCGGCATCGGCCCGGCCGGTACCGGCAAGACCTATCTGGCCGTTGCCTGCGCGGTAGACGCACTGGAACGCGAACAGATTCGCCGCATCCTGCTGGTGCGCCCGGCGGTCGAGGCGGGCGAAAAACTCGGTTTCCTGCCCGGCGACCTGTCGCAAAAGATCGACCCGTACCTGCGCCCGCTGTATGACGCACTCTACGAAATGCTCGGCTTCGAACACGTGGCCAAGCTGATCGAGCGCCAGGTCATCGAAGTCGCGCCGCTGGCCTACATGCGCGGTCGCACGCTGAACAACAGCTTCATCATCCTCGACGAAAGCCAGAACACCACCGTCGAACAGATGAAGATGTTCCTGACCCGGATCGGCTTTGGTTCCACCGCCGTCATCACCGGTGACATCACCCAGGTCGACCTGCCAAAAGGCACCAAGTCCGGGCTGCACCATGTGATCGAAGTGCTCAAGGACGTGCCGGGTATCAGCTTCACCCATTTCATGCCCAAGGACGTCGTGCGCCATCCGCTGGTGCAACGCATTGTCGAAGCCTACGAGCGCTTCGAGAATCGCGTCGCCGATGAAGCGCCCAAGGATAAACGCCACGATGCTTGAGCTTGATCTGCAACTGGCCACCGAAGCGCCTGCGCCAAGCGAAGCCGAGTTCCGCCAATGGTGCGAACTGGCCCTGCGCCAGCGCACTGCCGACTCCGAAATGACCATTCGTTTGGTCGATGAAGAAGAAGCCCGCGAACTGAACTTCACCTGGCGGCAGAAAGACTACGCCACCAACGTATTGTCGTTCCCGGCCGATGTCCCCGATGAGTTTCTCGACATTCCCCTGCTGGGCGATCTGGTGATCTGCGTAGCGGTGGTCGAGCGCGAAGCCGCGGAACAAGGCAAGGAACTAAAGGCCCATTGGGCGCATCTGGTCATTCACGGTTGCTTGCATCTGCTTGGTTACGACCATATAGATGACGAGGAAGCCGAGGAAATGGAAGCACTGGAACGAACGTTGCTTGCCGAGTTGGGCTATCCCGACCCTTATGCGGACGACGAAACAGACACAACCCCCATCGTTACAACAAAGGATTCAGAGTAATCGCTATGAGCGAAGATCGATCGAGCAACGGGCAGAAGTCATGGCTGGGTAAGCTCACCCAGGCTTTTGCCCACGAGCCGAAGAACCGCCAGGAGCTGCTGGAGCTGCTGCGCGACGCACACCAGAACAAACTGTTGGACAGCGAAGCGCTGGCCATCGTCGAAGGCGCCATCCAGGTTGCGGACCTGCAAGTACGGGACATCATGGTCCCGCGCTCGCAAATGGTCAGCATCAAGGCGACCCAGACACCCCGCGAGTTCCTGCCCGCCGTGGTCGACTCGGCCCACTCACGCTACCCGGTGATCGGCGAAAGCCACGATGACGTGATGGGCGTGTTGCTGGCCAAGGACTTGCTGCCGTTGATCCTCAAGGAGAACGGCGACAGCTTCAACATCAAGGACCTGCTGCGCCCGGCCACTTTTGTGCCGGAGTCCAAGCGCCTGAATGTGCTGCTGCGCGAGTTCCGCGCCAACCACAACCACATGGCCATCGTCATCGACGAATACGGCGGCGTGGCCGGTCTGGTGACCATCGAAGACGTGCTGGAACAAATCGTCGGCGACATCGAAGACGAGCATGACGTTGAAGAAGACAGCTACATCAAGCCACTGCCCAGCGGTGACTTCCTGATCAAGGCGCTGACGCCGATCGAGAACTTCAACGAGTTCTTCGACAGCGAGTTCTCCGACGACGAGTTCGACACGGTGGGTGGCCTGGTGATGAGCGCGTTCGGGCACTTGCCAAAACGTAACGAAATCACTGAAATCGGCCCGTATCGTTTCCGTATCTTGAATGCCGACAGCCGTCGGATTCACTTGCTGCGCCTGACTCCAATTGCCCGGTAATTCCTAAGGATTGAAATGCATCGTCTGACCCGCCCCGGCTGGCCCGGTAATCTGCTGGCCGTGGTGGCCGGTGCAATCACCACCCTGGCGTTGGCGCCGTACGATATCTGGCCGCTGGCGTTGCTGGCGGTCGGTTTCTTTTATGCGGGTTTGCGCGAACTGAGCCCTCGTCAGGCGTTGGGCCGTGGCTGGTGCTTCGGTTTCGGCCTGTTTGGTGCCGGCACCAGTTGGATCTACTACAGCATTCACAACTTCGGCGGCGCTTCGGTGCTGTTGGCCGGTTTCCTGATGCTGATCTTCACCGCCGCGATTGCCTGGTTCTTCGCCCTGCCCGCCTGGATCTGGGCGCGCTGGTTGCGCCGCAACGAAGCGCCGCTGGCCGATGCTTTGGCGTTTGCGGCGTTGTGGGTCGGCCAGGAAGCGTTTCGCGGCTGGTTTCTTACCGGTTTCCCGTGGCTCTACTCCGGTTACAGCCAGCTCAACGGCCCGTTGGCCGGGCTCGCGCCGGTTGGCGGGATGTGGCTGATTTCCTTCGTTCTGGCCCTGACGGCAGCGTTGATCTGGAACGCGCCACGGCTGATTCGCACAGGCCGCAAAGGCTTTATTGCGGCCGGCGTGGTGTTGTTGGCCGGGCCATGGGTGGCGGGCCTGTTGCTCAAAGAGCATGCCTGGACCAGTCCGGCCGGCCCGGCCCTGAGTGTCGCGGCGATCCAGGGCAATATCGAACAAAGCATGAAGTGGGACCCGGCGCAGCTCAACGCGCAGCTGGCGCTGTACCGCGACATGAGCTTGAGTTCCAAGCGCGTCGATCTGCTGATCTGGCCGGAAACCGCAGTGCCGGTGCTCAAGGAGTCCGCAGAGGGCTACCTGAGCATGATGGGAAACTTCGCCGCCGAGCGTAAGACTGCGCTGATTACCGGCGTGCCGATTCGCCAGGAAGTCCGCCATGAGCGGCGTTTCTTCAATGGCATCACCGTGGTCGGTGAAGGCGATGGCACTTACCTCAAGCAGAAACTGGTGCCGTTCGGCGAGTACGTTCCGTTGCAGGACGTGTTGCGCGGGTTGATTGCGTTCTTCGATTTGCCGATGTCGGACTTTGCTCGCGGACCGGCCGATCAGGCCATGCTGCAAGCCAAGGGTTATCAGATTGCACCGTTCATTTGCTATGAAGTGGTCTACCCGGAATTCGCTGCCAGCCTGGCCGCCCGCAGCGATTTGCTCCTGACCATCAGCAACGACACCTGGTTCGGCAAATCCATCGGCCCGCTGCAACATTTGCAGATGGCGCAGATGCGCGCGCTTGAGGCTGGCCGCTGGATGATCCGCGCCACCAACAATGGCGTGACCGGTCTGATCAACCCGTTCGGGCAGATCACGGCACAGATTCCGCAGTTCGAACGCGGCATCCTTTATGGTGAAGTGGTGCCGATGCACAACCTGACGCCGTATCTGGAATGGCGTTCGTGGCCGCTGATCATTGTGTGCGTGTTGTTGTTTGGCTGGGCGTTGATCGCCAGTCGGATGGCGAAAACCGTTTAGAAGCTTCGCGAGCAAGCCCGCTCCCACAGATGACCGCGTTCTTTCATTGAAATGCGGTCCAGTGTGGGAGCGGGCTTGCTCGCGAAGGCAACATCACAGGCACCGCATCAATCTGCGCCCGCCTCACCCCGGTAGAACAGCGAATACCCGATCTGCCCCACCGCCTCATTCATCAACTGCCCGCTCTGCCAGATCGACTTGAACTCCGGCATCCAGCCGCCCAGCGGCCGGGCATTGTCCGCGCCCAGAAACCCAACCGGTGCGGGCACCACTTCAAACCCCGCCTTCTTGAAACTCCAGACTGCCCGCGGCATATGCGAGGCGTGAGTCACCACGACCACACGCTTGATCCCTTCCGGCAGCAACACCTTGGCGGTGAGCTGCGCATTCTCCCAGGTCGTGCGGCTAAGCCCTTCCTGCCAACGCACAGTCACGCCGAAATCATCGAGTAATGAATCTGCCATCAATTTGGCTTCCGATGGTGGTGTGCCGTAATGCAGGCCGCCCGTGGTCAGGATCGGCAATCCGGAGGCCTTGGCCAGTCGCGCGGCATAGCGCTGACGCTCCAGGCCGATGCCGGTCGGCTGGTCGGCGCCCCAGGCGGAGTCGCCCCGCTCACGTCCCGACCCCAGCACCACGATCGCATCCGCGCGCTGGCTCAGGGTCGCCCATTCATCCAGAGCCAGCGGCGGCTCTCGCTCCAGCGCCTTGGCGCTCCATTGCACCACCACTGGCAGGCTCATCAGCCAGAACCCGCCAAGCCCCAGTGCAAAGCACAGTCCGGCCAGTCGCGGCCGTGAGCGGCGCAACCACCAGGCAAGCGCCAGCAACAGCAGAAGAATGCCGGGTGGCAACAGAAGTTGTTTTACGAAGTAACGAAAAGGCATCGAGCATCTCCAGAGATGCCCGAAGCCTAAGTGGGTTGACGCAATGCGACAACTAATACGGAAGGACTATGCTTCAAAAAACCATGTGTCATGGCTTCAAGTGCCCTTACTTGAATTGCAGAGACCGGACCTTTACCGCGTCCCTGCCGGGTGTTTTGTCCTTGAGCCAGATGATCTTGGCCGAACGTGGTGCGTCGAGTTGCTTCACTGCTTCTGACAAGCATCCGTGTGTTTCACGTTCACTGCGATCCAGATACGCCTTGACCAGTGCAAACTCTGCGGGGCTCAGGCCACGCAATTCCAGCTCCAGGGGACGTTCATCACGCAACCGACCAGCGGTTTTCGCCGCGTCCAGGGCCATCCCCAGACGATCGATCAGTCGTTCATACAGCTCCGGTTTTGTAACTTTACGTTGTGACTCAACCATCCCTCACCTCATTGAAGATAAGACTCACTCCCCAATTAGGAGCTTAGCTTCCATGAACAAACCGGCTGAACCCAGCGACCAACGGCCCTCGCGGCGGGTTTTGAGGGACCTTGCGCCTGTAATCAGGGTTTCCCTCGATAGAGTGCGGTCATGTATGCTACGGCGCTTCCTGTAACTCCACTTCCAGCTCGCCTGGACACCGAAACGCCAATTTGGCGTGATCATCGTCCGGCGTTGCATTGAAGAGGATTAGGCCACCCCTATTCAGTTCAAAAGTAGCCATGCACGAACAATATCAGCCCCGTGAAATCGAAGCCGCCGCCCAGTCGTTCTGGGACGAGCAAAAGTCCTTTGAAGTCAGTGAACAGCCAGGCAAGGAGACTTTCTACTGCCTGTCGATGTTCCCTTACCCCAGCGGCAAGCTACACATGGGGCACGTGCGTAACT